>JAZUSD010000027.1:0-47576 GCA_045606545.1 Acutalibacteraceae bacterium | reverse complement strand
TGCCAGCTCCGCTTCTTCATCTACGTTGACCTTTCCGACCTTGATATCGGAGCGCTCATCGGCGATCTCTTCCACAATCGGTACTACCATACGGCAGGGACCGCACCAAGGAGCCCAAAAGTCCAGAAGGACTTTCTTTTCAGAATTTAATGCTTCACTTTTAAAATTGTTTTTATTGATGTTGATAGCAGACATATTCACGTCCTCCTTTTTTCTTTGTGGCCTCATTATATCACAGCATTTGGCACCGTTCTGTGATGACATCACATTTCTTATTGTTATAGAAATGAGATAATTATATCACACACAATCTGAAAGTACAATCAGGTGCGGGTGTCCCGCCCACACTTCTTAACTCTTACCTATTACTTTTTACTTTCCAAAAATCCTATTCAAAAGTTTTATGAGGTAATAGTGAAGAAGTAAGAAGTAAAAAGTAAAATCCCACTTGCTGAATGCAAATGGGATTTTTGGCAGTACGTCTCATTTTTGAACCATAGTTCAACAAATTGGAATTAGATTACTTGGGTCCACTATCTGTAATAATATAAAACCCTTCTTGAATTGCAGAAAAGGTTGCGACAGAGCATACAACTATGGCGGTGTATTTCAATTCCACGAAGGATATTGTCAAAGGCAATAAGAACAGAAGGAGTCCTGTTACTTTGTTCATAATCGTATGCAAGGATATAAACTGTTTTTTAGAAACATATCCCCATATGATATTGCTGATTTTGATAACCGCAATCACACCACCCCATATCCACAACCACCTAGGAATATGGATTACTGGCAACAACTTAATCATAGATACCACTACAAAAACAAGGTCAGCAATCGTGTCCAGTTGGCTTCCAAACTTGCTGCTACTGTTTGTTTTTCTGGCAATTGTACCATCTATCATATCACTAAAACCACAGAGGAGATATATAACGTAAAACTCTAACGAAAACACAGGAAATAACAGCAACAAAATACTGCCGAAAATGCGACACCCCGTGAGTATATCTGCAATATACTTCGCCATCTGTTCACCTCCAAATTCTTATTTGTCGTTCAATCAGAATTTCTTTTTCATAAATGCAATTCTCTCTTTAAGCGCCATCTTTGTCGCCGTTGCATTCTGCATAATGTCAAAACCGTGCATTGTGCCTTTAGTTTCGTTTAAGACTACCTCAATGCCCGCAGAGCGAAGCTTTCCGGCATATAAAACACCGTCATCGTGAAGGCAATCGAATTCTGCGGTTTCAATATACGCAGGCGGAAGACCCTCAAAGCTTTCAGCCTCCACGGGAGAAGAATAAATATAATCAGGACGGCTCTTGTCAACCTTTATCATAGGTGCAATTAGCTCAGAAAGCTTAGAATTCCACATAGGCGTGTCAGTAAATTTCTTGCAGGATTCGCTGTTGTTCCTACCATCAAGGAATGGATACGGAAGCATCTGAAAAGCAAATTTTACGGGATGCTTACGCTCTCTCGCCATCATGCAAACGCCAACTGCCAGAGTGGAGCCTGCACTGTCACCGCCGATGCCTATGCGACAGGTGTCGATACCAAGCTTTCCGGCATTTTCATATGCCCAACACATGGCAGCATAGCAGTCCTCAAAAAATACGGGATGAGGATTTTGCGGTGCCAATCGGTAATTAACAAACACTACCTTGCACCCTACCTCCTTTGCATAACGCATAGCATTTTTATAGTGATAACCTGCTGCGGAAAGCACGAATCCACCACCGTGAATGTAAATCAGGCAGGGAGCATCCTCTTTAATGCCCTTCGGTGATATCAAAAAGCATTCGATATTTTCACCATCATAGCTTTCAATCTCATAGCGCTTCACATCAAGAGCCTTGTCTTTATAAATGTATTTTGGTGTTTTCATATTAGGCACAGCCATGGCAAGAAATTTCTCGCTAATGGGCGGAGCGAAATATGAAAACGGAAAGAACTCTTTACTGATAGGATATTTTCTCATACGCTTTCACCTGTTAATTCTTAATTACCAACCACATTATACCATACCTTCCGCCACATTTCCATATTAACAAACCAGTAAAAAACTTTACTGCATAATTCAAAGAAAAGGCAAACGGATTTATCACACGATAAATTCGTCTGCCTTAATTTTTTCTTATGTAATTTACTAACCTAACTCAATACATTTTACTGTCATATTAACTAAAACACACTTCACAAGGTTGTTCATCAAACAAACCATCATATTCTTCTTTTGCATATTCACACATAAAAAATCTTTTAGCATCCTCTAATGTCGGAGCAGAAATTTCAGTTGCAACCAAAACCTTCTCTTGGGACATATACGGAACCTTTCTTTTACCAACACACTTAAATATCATAAACACACCTCCTTTTATAATTTTCGCTATTATCTCATATAAAAGTATTAAACCTAAACCCATCCCCTATATAAATTTTCCAGGGTTTAAATAATAATATAACAAAATATTAAATTTTGAGTCCTATTTTATTGTACCATTAAAAAATAATTTTTGACTGCTATAATTACTTTTTTAATTATATCATATCACATTGATTTTATACTGCTATAATTCCATCACCACAATTATACCAAAAAACTTTGACTTTATAGTCCTATATTCACCGTCATATTAACCAACCCACCACCCCGCCAACTATGCAATCCGCTGAAAATTTAAAAATTATAAAATAAACCTGAAATATTTGTTGTTTTTTGTCATATATAAGTAGATGGTATTTTGGTAGTATTATATTTTATTGAAATTTGTAAATAATTGTATTATAATACACTATGTATAAATTTAATTTGTTGTACTTATTTTAATATTTATCCAGATTCAAGGAGGTTGCACAATGCTACATAATGAAAATTCACGTGTGAAGATACCTGCATTGGTGCATTTTACTCGTTTAGGGTACGAGTATTTATCTCTCAAAAATTATACAGGCACAGGCTTGATTGATGAAGATACCAACATCTTTGTCGATCTGCTTTGTGCTGCAATAAATAGAATCAACGGTGTTGAATATACTGTCGCCGATACTCAAAAGCTCGTCAATGAGTTGAAGCTTATTCTCGATAACGAAGATATCGGCAGGGCGTTCTATTCTATTTTGCTGAATGGATATAAAGGGATTAAACTGATTGATTTTGAGGATGTCTCAGGAATTAAAAACAGCTTTAATGTTGTAACAGAACTTACCTACAAGAACGGATCTGATGAGTTTCGCCCTGACATTATTCCTCTTGTAAATGGTATTCCTCTTGCCTTTATCGAGGTTAAGAAGCCGAACAATAAAAACGGTATTAAGGCTGAGTACGACAGAATGAATACCCGTGTTCAAAACAAGAAATTTCGTCGCTTTATCAACTTAACCCAAATTATGGTTTTCTCCAACAACAGTCCGTATGACGATAATGAAGTTGTTCCGTTGGAGGGCGCTTTCTATGCGGCAAGCAGTTATAAAAAGTTGTTCTTTAGCCATTTTCGTGAAGAAGATCCTAAACTGATTTCTTCTGTTCCTGAAGCAGATGAAGATAAAGAAAACTTTATCCTTAAAGACAACAATTTAGTATCTATTAAACACACTCCTGAATATATTACAAACCGTGCTATTGATACACCCACCAATAGCATTATAACCTCGGTGTTCTCTTTTGAGCGACTTTTGACGTTCTTGAAGTATGCGATTGCTTACGTAGAAAAAACAGATGAGAACGGCATCACGCACCTTGAGAAACACTTGATGCGCTATCCTCAGTTCTTTGCAACCAAAGCCATTGAGAATAAACTGGATCAAGGAGTTAAGAACGGTATTATTTGGCACACTCAGGGCAGTGGTAAAACTGCGCTTTCTTATTACAATGTTCGTTACTTGACGGACTATTTCCAAAAACATGGCACGATTGCGAAGTTTTATTTTGTTGTTGACCGTTTGGACCTTTTGACTCAAGCTGCTAATGAATTCCGTGCACGTGGTCTTGAAGTCGAAGAAATCAACTCCAAAGAGGATTTCATCAAGAACATTCAAACTACCGGCACTTCCAACAATACCGGTAAAGCGACCATTACGGTAGTCAACATTCAAAAGTTTTCTAAAGAATCCATTGTCAAAAAGTCTGACTATGCCGTAAATGTCCAGCGTATTTATTTCCTTGATGAAGCTCATCGTAGCTATAAACCTACAGGTTCTTTCCTTGCTAACCTCTTATCTTCCGATAGAGAGGCTGTTATGATTGCACTTACCGGAACTCCTTTGATCGGCACTATTTATGACGACGAAGGCAGACCTGTTTCCGGCAGTAAATATGATTCAAAAGCTGTATTTGGTAATTATATTCACAAATATTACTATAACCGCTCTATTGCTGACGGTTATACTTTGAAGCTTATTCGTGAGGGTATCTCTACCACGTACAGAAAGAGAATGCAGGAAGCTCTTGAAAGTATTGAGATGCTGAAAGGTTCTTTGCAGAAGAAGGATATGTACGCTCACCCTGCATATGTCACACCGCTTGTAGAGTACATCACCGACGATTTCCGCAAATCACGCATTGCTATTAACGACGATACTATCGGCGGAATGATCGTTTGCGATTCCTCAGATCAAGCCAAAGTTGTGTTTGAGAAAATGAAAAACACCGAATTTTCTTCTGCGTTGATCCTTCACGATGTAGATGACAAAGAAACCCGACAAGGCTATGTAACTGCATTTAAGAAAGGAACTATTGATTTTCTTATCGTTTACAATATGCTTCTTACCGGCTTTGATGCCCCAAGACTTAAAAAATTATATCTTGGTCGTGTTATCAAAGACCACAATTTGCTGCAGGCATTAACTAGAGTAAACCGTCCTTACAAAGGATATCGTTATGGCTATGTAGTGGATTTTGCTGATATTCGTGCAGAGTTTGATAAAACGAATAAAGCATACTTTGATGAATTGCAGGCGGAACTTGGCGATGCCTTTAAGCAGTACGATAACATCTTTAAGTCCAAAGAGGATATCGCTAAAGACTTGGAAACCATCAAAGAGAAACTTTTTTTATTTGATACAGATAACGCTGAGATCTTCTCTCAGCAGATCTCGGCTATTGACGATAAGAAAGAACTTCTTGATGTTCGTCACGCTCTTGAGCTGTATAAGGAGTTATTCAATATTGCCAAGTTGTTTGGTTACGATGATATTAGCGATAAATTCGATCTTGATAAAGTTTCTGCACTTTATAATGAGGTTTGCAACCGCATCAATATTATGAATCAAAAGCAGGTTTTGGAAGATGCGCAGGATATGAGTGCAATCTTAAACCTTGCCTTAGATCAAATTGAATTCAAGTTCAAAAAGGTTTCTGAAAACGAATTGATTATCGCAGATAAATTCCGTGAAACTCTTGAACGCACTCGCAGAGCAGTTCAAAATACGCTCGATCCTAAAGACCCTGAGTATATCACCTTGCTTGAGGAGCTTCAGCGTTTGCTCGCTAAAAAGAACATTGAAGAACTTACAGCAGATGAAATGACAGCTCATATGGTAGAACTTGAACGCATCAGAAAAGAAGCTGAACGCAAAAATCATGCTGATAGTATGCTCGCAGCTAAATATGAAGGCGATGTTAAGTTTATGAGAACCCATAAGCGTTTACGAGAAACACCGCCTCCTATCGCAGGTGATGTTGTTATCAACCATATTCTTCTTAGCCTAAAGCACAGTGTTGATGCACAGATTATCGCCAACAGCCATCTGCTTGATAATGAACCTTACTTTATGCAGGGTATGTTCCCGATGATAAAGAAAGAGTTTGAAAAGCACGATTTGAAATACACCGCTTCTCAGGTCAAATACGTGGGCGTATGTATCTCGAATGAATACTTTACTGAAAGGAATTTTGCATCATAATGGATACGAATATAACCTTGCAAACCAAACAGATGATTGATAACCTTAAGGCAGTTTGTGCCAATAAAGGTTTAGGAAACGCTTCCAGCGAATACAAAATCATCACGGAAGCATTTCTCTATAAGTTCCTCAACGATAAGTTCCTTTTCGAAGCAAAGAAAGTGGATAAATCATTGGCAAAACTTTCTTCATCTGAAGTTGAAGAAAATCTCTCAAAAATGAGCGACGATGACTACGAACTGTTTTTGCTCGGTTTTGAACCTAACACCGCTAAGCTTAAGAAAACACACTTAATCTCCCATCTCTTTAATCAAAAGAATAAAACTGGATTTCACAAAGTTTTTGACGAAACTTTAAAAGATATAGCCACTTTTAATATTGATATTTTTTCAATTAAAACTGGTAGTCAGGCTAAAATGAGTCTTTTTGCCGGGGTTTCCCAACATGTAATTGAAGAAGATAAAAAAGATGAATTCTGTTCCGCGATCATCGACAAAATTGCCAATTGTAGCTTTGAAAGCGTGTTTGAGCAGAAGTACGACTTCTTTGCTCAGATTTTCGAGTACCTTATCAAAGATTACAATAAGGATTTCGGTAAATATGCAGAGTATTACACCCCTCATTCTATTGCTTCCATCATAGCAAAAATTATGGTTCCTGATAGTGCAACCAATGCAACCGTATATGACCCTGCTGCAGGTACAGGAACACTTGTATTGACCCTCGCACACGAAATTGGAGAAAATAACTGTACAATATACACTCAAGATATCTCTCAAAAATCAAACGAATTTTTGCGTTTGAACCTGATTTTGAATAATCTTGTGCACTCTCTTCCTAACATCGTTCACGATGATACGCTTTTGAGACCTTTTCACAAAAACAAATCAGGTGATGCTTTAGCAACATTTGACTATATTGTCAGCAATCCTCCGTTCAACACGGATTTTTCGGATATTAGAGATGAGTTAGCAGGTGACAAACACAAACAACGCTTTTTTGCCGGCGTTCCCAATATTCCCGAAAAAGATAAAGGTTCAATGGCAACATATCTTATGTTTGTCCAGCACATCTTGTTTTCTCTTGCTCCTAACGGAAAAGCTGCAATCGTTATTCCGACGCCTTTCCTAACAAAAGGCAAAGGTATAGATGCTCGAATTCGGAAAACTCTTATCGATAAACATATGTTACGTGGCGTGGTTACAATGCCTAGTAATATTTTCTCAACAACAGGAACCAACGTTTCCGTTTTGTTTGTAGAAAACAACTATTCTGATGATGACGTAATTTTTGTGGAAGCATCCATATTAGGTTCCAAAAGCAAGGAAACCGAAAGAAATCAAAAAACCATCTTGTCTCCTGAGGAAGAGATGAGAATTGTTGATGCTTTTGTAAACAGAAAAGTCGAAGACGGATTTTCTGTTTTGGCTTCTTATGAGAAGATTAAGAAATCTGATTATCGTTTATCCCCCAGTACATACTTCAAGCATGAATTGGAATATAAAACTCTCGATTTATCTGAGGCATCAAATTTGCTTCAGAAAAAAGCAAATAATATTAGATTGTATTTTTCCGAAGAACTCAATGATATCTTAGATTTGATGTTTAACAGATGGTTTGTACAATTTGAATTTCCTAATGACGGAAAACCTTATCGTTCATTCGGTGGAAAATTAGAATACAACGAAAAATTGGGCATAGAAACCCCTGTGGGGTGGGAAACAAAAAATATTTTGAAGATCTGTTCAATTGTTGACTGTCTCCATAGCAAAAAGCCGGAAGAAAGATTCGAAGATGAACGTTATTACCTGTTGCAGTTAGATAATATTGTTGAAAACGGAAGAATTGATGTTAGAAGTAAATATTACATATCGAAACAAGATTATGAAATATGGACTTCTAAAATCGAAGTGAAAGAAGGAGACTTTGTTGTAACAAATGCCGGAAGAGCGGGTGCCATAGGTATTATCCCTGAGAATGTAACCTGTGCTATCGGCAGAAATATGACCGCAATTAGACCTACAAAGATTCCTTCGTTCTATTTAAGACAGTTCTTGTTTAGTCCATATATGCAAAAATTTGTTGCATCCAACTTAGATGAAGGATCTTTCTTCAAAAGTTTGAATGTAAAGTCTATTAAAAAAATTGAGGTATTAGTTCCACCGCAGGATGTTTTAGATAAATATCTTAGCTTGACTGAACCTCTATTTAGAATGCTTATCAATGGCATAGATCCTGTTAAGGAAGTTAAGCAAATCAAGTCTATAATAGAAAGTTATTTGAATTAAAGCATCAATCGCAAGAAAGCCGGGTGAATTTATATGCGTAGAACTTTTGCACAAGCTCTTAATTCAGCGAAAGTAAATCCTAAAAAAGAATATTCCAAGCTGTTCGATCTTTTTTACGGAAAAGATAAGCGAGACGGAAAGTCATTGGCCGATCTGATTTCTTTGAATTTTGAGGGGTTCTATTTCCGTGGGACTTGCCTTGATTTGGATGAGTTTGATGAAGAGTTTGGGTTTCATTTTGTAGAGCAACCGCAGGATTTTGACATGGATTATCTTGTTTCCTTTTGCGAGTACATCTACAATTTTGTTCTCCATTTTGATGATCGGTTCTTCTTCGGAGAATTAAATAAGCATTTCTACCTTCAACATATCAACAAAGTAATCGATGCACTTAATTACGTTCAAAGCAGCGAAAACGGAATAATAATTTTTGTCCCACATGATAATGTTGCTTTGTCAGTGTCTGAATTAGAACAGATTCCCGAAGATGTCTCGCACAAGATTCTCTCTTACCACCATCACTCAATGAAGGGCGATATCGAGGCTAAGAAAGCGACTTTGATTGTTTTGGCAAGTCAGCTTGAACCACAAGAAAGAGCATTGAGTCAAATTGACAATTCTTTTAAAAGTGATTTGTTTTATGCATTTAACAACCTCAATATTAGACATAACAATGTAGATCCTTCCGACAAAAGATACTACAAAAAGGTAGTCGCAGAAATGTCTTCGGAAGAATTAGAACATTGGTATGATGAGACGTACCAAATGTGCTTGCTGGCTTTTATGCGATTAGAGCAAAAAGACCGTAAGAAAGAATTCGACGAAGTCAAAAACAGGATTGAAACTAATAAAACTCCGTAATTGGCTACTCCAAATATTTATGAACGGACAAGCCACAGCGGAATGAAAGGACAAGTAATATGGAAGTATTAAAAACTTTATTGATAGCATGTGTTCCCGCAATTGTTAGCGGTATCGTTAGTTTCTTTCTTGCTAAAAGTCAAGCAGAATCTGAAACAAACAAGCTTAAATTAGCAAATGAACATGAAATTGAAAAACTTATGGAACAACATAAGGTTGACATTGAGGCCATTCGTGAGCAACATCGGCTTGAAATGGAATCAAAAGAAAAAGACCACCAACACAAACTTGAAATTATGCAAAAAGAACATGAAAATGAATTGATTCGTAAGGAAAGCGAGTTGGAAAATACGGCCAAGTATAGTGCTGCTGGTAACATAATGACGGGACTTTTTAACGGAATGCTTGATGGAGCTTTCAACTCACCCGAAATACAGGGCGAAATCACCAAGAAAATTCTTGAGGGTGTTAAATCTACGCCAGATAATAATGGAGGAAAGTGATTATGACGGAAGTCGTTTGCGACAATAAAAGATTAGTATATTCAAACAGAATTTGTTGCATTAGCAATGAATCTGTAAATTTAGAAATTGATTTAACGGATGATGAGTCAATAAATATAGAATTTAAATTTCTTTATGATGATAGCAATGAAACAAAAACATCAATACAATCTCCTGAAAACGGTAGAGTTATTTTTGATTTAACGAATTATACAAATTCGTTAGGTACAGGAATCACTAAACCTGTTGAAATAGGGGCGTTAAATGATAAAAAGATTTTTGTTATTTTTTATGCATATCGACTTAATAAAACGGCATTTCCTATTTTGGATATGAGCCTTTATATGGAGGTTTAATATGAATACTACAGTCAACACCTCCTTGAAAACACGCACACAAAAAACTGAACTACAAGTATTTGATAATACAAAAGAATTCGCTGTTACTATTAATGAGTCAAAAGCAAGGCTCATTTATAATAAATATTTTAAATCAGCAAGTGGCGGAACTGTTTTATCATTCTTGGGAACATTTTTATCATGTTTAACCACTTTGCTTACAGCAACCTTTAATGATATTTGGGATATCGAAGGTTCTGCTGCAGTACTTTCTGCAGTTTTTGTAATTTTAACGGGTATTTTTGGTATTTTAACAATTTTCTGGGGCGGAAAATGGATATTTACCTTGGTAAAGCTAAACGAATCTTCTTTCATAAATGATCTGAAAGGTAATGACACCTGTTGTGATTCAAAAAAAGATAGTTAAGCATAGTTATCATATTATTATTTTTAAGAAAGGAACGTAATCGTGAGCGAAACATATTTAGTTTTCACCGATGAAGCTGGTGCATATAACAAGAAGCCAAGCGAGACATTTCGCCACAGTCATCCTTTCTACATACGCTCAAATGTGCGTTTTTCTGCTGATGATTATCGTAAATTTCAGAATGAAATTGAAAAATTAAACACTAAGTATAATATTCCACTGAACGACGAAATAAAGTGGTCGGACCTTTGGAGAGTTCATAAAGGAAAATATCGTTCAGAATTCTTAAAAAGTATGCCAGAAAAAACCTTGGAAGGCTATTATCGCCGTGTTTTCAACCGTGCAGTAGATAAGGATTCTCTTCAGTTTATTTTTACTATTACTTGTGTGTACACTCAGTCGTGTTATCATTCCGAAGAAGAAATGCTTAAGTTTCATCTACAGGAAGCAATGCAGCGAGTAAACATGGAGGCCCAACCTGATGATTTTGCAACTATAATAATGGACGAGCTTAATCCTGACAAGGTCAAAAAGCTGAAAACCGCTTGTCATGAAATTGCGGTAAAGGGCGATTTTATCAAATACAAGAACATTTACTCAGGCATTCTTACAGAATGCAGTTCTCAAAGTGCCGGTATACAGCTTGCTGACTTTGCCGCAGGAATAATGAACGGTTATCTTAGAGGAGCTTTACTTAGCAGAGGAAAATATGAGTTCGCAACAGACTTGTTTCATGAATTTATATTACCTCATTTACGCCATCATTCGGATGGACGCATCATGGGCTATGGTGTGAGAGAAGTGCCAAGTGATACAACGATAAGAAATAAAATGTCATCGTTGTTTGAGAAATGATTTAAATTATAATTTTTTTATTAGGAGGAAAATTAAAATAAAAATCTATTTATTTCTATCAGGCGTTTTTGCTTTAATAAGACAATTTGCAATGCCAAATCCGTTTGAAGTATTGGACAAAGGAATAACTATAACACTATATAATATCCCAATAACTCTATCTCCACTAATATTAAACTTAGGTGCTGAACCATTGATATATTTCTTTACATATGCAATAGTTGGGTTGTATTACAGAAAAAGCTCAGCACCAGCATTAGGCAGTTTTTTATATATGATTTTTTATTGTGTACACATAGGACTTTTATATTGGGTTTTATCTGTGTATCCAACAGTATGGCAAATGGTGCTTATTGTATGCGGTTATATAGCGTTACATATTAGCGCTTTGATAATAAAATGGAAATGGTTTTAAATAAAACGAGGTGACCAAATGGCTCAAAATGTAACTTTATATAACCTTCTTATCTCTTGTCCCAATGATGTACAAGCAGAGGTAGCATTAATTGAAGCGGCTGTTGATGAATTTAATGAGCTATATGCCGATCCCTTAGGTATAACAATTAAAACTCGGCACTGGAGCAAAAGTTCATACGCACAATCTGGTGGGAAACCACAGACTTTATTGAATGAGCAATTCGTAAATAAGTGTGATGCTGCTGTTGCGATATTTTGGACAAAGTTCGGTTCACCTACCGACGAATACGGTTCTGGTACGGAAGAAGAAATAGAGATTATGCTTCAGTCAAACAAGCAGGTATTTATGTTTTTCTGTGATAAGCCAATATCCCCATCTCAAATGAACGAAAAAGGGTATAAAAAGATTCAAGCCTTCCGTGAAAAATATAAAGATCGAGGCATATACTTTACATATTCATCGAATGAAGAATTCAAGAAACTATTCTTTGCGCAACTTTCGATGTATTTTCTTTCTGACAAAAAGGTCAAGGAAACAACGGCTAGCAATCTTTCTGATCTAAAGCTAATGGGTATAGATGAAAAAGATAAACTATCAGAAGACGCATCCGTATATACTTTTAAGTTAAACACTCAAACTTCAATGCAGCAATATCTTGATACAATCAAATCAATGTACCAAGACATTTCAGAAATGAATATAGGAAAAAGAACCCCTGTCACTAATCCTTTCTTTGTCAGTTTAAACAGTCCAGTAGATATAGATGATAAGGAAAGAAAATTTCTCACAGAAGTTGCTGATCAGTTGGAGTTACAACTCCCTGATGATTTTTTTGATTTAGGTAATCTTTGTAAAGATACTATATCTATAAGTGTGTATGGTAGCTCAAACTTAAAAGGAAGTTCAGAAGAAATAACTAAGTACAAAAAAATAAAAGAGCTACACAAAACTATATCAAACGCAATGGATTGGGCACCTGTAGAAAAAGCATTTTCTGATAAAAAATGCCTGCGATTAGCTGTTCAAAACTGTGGCAAGGCAATAGATGAAGATATAGAAATAACATTTGAAATTCCTCAGAAATCTTTGTCGACTTTGATAGATTTTCCTGTTTTCAAAAATGACGAAATGGGCTATCTGTTAAACGATTGCGATATGAGAATCTTGTTTGGAATTGACAGCACAGCAGAATATATTGAGTATTCAGAATCCGAAAAAAATCGTGTTACTAATTATACTCATCGCCCCTACGGCTTACCTGGATATGTGCCAAACTTTAGTGATGATTTTATAGATGAATTGAATAGTGTTTTTTGCTATTCAATTTATTCTGATGACGATAATTATATCGTAAAATTGAAAGTAGATTATATAAAACATAATACAACTGTTGCGTTCCCATCAATTTTGTTTATTAAAGACAAAATCATAGAGATACCTTATAAAATCACTTCAAAAAACAATCCTGATATTGTCAAAGGTATATTAAAGGTTCAAAATGCTGATATTTAGTTTTTTATAAGCAGACAATTTTACAAATAAATCTCTGGACTTATAAAACTCTTTGTGGTATATGTTTGTACTGCAAAGGAGGTGCAGATATGGCACAATATACTATTGAAGAAATTTATGCAGGCGAGAAATACCATGTCATGAGTGATGTTATACAAGAGTTTTTTCATAAAGGAAGACCTGTTGATTACGACATAAAGACTTGGCTTGATATGCTTATCGTGAAGCATTCAATTTCAGTAGCAGAAAAAATGTTAAAAGAGGGCGACTCAGTATCGGGAATGTTCGATAACGAGTCGTCCTCTTCTTATGTCAGCTGGGAGGATACTTCGGATGCGAATGATTGAAGATTTATTCTACGGTAACATATGCCCGTGCGAGAAGCACCTGACTCGTGGTAGTGAATATTCACAGTTATTGGACAAGGCTGTTAAAAACGAGGAGAAGCTTTCCACTCTCCTCTCCCCTCAACAGAAAGAGGTTTATGAGAAAGTCAAGGACTGTATGACTGATATGAATAATATCCTTGAAAAAGAAGCTTTCATAGACGGTTTCAGGTTAGGTGTTAAGCTTATTGCCGAATCCGTTTACGATAAGTCAGGAGATGTCTGATACATACCCAAACATATTTTAAGAGAGCAGGTCATTCCCTGCTCTCTTTTCCTTTGCTAATGTAAAAAACTTTACTGCATAATACAAAGAAAGAGGTTGCACTCCGCAACCCCATAAATTAAACCATTATCAACTCTTTATCTGCACGGCTGAAATCGATTTCTTTGGTATTTCTACCATCCAAGTAAGTAACAGCATTAAACATATTAACGATGCCGTGTTGAACAGGAATATCCGCTTTATTGCACGAACTGTATAAAACCTCTTTGATTTGTTGGTTATTCAAATCAGGATATTGGGTTTTAATCATTGCACATACCGATGTTACAAACGGTGTAGCACAAGAGGTTCCGGAAAAATCGCCGTATTCATCCACCCCATATGTCGATGGTAATTTAATGTTTTCACTGGGTGCTGCTACATTAACCCATTCGCCAAATGTTGAGGTCTCACTCAACATTCCATCTTTCGTAATTCCTGCAACAGACACCACACCATCACAAGCAGCAGGATATTGAGGAACATTGCATTTTACATTACCTGCAGAAGCAATATGCAAAGGCTTCTGCAATCTGCTTTCGAATTTAACAAACATACCATAACTGCTGTTTACAATATCCACACCATCAAGCTCTGCCTGAATTTCTGCTAATCTTAATATCGCCAATGCTGTTTCCCGTTCTGAAAATATTTTATATGAAATAACCTTAACATTTTCCAAAGTATTTTCCATTAAAACACTGCAAACCTTGGCACCGTGTCCCATATTAGAAATTTGTGCTTGTGAGGAATCACCAACAAAGCTGTGTGCAGCTAAAAGTCGGTTTCCTAATACCGATCCAACGCTCTCAACACCATCGTCAATCACTCCCACAACTATTTCAGGCAGTTCATCAATAGATTTATTGCGTAAAATGTAGTCAAAAGCATCTTTACATCTGAGATAATCAAATCCCCAGGAATGTTGAGTATTCGACTCGTGAAGCGTTAATTTCGGAAGACTTTGTTTTCCAAGGTCAATTGTTACATCCGGTTCAACATAAATAACGGAAGGTGTTTTTGTGTATTTCACATATGCACAATATGTTTCATCAATACTCGAATATTGCATAATGTAGATATTGCCGTATCCGAAAATATAATCAATAGCACCATGTTTTTCTATTTTACAACTACTGATAACGATAAGGCGTTTTGAAGAGAAATATTTATATGGTGCATCTCCGGTTATCAGATATCCATTCGAGTTATAAAAGTTAACGAAATCAAAAACTTCTTTTGAGAAAATTTTCAATTCACCGGATTTAATGTACTTAGCATTTGAAATAGGGGTTGTCATATAATCATCCATCATTTTACTTTTTTCTTTAAGAAGCTGAAAACAGCCTCACTTATATATGACAATTTCTTGAAAATACTTCAGTGTTTTTTCAAGCAAAAAAATATTTCTATGTTTTGCATAAAACATAAACCTTTAAATTAGTAAAATCAGCAAGAAAATGCACTCTCTTTTTGATTAAAGAATAGTATTTATATGACTAAACGGCACGGATTTCCGTGCCGTTTTCTTTTAATCCATTGGATTTTCTAACAGGTCTTCTATATCGCATCCTAAAACTCTTGATAACTTATATAATGTTTGTGCTTGAGCTTTATCTATGTCATTTGCTTTTTGCTCATACATCTGAATAGAACGAAGATGCACGCCTGAATGGAGCGCAAGTTCAGATTGCGATAAACCTCTGCTTTCTCTGATGCGTTTTAATTTCGTATCTGCATTGAACTTTATATAATAATTATTTAATGCTTCAACAAAATGAGAAACATCCATTTCATGATAGATTGAATACATGGATATTATTTCTGATAAAGGTGCATATTCAAAAATATCTTTAAATCGTCTTCCTGTTTGCCATTGGTATTCTGCCAATGCCCAACCTGCCCAATACTCAGGTGATTTATCGTTACCGAACCTGGGCTCAGGTAAATCTTTTTCGGGATAGATTTTTTTGATAACATTTTGAGAAAGTTCTATACCTGACATTCCTGCAAGAATTGAAGGATTTCCTCGTTCGAATTGTTCAGCATAACCGGATATAACAAACAGCTTTGTAATCCAGTCACTTCTAAAACCACAATCATTTATAGCATAATCAAAAAATTGAGCAAGTCTGTTTTTAGCATTACTCAGATACGATTTGCTGTATGCGTGGGTCATCGCTTCTTATCTCCTCTCTAAGAATATCCATAACAAATATATCATCACGATAGGATTTAGTTTTCCTGATATCATTCTTATAAGCTTCTCTTGCTTTAGTATCTCGGTCAATGAATTTCGGATAATAGATAGTTTTATCCACAGGTTCAGCATCAATAAACTTAATTTGATTGTATGCCTTTTTAGATATAAGAACTGTTTGCTCCCCTAACTTTCCGAGATGTAAAGCCTTGTTTAAACTGCGTAAAGACAATCCGTTTTCAACAAAGCTTTCTGCATATCTGAAATATGAATCATCAGCTCTGTATCCGATAATTACATCATATTCAGAAGTGTCTATAGAAAAATGTTCTATGATGTAATCCTTAGCATCAATTGCAATTTCAGAATCCAAAGAAAGAGTTCTGTGTTCAAGTAAAATCGCAATCCAGTTAAGAACGGTATGTTTGCAATCTGTCAAATCAAGTATACGCAAATCCGTCAAATCTAATTCATATCTGTTACTGAAGCCGTCCGTGTTTTGTTTACATGCCCATTCCTTTGCCATTTCAGGAATGCGGGTGCAGTAAAAACCTTTTCCGTAATCATTTTTTTCATTGCCTTTATCTATATCAGGAACTTCAATGATGTGGTCTGTTCCGTGAAGTATTTCTATTTTGCTCATAGCAAAACCTCCTATATCATTGCAATGTTACACTTGCATTGTATCATCACAATGATAGTTTGTCAAGTTCGATTATGATAACCCTACTGCACTAAGTTTAAAAATTTTTACTGCATAAGTCAAAGAAAAGAAAAACTATTTCCGAGATATTTTTATTCACTTAAACAACACTCTCTATGATGTAAAATGCGATGAAGTTTTGAAAAATATTTAATCATTCGTCATTTTTCGCCAAACAAAAAAGCGAAGAAAATATATAATAATCAAAAAAAGTAAAAAAATCTTGCAAAAGCAAGTTGGACTTTATTATCACAGCATAACTGTTTTTGACGTTGAAATAGCAAGAATCAAAAAACTATAATCAGGACTTCGTTGTTAAAAATCGCTCTTCAAAGTACGTCTTAATGTACCAATCATTAAGAATTTTTTCCAAAAAGCTGTTGACAATTCTATCGGGTGTGTTATAATCTATTCACAAACAGAACATTTGTTCTTTGCGGTTTGGTGTTTTTATTTTGGAAAAGTCAGGAGTGGTTTGAGTGAATGTTGGTCGTGAAAATACGAGAAGAAGTCTTCCTTCTTTCGATTGTCCGAATCCTGTTTGCGATTGCAAACGGATATTGTTTACACCCAGCTCTGAAATAAAAAACCTGTCCTCTCTCGTTTTGTTGCAAAGAGAAACTGATTTTGGTGAAGTGGATTTCGTTTTGATTTGTCCGAAATGCAAACAGAAAATCGGTGTTGTCTGTTCTAAAAAATACTCAAAAGCGTTGGCATAGTGATACATCCTCTCGTCTGTGAAAACGAGAACTCAGGGTAGATATCAAGTCCGGAAATGAAAGCTTGCTGCTTTCTTTTTATGGCTTGGTGTCTGCCTTTTTTATTTATAAATCAAAAATTTTATATGAAAGTGAGAAAGATTATGAAAGAAAGTCAATTCAAATCTTACGATGAACTGCCGTTGTTTTTAAATGCTCAACACCTTTCAAGTGTGCTCGGAATAGGTCGTGCATCTGCTTATGAGCTGATGGATGAAAAAGGTTTTCCAACATTAAGAGTAGGCGGAAGAAAGGTTGTTGCAAAGGAAGCGTTCATAAAATGGGTTACTGAAAATACAGGAAAATGAGCGATTTTCAGCACAAAAATCCCGTCCGATTTCGTAGCAGGAATAAGAAAAGGCGCCTTTCTACGCCTTTTCGAAACACACAACAGACGGCGATGCCGACTGTGTAAGGGGTTGTGGCACTTTTGCGATATACATACTTATGGAGCCACGATACATACATATGGAGCCATAAATTGCATAAACGCAGGTAAATCAAGGGTTTTAGTGGAGCCGTTCATACCACTTTAAGAAAAAATGGCTTAAAAACGCATAAAACACCGATTTGTGCTATTAACACGAAAAACGACAAATACGATTAAATTTCTCTGGATATTCAAAACCTTATGTGATATTGTGTTGGCTTAAGAAAGGAGTGATAAGATGGCAAAGCGAAGACCGAGCGGTGACGGTATGGTTCGTAAGAAGGACGGAAAATGGGAAGCACGAATTGTTGTTGGTCATAAGAATGACGGCTCACCTATTTTCCGATATGTGTATGCTAAAACTCAGAAAGAGCTTAATGAAAAGCTACTGAAGAAAAAGAATGAGTATCACGGCATAGAGCTGACCGAAGACAGTAACATGACTGTTGGTGAATGGCTTGATAAGTGGCTTGAGAAATATGCAAGTCTTACCTTGCGAGAAAACACCTTGACCGGTTACCGAAGAATAGTTAATAACTATGTAAAGCCTAACATTGGTGACAAGCCTATTGCATTCATAACTGCAAACGACTTACAAAAGCTTTATGTAAAACTAAAAAACAGTGGCAGAAAGCACTACCATCCAGAGTTCAAAAGAGAGCTTTCAAATGGTTCGGTTCTGCGAGTTCACACTATGCTGCATAAAGCATTTGATGATGCCATAAAGGAAGGTCTCATTCCTAAAAATCCAACACTCAACACAAACCCTCCAAAGAAGAAAAAAACTGAAATGAAAGTTCTCAACGATGAGCAGCTTGAGAAATTTATGAAAGCCATTGAGCAAGACGAGATATGGTATGACTTCTTCTACACTGAGCTTACAACGGGACTTCGCAGAGGTGAAATCTGTGGTCTTAAATGGGAAGACTTTGATGAGAACGAAAACTCCGTTACTGTTAAAAGAAGCCTGACCACCGTAACTGACGGTAAGGTTATTCAGAGCGAACCGAAAACTGCTGACGGTAAAAGGAAAATATATCTGCCTGAAAGTACGGCAGAGCTTCTGAAAAAGAGAAAGCAAAGCTCAAACAGTGAATGGATATTTGAAAATCCACTTGACCCAAAGCTACCTGTGGTTCCCTACTCTGCATACCACAGATTAAAAACTATCCTGCGACATGAGGATTTACCGATTATCCGTTTCCACGACCTGCGTCACACCTTCGCTACTCATGCCCTGACAAGTGGTGTTGATGCTAAAACTCTATCAAGAATCCTGGGTCACACAAATGCTTCCTTCACTCTTGACACATACACTCATGTAACAACCGATATGCAGAAACGAGCATCTGAGGTTGTTGATAATTTCATAGAAGACCTGTTCGGAAAGGATTTTGAAAACCTTGGCTAAGAAAAGAAAAAGCGGAGAAGGAACTCTCAGAAAAAGAGCAGACGGACGTTGGGAAGGCAGAGTTGTTGTTGGCTATGATGAAAACAACAGAGTAATCACAAAATCCGTTACTGCCAAAGAACGATACAAATGCCTTGAAAAATTAGAGCAACTGAAATTAGAATGTGGCATTGCAAACCACAAGACAATAAACTCAAATATGCTCTTCGGTGAATGGATTGATTTCTGGTACCAGAACTATTGCAAAATGCATCTGAAGCCATCAACTCAGGCAGGTTATGAACGAAGAATTTATCAGCATATAATTCCATCCATCGGTAAGATACCGCTTAAAAGCTTAACTCAAAATGACTTACAGCAGTTCTATGCAGACCTGAAGAAATCAGGCAGATTACAATATACAGAGCTTAAAGGTGAAGGTGTTTCGGATATGCTTGTAAGAGCAATTCACGGAAACTGCAGGTCGGCACTTGAAAAAGCAGTTCAGGAAAACCTGATACTTGTAAATCCTGCAAACGGATGCAAGATACCGCCAAAGGTCAAACGAGAAATGCAGGTGCTCACACCTGATGAAATTCAGAGATTTCTCATACAAGCAAGGTATGACGGATTGTTTGAATTGCTCCTTGTTGCTCTGACAACAGGTATGCGAAGAGGTGAAATTCTCGGCTTACAATGGGATGATATAAACTTCAGAACAGGCGAACTGCATATACAACGGCAGGCTCAATGTGTTGATGAAAAGTTAGTTATCAGCGACCCGAAAACAGAAACCTCAAAGCGGACAATAATACTACCGAATTCAGTTCTAAAGGTTCTGTCGGAATTAAAAGAAAAAACCGATTCCAAATGGGTCTTTCCGTCCCCTGTTAATGAAGATATGCCGAGGAATCCGCAGACGGTTTATAAACGAATGCAACAGATACTTGAAAGAGCAGGTTGCAAGAAGGTCAGGTTCCACGACTTGCGACATACATTCGCCACAACTGCACTTGCAAACGGAATGGATGTAAAAACACTTTCCACTATGATAGGTCATGTTTCCGCACAGACTACTCTTGACATATACTCTCACAGCACCGAGGAAATGAAACGGAATGCTGCTAAGAAAATTGAACGGACTATCGGCAGAAATGAGAGCATTAAGAAAGAAGACTAGGAAACACCCGACCAGGCTTCTAAAAAGCCTGAAATGGCGAAATTTGAGCCAACCAAGGGCAAATACAGAAAGCCCGGAACAGGTTGCATAACAAAAATCAACGATAACCTTTATGAAGGACGATATTCACCAAGACTGCCAAACGGTAAACGAGTTTCAAGAAACATTTACGCCAAAACAAGAGAGGAATGCGAAACACTCCTTGCAGAGCTTATAAAGGAGATGAAAGCCGAAATTCAGGCAGAAAAAGAAAGGCTAAAACAAGAGCAAAGCATGTAAAAATTTTTACTGCATAATACAAAGAAAGGGAGCTGACCAAAAAAGTCAGCTCCTGTAGTTTTTAGTTCGACAAATTGGAATTTGCTTAACTATTTTCAGTAATCCATTTCTTTGACCAAGCAAACAATATTTCGGACATTAAATTGAAATCAACTGCTCCGCCATTTTTCAAATGCAAAAAGATTTCTACAATGTCCCGTTCATCGGAAGATGCAACTTGGAGCAAATCTTTTTGATGGCTGATATAGTTTCCGGTTTGCTTGAATGCAATTGCCTGCACAACGAAAGAAGCCGATTTATATAACCCTCGCAAAATATCTTCGCTTTTTTCATGGAGCATGTTGTGAACACATCCATGGTATATATTACAAGCACCGATTTTGATTGCTCTGTTCACAGCACTTCTGTCAACAACTGTCATCACCTCGTCAAGGCTTCCCTTGATTGGTGTGGTGTCATGGCAGAACTGGAACAGGTCAGATGGCTCCCAATTCATGATTTCCTCTTTTCCCGAAAGAAAACCACAAATCAGTTCTCTATGGGGCAGAGTATCCAGCATTTCATAATATGTTTGAATGTCTATAGCGGATAATTCATCCAGAATGACTACAATATCAATGTCGCTTGTTTCCGTTGCTTCACCACGACCATAACTGCCTTGCAAACCAACAAACCATACACGGTTTGCAAAAGTCTCACTTAATGTCTGCAAGAAGGTTGGCATCCATGCAGTAATATCCATCATTTCAATCACCTCGTCAAATTCTTATTTGTCGAGTTGATTATATCACCAATCAACAGCTAAAGCAATAAAAGAAAAAGACCGAAAACCTTTAGTTTTCAGTCTTTTTTGGTGCGAGTGTTCATAAGGGATTTACTCAAAATATAAGCAAAACCGGCTTCAAACATAGTATTCTGCACTCCTGCTGTTGCTTAATAGAGAAACATATGGAGGAATACATAATGTCAAATATCATTGAAGATTTTTATTACGGCAACATTGAGCCGCAAGATGTCAATTCAGAATTAACACCCAAGCTCAAGAAGAAATTGAGCAATCTTGCCGAGAAAGAAGAACAACTCACAGCAAGACTCGCCGGTGAGGATAAAGAGCCGTTTCAAAACTATATAAGTGCATATATTGAGTTTTCAATAACAAGTAACGCTGACAGCTTCATATCAGGCTTTAGACTTGGTGCAAAATTTATATACGATACATTTGTTAAGAATACGAAAGGATGAATGCCCTATGAAAAGCAATACAAATATTCAATATAGACAAGTTGGAGATTTCAACATTCCTAACTTTATCTTACCGCCCGAAGAAGCAAGTGTCAGGCTTGGTAAATGGGGAATGTTACATAAGGATTATTTGCTAAAAAAAAAGGTGTTATTTACAACACTGCTTACCCAAGGCAAACTCTATCAGCACTGTGCTGAAGTCGAAACTCAGGCAAGAGATATGTTTGACACTCTTGTTGACCAGATGAAAAACGCAGAAGGTGTAACCGAGCAACTGAAAGAAGAAAATCAGTTGGAATGGGTGTGCCGTATGCAGAACATTAATGCAAGGGTTAGAAAAATTATTAATAACGAAATTATATTTAAATAAAAATATTTCGATATGGTTAAAGTTTGAATCGGACTCCAAATTTTATAACTAAAGAAAAACCAAATAAAAAGTACAATTCCGTCTTCTGCATTTGTAAAAACAGAAGGCGGAATTAAGTGCTGCAGGAAATATTGGTGCAGACAGTTCTTGAAATCATTACGTTGAGCAGATTATGCGGAATGTCCTGAATTCAAATGGCTTATATGTGATTTCTCCGGAACATTCTCCGATATACTCTTCAAGGGGTGAAACCTCAGTGATTTTTGCGTCGTGTGTAACATTCATAACAGTTTTTCCGGGAATACCGTAAGGCTCATAAACACGCACGATATATCCGTTGCCGTCTTCAGCAGGCTTGATACAATCAACGATAAGACCTTCATTTGAAAGAGTAACAACAGGCTTTTCATTACTTTCGCCTTCAAACACAACAAAAGGAGAATTGAAAAGATATGCTTCCTGAGCAACCTTACCTGCCGATAAACCACCCATATGAGGATAGATTGAATATGCAAAATCGTGTTCACCTGTATCACGGAAGCGTGTAGGATTGTCAACGTTGCGCATAAGAGTTATAGTCATATCGTTGTCAATAACATTGTGACCGTATTTGCAGTCGTTGATAATTGCAACACCGTAAACATCATCTGACAAATCTGTGAAACGGTGAGCAGCAAATTCGTGCTTCCATTTTTCGGCAGGTGTGTTCGGATGGGTGTTACGTTTTGTAATGCCGTAAGCAATTTCGTAGCTTGCATGAGCAGAAACCACATTTACAGGGAAAGATGCCTGAAGAATTTTATATTTTTCCTGCCAATCAACGTGAGAAACTACGTCAACCCTTGTAATGTTTGCATACGCAATAATATCCTGAGTAAGAACGGTGTTGTTATGCTTTTTAGTAACCCTTACCGTCACACGCTCGTCATTTATATCAACAAGCGTAATTTCATTCTGCCAATTCATATCAACAGGACGCATTTTGTATCCGTCATCAATATTCCATGCATCCTCATGCTCGGGACCGTCCTTATATGTAACAAGGTTGTTAAGGTTGTCACCGACAAACCTATCTGCACGCTTGTCATAGAAATCGCCGAGAGTACCGTCCTCACGGATAATGAATGTAAAGAAGGGCGTTTCAATGCTGATTTTTCCGTTTTCCTTGTTTGCTGTAATTGCTTTTTCAGTATGTACAACTGAAGTTTTGTGATATGTTCTTGCACTGAAGCCTGCAAGATTTTTTACATATAAAATACAGTTACCGTCTGCATCTGTAATAACATTTGATGTGTTTTCTCCGTCCGTAAGTGCACAGCTTTCATACTTTTTGTCAACCTTTACGTATGCACTGCCGACAAATGAGTTTGGGTTATAAACTGTAACCTTGTCCTGTGCATCATCGCAAAGAGTATCAGTGACAAGCTCTTTTTCTTTTTTCTCTGCGAATACAAAAAGCTCTTTGTAGATTTTTTCTGCATCATCATAAACTGTATCTATAGAGCTGCCGGGAAGAACATCGTGGAACTGGCAAAGAAGCAGATCCTTCCAATGCTTTACAATTTCATCATATCCTGCATCCTTACCCTTGATCTTTGCAAGAACTGAAAGCAAGTCAAGTCTGCGAAATGCCATTTCAATGTAACGGTTGTTGCGTTTTACATCGGCAATAGTTGTATATGTGCCCTGATGTGTTTCGACCGAGAGCTCACCTTTCCACACAGGAAGATTTTCACGCTTTTTGTCAAGTTCAGTGAAATAGTCCTCTGCTTTTCTGATTTTTACCTCAGGCATACCGGGAACTGTCTGAAGCAGACGGTAATTCTTAAGCATTTCATCGGTTACACCGCCACCGCCGTCACCGTAGCCATAGGACAGAAGAACGTGGTCCCATGTTTCTTTTTGCTGAAGCTTATCTGAAACAAGGCTGATATTTTCACAGTCAATTGAGTTGTTGTAGCAATCTTTTGTGATAGGTACTGTTGCGTAAAGATTACTTCCATCAATACCTTCCCAGATAAAAGCATTATAGGGAAATTCATTGGCATTCTGCCAACGCACCTTGGTTGTGTAGAAGCTTTTCATTCCGCATTTTGTGAAAATCTGCGGAAGTGATGCGGGAAAACCGAAAGAATCGGGAATCCAGCAGACATCACTTGTTTTGCCGAATTCTTCTTTGAAGAACTGATGTCCGTAAAGAAACTCTCTTACAAGTGATTCTGCACCTGAAATATTAAGGTCTGATTCAACCCACATAGGGCCTACAAGACGCCATTTATCTTCCTTCACACGCTGACGGATCTGCTCAAAAACATCAGGATAAACTTCCTTGATATAGTTATAGACCGAGGGCTGTGAAAGCGAAAACTCAAATTCATCGTATCTGTCCATAAGTCGGAGCTGATTAAGTGCAGAACGGCCTGATTTGCGGATTGTATCCTTGAAACGCCATAGCCACGCAACGTCAATATGAGTAGAAGCAACGCAGTCAACGATACAGTCATCGTTTGACAGCTTCAATTCTTTTAATCCGTCAAGCAATTCCTTGTGAATTGCGATAATATTTTCAAGAAATTGGGTGTAGTCAAGGGAATTGTCGCTTTTACGGATTGTATTTTCAAACAAAGTGTTGACCTTGGCTTTCGTGTAATCATTCTTGATGTACTTTATAAGGTCACGGACAAAATCCATAGTATACGAAAAATCTGCAATTGCTTTATCTGCAATAACATACTGAGGATTTTCAACAGGTCTTACCATTCTTTCATCATTGCAGAAGGTACAGGCATATATTTCAAGCTCAATGGCAATTTCTCTGTCGTACATTGAGTCTTCAAGGTAAACCCTGCAGCGTTGTTCACCGTTGTCAACACCTGCAAAGCGTTTTCCGTCAATTGAAACAATTGCTTCGCAGTTGCAGGGCAATCTCAGTTCAAGATAAGCTGACTGGTGTTCCTGCGGCTTTTTAGGTGTGAATACAGTTTTCATCATACATGTTTTATGGTCGCAGAATGTAATGGTATCAGTATAATCTGCCCAATCTGTAAGAGGAATATATGTTTCCCTGTCCGCATAATCAAAAATTCTGTACTGCCATGCATCAATGGGGAACGTTTCCATAATCGCTCTGTTACGGTACAGCCATAAATTTTTGTCAATCATTTGTTCTACCACAGGTATCACTCCTTTTTTTTGCATAGGTTTTTTGTTTTATTGTAGCTTTTGGAACAAAACATTTCATTGTTTCTTTTTGTTTTATTATTATCTTTTTTTGCTATGCCATTGTTTTTTATTGCAATAAACAATCAAACGTAGTGAAATAAAACTCAACACAAATAATTATATTATCAATATCAATAAAAATCAACATCAGTTTAAAAATACAGGTGATTAAATGAATACGATTAAAAACGTAAAATTCATTAAAGAAAATGCAGATTTCGGTACAGTCGTTCCCGTTTTCATCAAGGCTATAAAGCCCGAAAAAGCAATCGGTAAGGCAACACTTTTCTGTTCTGCGCTCGGCTCTTATGAAGCATATATCAACGGAAAAAGAATCGGTGATTTTATTTTTGCACCGGGTTGGACAACCTATGGCAAACGCCTTCATGGGTATGGGACAACAGAAACGGTAATCTTCAAACATTGGAGGTTCGTGCATGGATGGACGAACTCGGTGTTCAAAAGAATTATGTTGCAAAAGACGGTTCTCAGCTGATTCTGTTGTAATTATGCTGTAACAAATAAAAATCAAAATAAAAGCAAACAAGCCCGTTGACTCATTGTCAGTGGGCTTGTTTGCTTTTATTCGGTTATCATACATTCGGTAACTTTTCCGTCAGGCATAATTCTGACAGTTTTGATTTCCTGCGGTTTCCAGCTCATTGAGAATTTTGTGTTAAGAGCGGTGAAATCAACCGTAGCATCGGTTGCGGTGCCGTTTGTTTCAACAATACGCATGATGATACCGTTGCCGTTTTCTGCAGACTTGATTGAAGTGACAACAATATTTTCTTTATCAACGTCAAGTGCAGAATAAATCTGAGGTAGATTTCCGCCGTGGTGTGTTTCCTGATGTGTCTGAAGCGGATTGTTAAGAACTTCCGATGCTTTGAATAGTTCGGAATTGACCTTCTGAATATGAGGAACGATTTCATAGGTAAATTCCTGCTCGCCCTTATCAAGAAATTCCATTTCACCGTCACGCATATGCTGACCGAAGTGGTCAAGGTATGCACAGCTTCGTGCAATCATCATACGCAGATCATTACCGATTGAACAGAAACTGTATTTGCCTGTGTTCAGAAGTCCGAGACCCTTACCAGTTTCATCGCATATATCACACCATGCGTGTGAAGGTTCTTCCTGACCGTTTGCATCCTTTTCAATAAAGCCATAAGGCATGGAATATGTGACGGTTGAATTGTTTACATCCGCTTTGAACGAAAGCTTGACGGATTTATACTGCTCATCAAGCTCAAGAACTGTTCTGACTGTAAGCTTATCGCTATCGTCATAAAGCGAGTAGTATCTTGTCAGTACGGAATTGCCGTATTTTACAACGGATTTGACGGTTACCCTGACAGGACCGTTTTCAACAATCTCAAGAATACCTTCGCCAAACTGACCTATATCAATATTATAATCAAAAACTCTGTGTCCCCATGTATCGTTGGCAAAATCGTCGCAAACAACTGCTCTGCCAAGCAGACCTTCGGCAAATTCGGTGTTGCTTTCTTTTAATATACAAGAAGAAACTGCACCTGTTTCTTTATCAAAAACAAATCTGACCTTACTGTTTTCAAGGCTGTTTTCTGTTGCAGTAAGATGTGACTCGAAGGATTTTTCATCGTTGTTTTCTTTGTGATAAAGATAATATACAGCGTAACCGTAAGCAGGAACATCTGCTTCAAAAATGCACTTGTAAAGATGCTCACCGTCGGTATATGAAGCACGCACAAGCTGGAACGGGACTTCATTACCCTTTGAATCAAGAACCTTTGAAATGTACTGCGAACCGAACTGCGCAATAGATTTAACAGCAAAAGAATGAGGGTTAAACACAACCATTGGTGAGCCTTCGCCCTCTTTATACCACATTCTGCCTCTCATTTCAGAATCGTCAGCGTCAAGAAAATCGGTAGTCTTGATTCTCCAAGTTATACGCTGTGCAGCAAAGGTGTTTACATCAAGAGCTGTTTCACGAGCGTAACCGTAAGAATTTTCTGCATCAAAATATGCTTCTTTTACTGAACAGCCAGCAAGGATATCGTGGAACTGATTGAACATAACCCGTTCCCATGCGGCTTCAATCTGCTTGTTATGCAAAGCAGAACCCGTCATTATATTAGCAAGAACATCCAGTTTTTCAGCCGTTACAAGCTCTGTTTCTGCCCTGCGGTTGATGTTTTTAATTCTGCTGTTTGCGCTGTAGCAACCGCTTGCGTGGTGCTGCAAATCCTCGTTTACAAGCGGCATTTCAGTGCCCTGTGCTTCTTCAAAATAAGTATCGGGGGTGGAATATTTGAAAGCACCGTTACA
This sequence comes from Acutalibacteraceae bacterium, assembly GCA_045606545.1. Classification (GTDB taxonomy): domain Bacteria; phylum Bacillota; class Clostridia; order Oscillospirales; family Acutalibacteraceae; genus DTU089. Next base: position 19,726 of record JAZUSD010000027.1, on the reverse strand, counting down.
GATAAGCTTTTCAGCGTTTTTAAGGTGCTCCTTTGAAGGTCCGCCACCGTGATTACCGACACCGAAAAGCACCATCATCGGCTGATTTTTGTTGTAATAGTGGTCAACAAGGCGCTGCTCGTGAACATCTCCGCCGTATCCGTCAGGAACACGGAAAGCATTGATAACACTTCCGTCAGGGCTTTGCCAATAATGCAGATCATCAAACGGAAGATTAGGTTTTTCTGTACGGTTGTCAGGTCGCTGATAAATGTAATTGTCTATTCCTGATTTTTTCAGCAGCTGAGGCAACATACCGTTATGTCCGAATGAGTCAACATTGTATCCCGTTTTTACGATGAATCCGAAATTCTCTTTGAAAAACTTTTGTGAATAGAGCATGTGACGGCAGAATGCCTCACCCGACGGAATGTTGCAATCGGGTTGCACCCACATACCGCCAACAATTGCCCATCTGCCTTCTTTTACTCTTTGCTTTATTTCTTCGAACATTTCAGGCTCGTTGAGTTTTATCCATTTATAGTAGCTTGCACATGCACTTGTGAATGTGTAATCGGGAAATTCGTTCATTCTGTCAAGTGCGGAGCGAAAAGTGGATTTAACAAGCGACAGTCCTTCAGGGACACGCCATTGCCAGACGGGGTCAAGGTGAGCGTTTGCAATGAGGTGGAACTTTTTCTTCATCTTTCAATCTCCTTTTTATGAATTCATTTTTATTTTGAGAAAAAATGTTTTTCAAGAGATGCACACAGATAGTGATAAACAGGCAAGTGATATTCCTGCACTTCATAAGTTTCGCAGCTCGGAACATTTATTGTAACATCGCACAGCTCCATCAATTTGCTTGGCTTTTCACCTGTCAAAGCAACGGTCTTTACGCCAAGTGATTTTGCAACGGTCAGGGCATTGATTATATTTGCAGAATTCCCTGAAGTTGAAATACCTATAACAAGATCATTTTTGCATGCGTATCCATATACAAGCTGTGCATACATCATCTCAGGATCTGCATCATTAACATAAGCGGAGAGCACGGATATCTGGCTTGGTAAAGATATTGCCGGTAAAGCTCCTTGCAAACCTTTGCGGAGTTCTTCCGGTATGCGTTCATCGGAAACAGGTCGCTTCAAATGAAAACCTTTCATGAGTTCGCCTACAATATGTTCACAATCTGCCGCACTGCCCCCGTTGCCGCATATAAGTATCTTTCCGCCTTGTTCGTATGTTTTTATCATAAGTTCAAGAGTATTTTTAATTTTACTCTCGCAGGACTTAAGAGCAGGATAGCGTACCATTAGCTTTTCCATTCATATTTCTCCTTTTATTCCGCAAACCGCTACACACAAAGCAGCAACATCTCCAAGTGATTCACCAAGCTCTGCAGGAACTATTTTGCAAACATTGCGCGATTGAGGAAGAGTTTCTTTTGCAATAACCTTTTCCATTTCTGCTCGTAATAATTCTTCGCTGCGTTGAAAAATGCTTCCAAGAATTATCTTTTCGGGGTTGAGTATATCAATCAGCACTGAAAGACCTCGACCTAACATATGTGCACACTGCTTGTATACTTCCAATGCACTTTCATCGCCTAATATAGCGATATCAGCGATAGATTTGGCTGTTATTTCATCACCCGAAAAACTTACAGGATGGCCCATTTGTTGGTTTTCTTTTGCAATGGTTTTTCCTATTTGAGCTATACCGCCGCCGGAACAGAATCCTTCAAATGAACCTGCTTTTCCGTAACCGACCGGTCCATAATCAGAAAGCCTTATATGACCTACTTCGCCTGCCATATCACAAGCACCGGTGTACAGTTTGCCATTCAAGATGAGTCCCGCACCAAGACCCGTGCCAAAAGTAAGAAATATCATATTCTGTGTCCCTCTTCCTGCTCCGAATTTCCATTCTGCAAGACTGCATGCATCTGCATCATTTCTTAAAAAGACAGGAACATTGAATTCGTTTTTTAGCACATCTACTATTTTAATATTATCCCATCCGGGAAGATTAGGCGGTGATTTTATTATTCCGTTTTTAGAGTCCAACGGGCCTCCGCAACTTATACCTATAGCATCACATTTGCCCACTGTTTTTGCAATTTTGATTATCTTATCAATAGTGTTTTTGCAATCCTTTGTTGGGACTTTTTCCTTTTGTATAACTTCACCCGCATCATTGCCCGAAACCACTGCGCATTTGGTTCCGCCAATGTCGATACCAATAAATTTAATAACTGACACCTCCTGTCTAATACGTTCCATTGATTATGATTTTATTATACTTTGCATGTCAGAATCCTGCATTGTCTTTTTTTGCCTTTGTATTGATTTTTATTATCAGACAAGTTAAAATAGAGCAAAAGGAAGTGGGCTTATGCAGAAATATACAAAGAGCAGATTTATAGAAAACGGCTACCTCAGTGCAACCAAAAAGCAAGAAAACACTTTTATAGAAACGCATTTTCACGATTTTTATGAGCTGGAGTTTATTGTTTCGGGCAACGGTACATATACGGTTGACGGAACCGAATATGAAATAGAACCGGGCAATTTGTTTTTCTTGACTCCGCTTGACTTTCACTATGTGGATATCAAGGATGCCGAACTTTATAATGTTATGTTCTCGGGCGATATCTGCAATCAGACTTTTCTGCAGAGCCTCACAAAAAACTCGCCGGTGTTTCTGAAAGTAAGCGGAGAAACCAAACTTTGCTTTGAAGTTTTGCTTAACGAACTCTGCAACAATATAAATGATAAGGATTTTTCCGAAATGTTGCTCAACGCCATTATTGCAAAACTTAAAAAGGAAACTTCAGATGACGAACCAATCAGGGAACTTTCCGCAATAAACAAAGCGGAGTTATATGTTCTCAACAATTTCAGAAATGAGCTTAAACTTGAAGATGTTGCCAACGAGGTTGCACTTACACCCACATATTTTTCACGGCTATTCAAGGCAGAAAAAGGAATAAACTTCAAAGTTTATCTAAACAATATGCGCTTTGAATATGCAAAAAAACTGCTTGAGCACACAGACATGACCGTGCTGCAGATATGCACGGAATGCGGATTCAACGACTATCCGAATTTCATAAGACGTTTTAAACAACACACAGGATATTACCCTGTTCAATACAGAGAGTTGTTTGGATAAAACTAATATATAATTGAATATTATAAACCTTTTAAAAACGAAAAAGAGCAAAAACCGATTTGGTAACTTAAATAATGCAATTTTTACAATCTTCAAAGTGCAGTCTAAACCGATAAAAATCACATATTTTCCGTTCAATTTTTCTTAAACGACAATACATAATAAAAACTAAATCCATTCGACAAAAGTTAATTCTTAACGGTTTAGAGCGATAAGAATTAACTAAAAACACCGTGTCTTGAAACGCAATAAATACAAAAATTCCTGACTATTACCTAGCGTAGAGTTAGAAATTGGATTTTTGTGAATAATCTCTCCGCCGTCGGTTTTGCCGACGGTTTGCCGCCGTAAAGGTTATAGGGTGAACCGTCACTTTCTCAATTTGATTAATTTTCCGAGAATCCACAAACCCATACAGAACAAAGAAAAAAGCCAGGGAACACCTAGTGTTCCCTGACTTTGTTTTTATGGTCGAGATGACGGGATTTGAACCCACAACCTCTACGTCCCGAACGTAGCGCTCTACCAAATTGAGCCACATCTCGTTATTTAATTTTTATTTTCTGTTTGTGGGATGTTATGTGGTCATTTCGTTTTTTTGAAGTGTTTTTCAAAATTTCTGAAATGCTTAAATCCCAAGTGTATCAAGGCTTGTAGCGATTTTTGAGTTTTGGTCGAACCGTGGGAACTGCGTTTTCCCGAAGGTCGCGCTCTTCCTGTTGCAACATAGTCGTCTCGCTCGTTGTTCACTTCGCGATACTTCTTGTTGCGCCACTCCTTATTCCTCGCTGCATCCGCCACCGGCGGCGCTCGGAAACGTCCCCAAATTGAGCCACATCTCGTTATTAAGTGCAAAGTGCAAAGTGCAAAGTGCAAAGTGCAAAGTGCAAAGTGCAAAATGGATTATACATTATTAGGCAAATAAAATCAAGTGTTTTGAATACTTTATTTTCATCATTTCGCATTCCGCATTCCGAACTCCGCATTCACATAAATCTTGCACAGTTTTTACACTTAATTTTCGGTAATATATAATAGTATAATTTTATTGCTTTATAAGAACAAACAATATATAATGTATCTTGATTTAAAATGGGTTGAAAGGGGCTCTTTTTCTTGAACATTATTGTAGTTGGTATGGGAAAGGTTGGTTATACTGTTGCAGAACAGCTCTCCCAAGAGGAACACGATGTAACAATCATTGACACTGATGAAGATGTTATAAATGACACTCTTCAGGACATTGATGTTATCGGCATAATCGGTGATGGTGCAACTCGAAAAAGCTTGCAGAATGCAGGCATCGAAGAATGCGATTTACTTATTGCTCTGACAGGTAGCGATGAGCTTAATATTTATTGCTGTCTTCTTGGCAAAAGGCTTGGTGCAAAAAGCACAATTGCCCGTGTTCGTGACCCTGAATACAGCAAGGATGTTGGTCTTTTAAAGGAAAATCTCGGACTTGCTCTTGCAATTAACCCTGAAAGAGAAGCGGCAGCGGAAATTCAGCGAATTTTAAAATTCCCTACTGCCAGAAATGTTGACTTTTTCGGTCACGGAAAGGTTGACCTTTTAAGCTTTGTTGCTCACAACAATTGCTTTTTAACCAATAAAGCGATTAAAGATTCTTTTGCAAAAATCAAAACTAAAGCACTCGTTTGTGCAATTATGCGCGGTAAAGAGGTTTTCATTCCAACAGGTGATTTTGTTATTCAGGAGAATGATACAGTTGCAGTTCTCACCCCTGCAAAAACTGCCCCTGACTTTTTCAAACAAATCGGATACCGTACAAACGATGTTAAAAATATTATGATTATCGGTGGCGGTAAAATTGCCCTTTACCTTGCAAAAGCTCTCAACCACCTTAATGTTTGTACAACAATTATTGAAAAAGATCTTGATACCGCTCTTAACCTGAGCAGTACCCTTAACAATATCAATGTTGTTCATGGTGACGGCACTAACCGTTCACTTCTTCTTGAAGAGGGTCTTCTTGAAGCAGATGCTTTCTGTTGCCTTACAGGTATTGACGAAGAAAACATTGTTCTTTCCCTTTTCGCAAAGAATACCGCACCCAACATTAAAACTATTACTAAAGTAAACCATACACTTTTCCGTGAGGTTATTCAGACACTTGATATTGACAGTGTTGTTTACCCTAAATTCACAACTGCAAGTATTATTCTAAAATATGTTCGCGCTCAAGCCGCAGGCAACGGTAGAAGCGATGTTCATAAATTAACCCGAATTATCAATAACAAGGTTGAAGCTATTGAATTCAATGTAACTGCAAACAGCAGATTGATAGGCCATCAGATTCAATATCTTGATTTCAGAAAAAATATTCTTTTAGGTTCAATCACCAGAAACGGCGAGGTAATTATCCCTCGTGGTACAGATATTCTTCAGGAAGGCGATTCCGTAGTTGTTGTTACAACCTCTGAACGCCTCACCCGACTTGATGACATTTTGAAATAAGGTAAAAGAAAATGAATAAAAGAATGATTGCATATATTCTCGGTATATTGCTCTTATGCGAAGCGGGATTGATGCTCCTGCCAACTATTGTTTCCCTTATATATGGTGAAGCGGTTTTAAAAAGCTTCCTCTTAACAATAGCTCTTCTTATTGTAACAGGACTTGTGCTTGTTGCGATGAAACCAAAAAACAAAACGATTTATGCTCGTCACGGACTTGTTATTGTTGCCCTCGGTTGGATTTTAATGAGTCTTTTCGGAGCACTCCCCTTTTATTTCAGCGGAGAAATTCCAAGCTACCTTGACGCTCTTTTTGAAGCGGTTTCAGGCTTTACAACAACAGGTTCAAGCATCTTAACCGATGTTGAAGCTCTTTCAAAATCAATGCTTTTCTGGCGCAGCTTTACCCATTGGATTGGCGGTATGGGTGTTCTTGTTTTTGTTATGGCGGTTCTCCCCCTTGCAGGCGGTGGCGGTGACCTCCACCTTATGAGAGCAGAAAGCCCGGGGCCCAATGTTTCAAAGCTTGTTCCCAAGTCAAGCAAAACCGCACGAATCCTATACGGAATATATTTAGCACTTACCGTGCTTGAAATATTCATTCTACTTTTTGGCGGTATGCCCCTCTTCGACAGTGTAACTATAACTTTCGGCACGGCGGGTACGGGTGGTTTCGGTGTTCTTAATTCAAGCATTGCCGGATACAGCACATTCTGCCAAGGCGTTATAACCGTATTCATGGCTCTTTTCGGAGTGAATTTTAACTTTTATTTCCTGCTTCTTTGCAAAAAATTCAAGGATGCATTTAAAAGTGAGGAGGTATGGACATATCTTGCAATAATGTTTTCTGCAATAGTTGTTATTGCAATAAATGTTAAGGATATGTTCTCGAGCTTCGGCGAAGCTCTTCATCATTCCGCATTCCAGGTAAGCTCTGTTATGACAACAACTGGTTTTGCCACAACAGACTTCAACCAATGGCCCGAATTAAGCCGAATAATTATGCTTGCGGTTATGTGCGTTGGTGCATGTGCCGGCAGTACCGGTGGCGGACTTAAGGTTTCCCGAGTAATTATTCTTTTAAAAAGTGCAAGACGGGAATTTCGCCACATCTCTCACCCGAGAAGCGTTAAGATTATCACCTTTGACGGTAACAGAGTAAGTGATGACACAATCCGCAATACATTTGCATATTTCTTTATTTATGCAATGATTTTTGCAGCATCTGTGCTTGTTGTTTCTCTTGATAACTTTGATTTTACAACAACCACAACCTCTGTTATTGCAACTCTCAATAACATTGGTCCCGGTCTTAATATGGTAGGTGCAACAGGAAATTTCTCAGAATTCAGTTTTCTGTCAAAGTTAGTCTTAATAGCAGATATGCTTTTGGGACGACTTGAAATATTCCCTCTCCTTTTCCTATTTGCACCATCAAAGCAAAAGCTTAAAATTTTCAGTAGAATAAAAAGCAAGTTAATGTAAGAAAGGAAAGAAAAAATGAGAGCATTAAAATGTATTAATGAAAACTGGCTTTTCACAATGGACGAAAAAGCAAATCCGTCCGCACTCCCCGAAGGTGCAGAGGAGCTTAATCTTCCTCATACATGGAATGGCAAGGACGGTCAGGATGGTGGTAACGACTATAAGCGTCAGAAATGTTTTTATTTTAAAGAAATTTCGAAAGAAGAACTTATAGGTGAAGAAAACTATATTGAATTTGATGCAGTAAGCTCTTCTGCAGAGGTTTTTTGGAATGGTTTTTCTCTCGCAGTTCACCATGGTGGTTATTCCCGTTTCAGAGTAAAAATCCCTGCAGATAAAATTCAGGAAACTAACATTTTATCAGTCTGTGCAGACAACTCTCCCAATGAAGAGGTTTATCCCCAGACTGCCGACTTCACTTTCTACGGCGGTATTTACAGAGGAGTAAAAATCATCGGTGTTCCCTCTTCTCATTTCGACCTTGATTATTATGGTGCACCCGGTGTTATGGTAACTCCAACCGTAAAAGGCAACAATGCAGATATTGAGGTGCAGACATTCGTAAAAAATGCAGATGGTGCAACAATTACATATAAAATTTTTGATGGTGAAAATGTTGTTGCAGAAACCGCCACAGCAGATACAAAGGTTAATTTTACAATCGAAAATGTTCACCTCTGGAACGGAAGAAAAGACCCCCATCTTTATACATTACTGGCAACTCTTTCAAAGAACGGAGAAGAGCTTGATTCTGTTTCTACCCGTTTCGGTTGCAGAAACTTCAGTGTTGACCCCCAAAAAGGCTTTATTCTCAATGGGGTCGAATATGCCCTTCGCGGTGTTTCACGTCATCAGGACTATCCCGAAAAAGGTAACGCACTCACTCCCGAAGACCACAAAAGAGATATTGAATTAATTTGTGAGATTGGCGCTACAACAATCCGCCTTGCCCACTATCAGCACGCTCAGGAATTCTATGACCTTTGCGATGAAAAGGGTCTTGTTATCTGGGCAGAAATCCCCTATATTTCCCGCCATATGGAAGGCGGTTACGATAACACCATAAGCCAGATGAAAGAGCTTGTTTCTCAGAACTACAACCACGCTTCAATCTGCTTCTGGGGACTTTCCAACGAAATTACAATTGCAGGCGCAGATGACCCCCACCTTATTAAAAACCATAAGGATTTAAATGACCTTGTTCATGAAATGGACAAAACAAGGCTCACTACTATTGCTACTGTTACAATGTGCTCAATGGACAATGAATATGTTCATATCAGCGATGTTCTTTCATATAACCATTATTTCGGTTGGTACGGCGGTACAACCGATATGAACGGCAAATGGTTCGATGATTTCCATAAAAAATACCCCAACAAATCAATCGGTTTAAGTGAATATGGTTGCGAAGCTCTTGATTGGCACACATCAAATCCCACTCAGGGCGACTATACAGAAGAATATCAGGCATATTACCACGAAGAACTTATTAAACAAATCGCTGTTCGTCCATATATCTGGGCAACTCACGTATGGAATATGTTTGACTTTGCTGCCGATGCTCGTGCAGAGGGTGGCGAAAACGGTATGAACCACAAAGGACTTATGACCTTTGACCGCCAGTATAAAAAAGATGCTTTCTATGCTTACAAGGCTTGGCTCAATCCCGAACCAATGGTTCATATCTGCTCTAAGAAATATATCGACAGAGTTGAAGATGTAACAAAGGTTACTGTATATTCAAACTGCGATGAGGTTGAGCTTTTCTGCAACGGTGAAAGCGTTGGCAAACAGAAAAAGGGCGATTTTCCCTTCTTCTATTTTGAAGTTAAAAACGAAGGCACATCAACCCTTGAAGCTAAGGCAGGTGACCTTTCCGACACCGCAACAATCAACAAGGTTGACACACCTAATGAAGACTACATTATGAAAGAAGAAAACCAGGTTATCAACTGGTTCGAAATTACCACCCCTGTTGGTTATTATTCAATTAACGATACCATCGGTGATATTATGAAAACCTTTAAAGGCAAAATCGCTTGCTTTAAAATTCTTATGCTTGTTAAAAATGTTATGTCGCAGGGTACAAAGGACGGAAAAGCAGAGGTTATGGGCTTCAGCTTCGGTAAAATCAATATGGATATGATTAAGTCCTTGTACGGAATGGTAAAAGGCTTTACAATCAAACGTGCATTTATGATGATGGGCAACAAGTTCACAAAAGAACAAATCCTTGAAGTAAACGCAATGCTTAATAAAGTTAAGAAAAAATAAGGTGATATTTTGGCAGAAATTCTTGCAACAATAATGGCGGTGTTTGCTGTAATCGGTGCACTTGATAAAATCTTCGGCAACCGCTTGAAACTAGGCGATGAGTTCGAAAAGGGCATAATGACATTAGGTCCTCTTTCCCTTTCAATGCTGGGTATGATGACTATTGCTCCTGCCCTTGCAGATTTGCTTTTACCTGTAATAACTCCCATTGCAAAGCTTTTCGGCTTTGACCCAAGTGCATTAGCAGGAATCCTGATTGCTAACGATATGGGTGGTGCAGCACTTGCAGATTCTATTGCAACAGATGCCCTTTTAGGCTCTTTCCACGGGCTTTGCGTTGCATCAATGCTGGGAGCTACAATTTCATTCACAATCCCCGTCGCTCTTCAATCATCAAAAAAAGAACACCATAACGATGTTCTTTTAGGGCTTCTCTGCGGTATCAGTACAATCCCCGTCGGTTGCTTCGTTTCAGGGCTTGCTATGGGAATCAACCCTCTTACAGTTTTAATAAATCTCGCTCCTGCAATTCTTATTTCTGTTATTATCATAATCGGACTTTTAAAATTACCCGATATAACTATTAAAATCTTTTCCGTATTCGGAAAATTCATTTCAATTCTCATCACCTGCGGTCTTGCATTGGGAATTTTCCAGACTCTTACAGGCAAAGTAATTCTCAAAAATACTGCACCTTTACCGGAAAGTGCCGCAACTGTTTTCACAATCTGCATAACCCTTGCAGGTACATTCCCTCTTATTGCAATAATTTCAAAGCTTCTCAGAAAGCCACTTTCCGCATTAGGTAAAAAGCTGCAGCTTGACGATACATCCGTTATCGGTCTTATTGCAACTCTCGCAAACTCAATCGCTACAATGGAAAGTGCCGACAGAATGAACAGAAAAGGCAGAGTTATGAACCTTGCCTTTGCGGTGTCCGCCGCCTTCGTTTTTGGCGACCACCTGGCATTCACCCTCTCCTACAATGACGAGCACATAGTTCCTGTTATCATAGGTAAGCTTGTTGCAGGTATCACCGCTCTGGTAGTTGCAATAGTGCTCGAGAAAAAGACTAATAAATAAGGAAAAGGAGTTGTAAAAAACTTTTGTTTTTTACAGCCCCCTTATTATTTTCGGCGCATTTTCGCACCCCTTAATTTTGCATTTAACAAAGTGCTTTTAAAACCTCAACTGCTTCCGCTTGTGTAAACCCACCGGGAGTTTTATCAAAATTCTTGTTGCCGTTATTCCAGCGTGAGCACCATTCTTTGATTTGGCTGTCTGTCATAGGAAGATTTTTAACATTAGTAAGTCTGTTTATAATACCGATAACCTTATCTTCACTATCACCTAAAATCACCAACAATTCGCAATATCTTTCATTTTTGAATTCCTTTGCTTTTTTCAAAAGATATGGCATAAATGCTGTGCAGGCTTTTCCGTGAGGAATACCGAAATTCTCGGTCAAAACATACCCTACTGTATGAGGAAATGCAGCACCGCAAACATTAAGCTCAAGTCCTGCATAAATAGAACCGTAATATAAATCTGCTCTCAACTTTTCATCTGGTAAGTTCTTTGTTTCATCAAGGTATTTAAGACCGTTAAATATAAGAGGTAAAGCCATTTTGCCGTATTGAGTAGGTAAATCAGAACAAGCCGGTGCAAACCAACCCTCAACTGCATGGGCAAAAGCATCAAGAGCAGTTGAAACAGTTATATCGTAATTCATAGAACAAGTGTATTTTGGGTCAAGGAAAGAAACCGCAGAATAACAGTCCGCACCTGAAATACTCTTTTTCATTCCATCCTCATCATTGGTAAGAACGCTGACCCCTGTTACCTCGCTACCTGTTCCGCTTGTTGTTCCAACAAGAACAACGGGCAATGCCTTTGAGGGAATGGGTCTTGCATAAAGACCTTTTATATCATAATCAGGGTTTTCTGCGCAGATTGCCACGGCCTTTGAAGCATCAAGAGGCGAACCACCACCAATACCGATAATAAAATGAGCACCAAATTCTCTTGCTTTCTCCCCTGCTTTGATTACAGTTGAAACAAGAGGATTTTCTGTTATTTCATCGAATATCCAATATTCTATATTTTCATTATTCAAAGCGGTAATAACATCGTCCAAAGCACCACTCTTTTTAGCACTTGTTCTGCTTGTAACAACAAGGCATTTTTTACCCAGTTTTCTGAACTCATTACTATTCTTTATTACGCAATTTTCACCGCTAATTAAACGGACGGGCATATAAATGTTAAAATCCATAAAAACACCTCTGCAAATTTATACATAATTATACCATAATATATAGCAAATTCCAATTGAAAAAACAAGTATTTTGTTGTATAATGTTTAAGTTAAGTTATATGTTGGAGGAATGTGTCTTGAAAAACATTTTCGGGCGAAATTTAATAAAACGCTCTGATGTTTTTGTTATTTTTTTAACACTTTTGCTAGTTTTTACCTCCTGGGTGCTTTTTTTGAAATCACCTAAACAATTACCTGTTGCCGTTATAACGGTGGATGGGAAAGTAGAAAAAGAAATAGACTTAACCTTGCAAGAAGATTGTATAATTACTCTGAAAACCGACCCGGTTGTCACGCTCGAAGTTAAGGACCATAAAATCCGATTTATAGATTCTGAATGCCCTGACGGCACTTGTGAAAAAATGGGTTTCTTAAGTAGCGCAGGTCATACCGCCGCCTGCATTCCGGCAAAAGTTATTGTTACCGTAGAAGGATTGAATGAATCTGAAATTGATGCAGTGGTTGGTTAAATGCAAAATTTACCTCTTCACCCTTCACTTTTCACTGCGAATGCAAAGGGGTTGACTAATTTGAATAAAAACAAAGTTCGCACAGTCGCCCTTATGGGAATGTTCTGTGCTCTTGCAATGGGACTTTCCTTTCTGGAATCCTTAATTCCACCCATTGCACCAGTTCCTGCCATAAAACCGGGCTTTTCAAATATAGTAACAATGTTCTGCGTCAGTTCATTAGGCGCGCCCTACGGACTTGCGGTAACTCTTTTCAAAGCCTTTTTCGCTTTGCTGACGAGAGGTGCAATTGCATTTTTTATGAGCCTTACTGGAGGACTTTTGAGCCTTCTTGTTATGGTAATAATCTTTAAATATTTAAAAAACACTTTTGGTTATGTCGGTATAGGCATTTTGTGTGCTTTGTTTCATAATATAGGGCAACTTTGCATATCCGTTGTAATATTAGGAAAAGCAATGCTCACTCTTACACCATTGCTTCTTCTTTCGGGTTTGGTTGCAGGTATTGTAACAGGAACTGTTTTCAAATACACCATGCCCGTACTTTCAAAAATCTTGAAAGCAAATACTCACAAGGAGTAGATAAAAATGATTAAACACATTGCAGGTGTTCTTCACCCTGCCGCAAAAGGTCGCGGTGGTGTGAAAGTTCCCCACAACAAAAACACCGAAAACTGCAAAATCATAAGAATGCCAGCTCCTGAAAAGGTAGTTCTTCCAATGCAGCAGCATATCGGTGCACCTTGCTCTCCTACGGTTCAGGTAGGCGATACTGTTAAGGTGGGTCAGGTTATCGGCGATACCGATAAATTCATCTCTGCACCCATTCACGCTTCCGTTTCAGGTACAGTTACTAAAATCGCAGACACAGTTCTTGCTAATGGCAGACTTGCGCCTGCGGTAACTATTGAATCCGATGGTGAAATGGCTCTTTTCGATGAAATTGCTCCCCCTGTTATCAATAATATGGATGATTTCATAAAAGCAGTTCGTGATTCAGGACTTGTTGGTCTCGGTGGTGCAGGTTTTCCAAGCCATGTAAAATTCCATCTTGACCCTAAAAAGCCTATTGACACAATTGTTGTTAATGCAGCTGAATGCGAGCCCTATATCACAGTTGACTACCGCGAATGCGTTGATAACACTCTTTATATAATCCGTAGCTTAATGATTATTAAGGAGTATCTCGGCATCCCAAAAGCAGTTATTGCTGTTGAAGATAATAAACCAAAAGCAATTGAAGCTCTTCAGAAGGTTGCTGATGAAATCGGCGACGGCTCAATCAAGGTAATGCAGCTTAAATCCCGTTATCCTCAGGGTGCAGAAAAAATGATTGTTTATTCTGCAACAGGCAGAAAAATTCCTTTCGGAAAGCTTCCTGCAGACGTTGGTTGCATTGTTATGAATGTTACAAGTACCGCCTTTATCGGCAGATATCTTGAAACAGGTAAGCCTCTCGTTAGCCGTTCACTTACTGTTGACGGTTCTGCAATTCTCAAGCCTCAGAATGTTAGAGTTCCTATCGGTACAAACCTTAACGAGCTTATTGATTTCTGCGGTGGCTTCAAGCCCGACCTTGACAAAGTTATTGCAGGCGGTCCTATGATGGGTACTGCACTTGTAAGCACTGATGTTCCTGTTATCAAGAGCTATAATGCAGTTCTTGCTTTCTCAAAAGGAACAATAAAAGATAAACCCGATAACGATTGCATTCGTTGCGGACGTTGCAGTCAGGTTTGCCCAATGGGTCTTATGCCCACCAATGTAATGCGCTCTGTTAAGGCTAAAGATATTGACGGACTTAAAGCAAGTAACGTTGTTGCTTGCATGCAGTGTGGTACTTGTGCTTATGCTTGTCCTGCAGGCAGACCACTTGTTCAGTATCTTGTACTTGCAAAAGATATGATCAGAGAGGACGGTGCTAAAAAATGAGTGAAAACGCCCTTATACAGAAAATAAAGCCCACCGTTGCGGCATCGCCCCACGTTAAATCAGGCGAAACCTCGCAGACAATGATGAGAGATGTTATCATCGCTCTCGTACCTGCTTTGGCGGCTTCGGTATGGCTTTTCGGTCCAAGAGCACTTATAGTAAATATCGTCAGCGTTGTTTCTTGCGTGCTTTTTGAGTATATAACACGAAAAATCTTAAAAAGAAGAAATACTTTAAGCGACTTAAGTGCCATTGTAACAGGTCTTTTGCTTGCTTTCAATCTTCCCTCAACAATCCCTCTTTGGATGATTCCTATTGGTGCTTTTGTTGCAATAGTAGTTGTTAAGCAGTTCTTTGGCGGTATTGGTCAGAACTTTGTTAACCCTGCTTTAATGGGTAGAATTATTCTTATGGTTTCCTTCCCCGGTCCTATGTCCACCTGGACTGAAAATTATAAATGGGGTGAAACTGTTGATGCGGTAACCACCGCAACACCACTTTACATTCTTCAGAATGTTGGCGAAAAATTCTCAATGGACGATATGCCATCATATCTTGAGATGTTCCTTGGTCAGAGAGCCGGTTGTCTTGGTGAAACCTGTGCCCTCGCTCTTATTATTGGTGGTATATATCTTTTAGCAAGAAAGGTTATTACACCCTCAATTCCCGTTTCATTTATCGCTACAATGGGTGTGTTTATGGCAATCGCAGGCAAAGGCGACCTTGATTATATTGTATATAATCTTTTAGGTGGCGGTCTTCTTATCGGTGCTATCTTTATGGCAACTGACTATGCAACCTGTCCCCTTACCTCAAAGGGCAAAATTATATATGGTATCGGTTGCGGTCTTGTAGCAGCGATTATAAGACAGTTCGGTAGCTACAACGAAGGCGTTTCCTTTGCAATTATTCTTATGAATCTCCTTGTTCCTCATATTGACAATTTAACAAAACTTAAACCCTTTGGCTATATAAAAGAGAAAAAGCAAAAGGAGGCAAAAGCAGAATGAAAAACAAAGCTATAAAGGAAATTGTTATTCCTGCAGTTGTATTGTTTATTATTGCTACTGTTTGCACCGCTCTCCTTGCAGGAACCAATCTTTTAACCAAAGATAAAATCGCAGATTTAGCCGTTCAGGCAGAAAATGAAGCAAAATCGGCAGTTATTGATGCTCAGAGCTTTTCCGATGCAAAAGAAATAAACGGCAACATTTATTATGAAGCACTTGATGAAAACGGTAATTTAGTTGGCTATGTTTTCAATGTAAGTGCAAAAAGCTACGGTGGTGTGCTCACCTGTATGGTAGGCATTTCTGAAGAAGAAAAGGTTACCGGTGTTGAAATCACCACCATCAGCGATACTCCCGGTCTCGGTATGAAGGCTACCGCAAAGGATTGGCTAGACCAATTTATCGGTAAAGGAAGCGGAATTTTAGTTAATAAAAACTCTTCTTCCGACACAGAAATTCAAGCAATCACAAGTGCAACAATTACTTCTCAGGCAGTAACTGATGCAGTAAATAGTGCATTTGGTGTTTTATCTCAAGTAAAAGGAGGTGCCGAAAATGGCTAAAAGCGAAAAATGTTCACTTCGCAAGGAGTTTACAAAAGGTCTTCTTCGTGAAAATCCTGTTTTAAGACTTGTTCTCGGCACTTGCCCCACCCTTGCAACATCAACCTCAATGGTCAATGCTATCGGTATGGGTATTGCCGCAACAATCGTTCTTATTTGCTCTAACATTGTTATTTCAGCATTAAGAAAGGTTATTCCCGATAAGGTAAGAATACCTGCTTATGTTGTTATTATTGCATCTTTCGTTACCATTGTTCAGATGATTGTTAAAGCCTTTGTTCCTGCTCTTGATGCAGCGTTAGGTGTTTTCCTTCCCCTTATTGTTGTTAACTGCATAATCCTCGGCAGAGCAGAAGCCTTCGCTAATAAAAACCCCGTTATTGCTTCCGCAGTTGATGGTTTAGGTATGGGTATCGGCTTTACCGCCGCCCTCTTCTGTATGGCTCTTGTTAGAGAATTTCTCGGTAACGGCACTCTTTTCTCAGATGCACAGAACCTTCTCAGCGTTTTCGGTGAAAATGTTTTAGGCGGCTTTAATGGTATTACTGTTCTTAACACACCTATGACATTGTTCATTCTTCCTGCAGGTGGTTTCTTTGTATTTGGTATTCTTATTGCTCTTGCAAACAAAATCAGCGATAAGAAAAAGCTTCCCCGAGCAGAGCTTCATGGATGCGAAAGCTGTCCTCTTGCTTCAACCTGCTCAAAAGTAGTTTCAAAAAGGGAGGATAATATGATATGAGTGCTACACAAATTTTCTCGATAATCCTCACCGCTATTCTCACGGAGAACTTCGTTCTTTGTAAATTTCTTGGTATCTGCCCATTCCTTGGCGTTTCAAAAAAGGTTGACACAGCTCTCGGTATGAGCGTTGCGGTTATCTTCGTTATGCTCGCTTCAACAGCAGTTACCTACCCTATAAACACGCTACTCGTAAAGCACGATATGGAATATCTCCAGACAATCGTCTTTATTCTTGTTATTGCTGCTCTTGTTCAGTTGGTTGAAATTGTTTTAAAGAAATATATCAAACCGCTTTACAATGCTTTGGGAATTTATCTCCCCCTTATTACAACTAACTGCGCAGTTTTAGGTGTTGTTCTTCTCAACCTTGATAAATTCGGCGGTATGGAACATTCATTTGCACTTTCAATGGTGAACTCACTTGGCGCAGGTGTTGGCTTTATGGTTGCAATGCTTATTTTCGCAGGTGTTCGCTCAAGACTTGAAACTGCTGATATTCCCGATGGCCTTAAAGGTCTTCCCTCAACACTTATTGCCGCTTCCTTAACATCTGTTTCCTTCCTTGGTTTCTCAGGTGTTGTTGAAGGCATATTCGGTTAAGGTAAGGAGGTAGAAGAAAATGAACACAATTTTATTACCTATTCTCCTTGTTGCAGGTATCGGTCTTGTTTTAGGCTTAGGTCTTGCAATCGCTTCAAAGGTTATGGCAGTTCCTGTTGATGAAAAAGCAGAAGCTATTACTGAAGTTCTTCCCGGTGCAAACTGCGGTGCTTGTGGCTTCTCAGGTTGCGCAGGATATGCGGCAGCTCTTTCAACAGGAAAAGCAACTGAAACAAACCTTTGCGCTCCCGGAGGCACAAAGGTTGCAACTGAAATTGCAAGTATTCTAGGCACTGCTCCTGCCAGTGTAATGCCCACAACGGCAGTTGTTATGTGCATGGGTAATTCGTCTAACTCTCACGATAAAATGACTTATAAGGGTGTTAGCAGCTGCAGAATGGCAACGCAGCTTTTCGGTGGTGCAAAGGAATGTGCTTATGGTTGTTTAGGTCTTGGCGACTGTGTAGATGCTTGTGAATTTGATGCAATCCACATTTGCGATGGTGTTGCAAGAATTTCAACAATCGCTTGTCATAGCTGTAAAGCCTGCGTTAAGGCTTGTCCTAAAGGACTCATCACAATGCTTCCTCTCAACGTTACTCAGGCGGCAGTTCTTTGTAACAACAAAGAAAAGGGCGCAACCGCAAGAAAGCATTGCAAAGCCGCTTGTATAGGTTGTATGAAATGCGTTAAGGCTTGCGAACACGATGCAGTTAAGGTTGAAAACTTCCTTGCAAGCGTTGACCCTGAAAAATGTATCGGCTGCGGTAAATGCCACGAAGCTTGCCCCGTTGGATGTATTGACCTTATCACTCCCAAAGGCTAATTTAATCATTATGAGATACAAAAAAGACTACGGTTTTTGCCGTAGTCTTTTTCGTATCTCAATTTAATTTTTAGTCTTCAATAAGTTTTTTATTAAGCTTTTTCTCAATAACAGGAACAACCTTTGGAACAAGAACTTTTGCAATAAGAAGGTATGCAATCAAACCACCGATTAAACCAACTACTGCACCAGCAATAACATCTGTTGGATAGTGAACGTGAACATAAATTCTTGAAAAACCGATAAGGAAAGAAAGAATTAATGTGGGAATACCAATTGCAAGATACTTTTTGTTCTTAAAGCAGCCAAGGAACATTGCAAATGCTGCGCCGATTGATGTTGATGTGTGACCTGAAGGGAATGACCAACTACTGCTCTTCTTAATAAGGTCAGGCCAGATATATTCATAGCCTGCATTTTGCCAAACAGAAGCATCAATGTTATATGGACGGGGTCTTTCAATAACATTTTTAAGAGCAACGTTATTGATAAGAGATGCAACTGCAAGACCGCCAATAAGAAAAATGCCAAGCTTTCTTGTTTTTCTGGGAATAAGTAAAATAATACCAATTACCCACCAAATAATACCTGGTGTATCGCCAAGATGAGTGATAAATGTCATAATAACATCTAAAACAGGATTCATAATACTGTCAACGAATTGATAAATAGCAACGTCAACACCAACTATGAATTCATTCAAAAAGAATTCTGCCATAACTACCTCCTGAATATGTAAAATAATAAGGATATTTTACTATTTTATATGATAAAAGTCAAGATATAGAACAGTATTAGTGAGGAATGAGGAGTGAGGAATGTTGGGGAAGCTTTGCTTCCAAACATAAAAAAGCTTCGCAAACCAAAAGCATATTACTAATTATTTTCTGTATAAAAAACCTTTAAAACAATAAAGTTGATTTTTCTATAACTTTTTATAATTGCCGACCGCAGGTCCCGACACTCCTCACTACTCACACCTAACTCCTAACTAAAAAAAGAGTGGGAGAAAAAACATCCTATTGCGCCTTTATCAATTGCAAGAAAAAAAGAGAGTGGCAAAGCCACTCTCTCGGTATTGTTATAAAAATTATTCAATAATTTCTGTAACTGCACCTGAACCAACTGTTCTACCACCTTCACGGATAGCAAAACGAAGACCCTTTTCGATAGCGATAGGAGTAATGAGTTCAACGCTCATTTCAACGTTATCGCCGGGCATGCACATTTCAGTACCTTCGGGAAGGCTGATTGTACCTGTAACGTCAGTTGTTCTGAAGAAGAACTGAGGTCTGTAGTTGTTGAAGAAAGGTGTATGACGGCCGCCTTCATCTTTAGAAAGAACGTAAACCTGACCTTTGAATTTTGTGTGGGGTTTGATTGAACCGGGTTTGCAGAGAACCTGACCACGCTCAATCTCTGTACGCTGGATACCACGGAGAAGAGCACCGATGTTATCGCCAGCCTCAGCATAGTCAAGAATCTTACGGAACATTTCGATACCTGTAACAACAGTCTTCTTTGTTTCTTCTTTGATACCAACGATTTCAACTTCTTCGGAGAGTTTAACGGAACCTCTTTCAACTCTACCTGTAGCAACAGTACCACGACCTGTGATTGTGAATACGTCTTCGACAGGCATGATGAAGGGGAGAGAGTCATTTCTTTCAGGAGAAGGAATGTAGGAGTCTACGTTAGCCATGAGTTCGAGAATAGGAGCATATTCAGGAGCATCAGGTGTTGTAGCAGTACATTCGAGAGCCATAAGAGCAGAACCCTTAACGATAGGTGTATCGTCGCCGGGGAAGTCATACTTGGAGAGAAGGTCTCTGATATCCATTTCAACGATTTCGAGAAGTTCTTCGTCGT
>JAZUSD010000026.1:0-52885 GCA_045606545.1 Acutalibacteraceae bacterium | reverse complement strand
TATCATTTTAACGGCTGAATGCCTTCACACCTTTCAAAATTTATCAAATAATTATACATTATTATGAAATCAATGTCAATTTAAGTGCCTTAAAAGCAAAGCTAAAAAAGCTTAACTGCTGTTTCCCTGTGTTAGTTTTTAGTATTTGTAACTAACTTGTGCACCTCATCAGCAGTAAGCTCACGCCATTTACCCGGCTGTAGCATACCTAATTTTAAAGAGCCGATTGAAGTACGCTTGAGTCTTATAACCTCAAGACCTACCTCCTCGCACATTTTTCTGATTTGTCGGTTTCTGCCTTCGTAAATAGTTATTTCAAAAACACTTCTTTCGGCAGATTTTTCAATGATTCTCACCTGCGCAGGTAATGTATCTCTTCCGTCACCCTCAATATCAATGCCGTTTTCAAGCTTTTCAACCTGAGCATCGTTAATATTGGAACGAACAGTAACTCTGTAAGTTTTGGGAACGTGTTTTCTCGGATGCATAACCGCATTTGCAAACTCGCCATCATTAGTGAGAAGCAAAAGTCCTTCGGAGTCTCTGTCAAGACGACCTACAGGATAAACTGTTGTACCAACATCCTGAACAAGCTCTGCAACACATTTTCTGCCAAGCTCATCACTCATAGTTGTAACATATCCACGAGGTTTGTTTAACATTATATAATACTTCTGTTTAACGGCAACAACCTTTTTTCCGCTCACAGTAACAGTATCTTTTTTAGGGTCGATTTTATCGCCCACAACGGCAATTTTACCGTTAACCTTAACTTTACCGGCATTAATCAATTCTTCAGATTTTCTTCGGGAAGCAACTGAACATTCCGATAAATATTTTTGTAATCTAACCAGAGCCATATTTTTTCCTATCTGTTTTTCTTTCCAAAAAATATTTTATTTTTTCAAACAAAGATTTTGGTTTTTCTTTTTCTGTAAAATTCATAGGTGCATTTTCAGTTGAAAGCAAATCACTCTCACAAAGAAGTACTTCATCCCTTGAAAACACTCTCACACAACCTACCCTATCGCCTTTTTTCACTTCTGAATAAACAAAGTTATCACATAACACAACTGTTTCAGGCTTCATTTCTTCATTAAGAGCGGTATAGGTAAGTTTATTTTTAAGCTTTACACCTATTTTTCTGTTATCAGACCCAACAACATCTAATTTAATCTCTTCTGCATTAAATTCCGCTTCATACACCCTGACTCTTTCAAAACCATAATCGAATAGCTTTTTATGGTCATTCCAATCATCAGGAGCAGAAAGAGTTACTGCGACAAGAGTGACCCCATCTCTTTCAGCGGCACTGACAAGGCAACGCCCTGAGGCTTTTGTAAACCCTGTTTTAATGCCAAAAGCACCTTCAACGGAATTCAAAAGCTTATTATGATTTTTGAATGTTCTTTGATACTCAGGATTGCCATAAGAAACTCTTAAAGAACTCAATGAACAAATCTCACAGAATTGCTTGTTTTTAATAGCGTAGCTACCCAAAAGAGCCATATCAAAAGCAGTGGAAAAATGACCTTCCTCAGTAAGCCCTGACGGGTTTTTGAAGCAGGTATTTTTCATTCCTATTTTTTGGGCTTTGTTATTCATTAAAGAAACAAACTTTTCTCTTGATTTGCCGATAACTCTTGCAGTTACATTTGCCGCATCGTTTCCGCTTTCAAGAAGCATTCCGCAGACAAGAGTTTCAAGAGTTATTTTGTCGCCATCTTTAAGACCAATGGAAGTTCCCTCAATACGAACATCCTCATCTTTCGCAACAACAGTTTTCTGCAAGCTTCCTTTTTCAATTGCCAGAAGAGCAGTCATTATTTTTGTTGTGCTCGCCATACCTCTTCTCTCATAGGCATTTTTCTCATAAACAACCTCATTAGTCTGAGCGTTAATTAAAATTGCCGATTTTGCAGAAAGGGAAAGCTCACCAACAGCAGATGCCTGGGGCACTATTAAATTGATAACAAGGATTAAAGTAAGAACAAATACAGAAACTCTTTTCAACACACAACCACCTGCTTTCAAATAATAAATAATATGCAGATGGTCAGGATGAAATACAGAATTATTCTGCTACTTCAGCTGTTTCTTCTTTCTTTTTGTTTGTAAGCTTTGTTACCTTATCAAACATTTCGGGAACAAGGCTGACTGCTCTTTCAATTGCGTTGTCGTTTGAAACAATGTGTTTAATTGTAACATCGCCATCTTTTATAACGAGGAATGCAACAGGGTTAATTGTGATACCTGCGCCACCTGCACCGCCAAAAAGCTCAACATTATTCTTTGAGGGGAAATCCGAGCCACCTGAAGCAAAGCCGTATGTAACCTTTGAAACAGGAATGATTGTAAGACCATCAGGAAGATTGATTGGTTCACCGATAATTGTGCTTACATCAACTAAATCTCTTACTTTTTCGATTGTTGTTCTGAGAATTCCGTTTGCTGATTTTTCCATAGTGGAAACACCGTCCTTATCTATAAAAATTATTTATTAATATTTTCACCCTGCTCTGTTACAGCTGCTTTCACAGTTTCTTTTGCAACAGTCCGGGGAATTTTTTTACTTTTATCACTTTTCTTTTTAGAGAAAAGAATTTTAAATAAGATTTTGAATGCTAACTGCAACGCTAAAACTACTGCACCATTGGTGATTTTAATAGGTCTTAAATGAAATCTTACAAAGGCAGTAGCAGTAGATTTCGGTGCCAGAAAATCTGGACTTATATCAAAGTCATATTTCTTAACCTTGCAGGTAGAAATAAGCTTACCTAAAACGGGATAAAGCCATGCACAGAGTTTACCGTGTTTAATGGCGGTATCCGCCGCATCGCCACCTGCAGTAATCATTTTTATATATAGCTCATCAATAGTAAAGGTTTTATAAATTTTACCAAAAAACCCACCGAGAGAACTGCCTAAATCACGAAGCATTTTTTCAAGACCTTCATATCCATGGTCAAGATAAAGCTGTTTTATAAGGCTGTTGCCCTGCTTCTGAGGTTTCTCTTTTTTAGTTTTTTCTTTATTTTTAGGTTCAACAGTTTCGGTAGCTTCAGTTACCTCTCCATCAACCGCAACTGTTTCCTCGCCTTTACTTTTGCCCTTTTCAGACTTTTTATCTTCCTTGGGTTTCTTTTCTTTTTTAGGCTTCTTTTCTTTTTTCTCCTTTGAGGTATCAACTATTGGTACAGTGATAAAAAGGTATTTTAATTTTACAACTGTTTTCTCTCCGTAATCAACAATAACTGTTACTTTTAAAGAAAACAAAATCACAAAGAAAAGAATTATACCCAGTATTGTATATAAAACAGGCATTCTCTCGCCCCTTTTTCTTTAAAATTAATTAATTTTCTGTTTCGTTTACCTGTTCCGCATCTTCCTGAGGCTCTCCATCACCATCAAAAAGTGAAAGCTGACCATTATCAACATCGGACATTAAAACATCTCTGTCCGCAGATGGCAATTCGGGAAGTTCATCAAGAGAGCTTAAAGAAAAGCACCTTAAAAAATTAGCGGTTGTTCCATAGAGAACAGGTCTTCCCGGAACATCAAGTCTGCCCTTTTCTTCAACAAGCTCTTTCTGACAAAGGGTATTAACAACACCTGAACAATCAACACCACGAATCTGCTCTATGTATGGCTTTGTAATAGGCTGATTATATGCAATAATTGCAAGAACTTCAAATGCTGCCTGTGAAAGCGGTGCGTTTCTTTTAAGGTCAAGAACTGTTCTTATTTCCTCAACAAATTCTTTTTTACTGCAAAGCTGATATTTGGTATCGAGCTGCAAAAGACAAATACCACTATCATCACTTTCAAGCTTTTTGCCCAATTCATCAAGAACTAAAAGCATTGTTTCATCATCGTAACCCAGAACATTTGCAAGTTTTGTGTATTCAATAGGCTCTGCTGCCGCAAAAAGCACTGCCTGAGTTGCGGCAATTTGTTTGTTCTCTATCAAGAGTTTTCCATTCCTTCCAAAATCTCAATTTGAGCATCATCTCCGTCACCGGAAATGTAAATAGTTTTATTTTTAGCAAGCTCCAATATAGCTAAGAATGCTGCAACCAGATCAGAACGGGATTTCGCTTCCTTATATATATCGAAAAGCTTACGTTTTTTGCGTTTCTTAAGTGAAGATACAATTGAATCAATTTTTGAACCAACAGAAACTATCTTCTTCGTAACGATAGTTTTGAATGAATCTATAGGTGGCGGTAATCTTCTTAATTTTTTACCTGCCGCAAGAGAATACGCGCTTAAAAGCTCCGATGGTTCGTGAAGGCGTTTATAGGTATTATCGGGTGATACGCTTTCCTGAAAACCTCTTGCAGTATAGTTGAATCCATCTGTCATCTGTGCCAACTTACCTGCAAGAATTTTGCAATCACGATATTCAAGAAGCTCATCACGAAGTTCATTTTTCAGCTCTTCTGCCTCGTCATAAACAGGTAAAAGAGAAACTGTTTTAATATAAACAAGTCGGGCAGCCATTTCAAGAAACTCGCTGGCAACCTCCATATTCTCTTCCTGCATTTCGCGAACATACGAAGTATATTGTTCAACCAATTCTAAAATCGGAATATCGTAAATATCAAGTTTATGCTTTGTTATAAGGTGCAAAAGCAAGTCCATAGGACCTTCAAACACCTCAAGTTTGTAGTTAAATTTTTCCATAATTTATCCTTAGAATTTATTATACAAAAGGTAATGATGCAACTGCATCTAAAAGGGATATAACTGCTCCTGAAAGAAAACTCAAGGGTGTTGAAAGAATACCTGTGAATAGCAAAACAAACAAGCCTATCATTATATATCTTTCATACTGCATTATTTTATAATAGTATTTTGAGGGTAATAAAGCAGTTAACAGTCTTGAACCGTCAAGTGGCGGAATAGGAATTAAATTAAACACAGCAAGGTTAACATTGATTACCGCCGCATAGAAGAAAAACATTCCCATATAGGTCATCATTATATTATCATTGGCAGAACCGAAATAATATAAAGCATTGTAGATAAAAAGCAATACTAAGCCCTGCAAAATGTTGCAAACCGGACCTGCTAACGCAACAAGTGCCATATCTCTCTTGGGCTTCTTGAATCTCCTCATTCTCACTTCAACAGGCTTTGCATAACCAAAACCGAAAAGGAAAATCATCAAAGCGCCTCGTTTATCAATATGTGCCATAGGGTTTATTGTAAGCCTGCCTCTTAAACGAGGTGTATCATCACCGAGCTTAACAGCTATGAGTGCGTGAGCAAATTCGTGCAAAGGAGTTGCGCAGAACACAACAAACGCTATTGAGCTGACATAAATTATTAAATCAACAATATCAAAATCTCCGCTTAAAATATCACCTAAATATCTTATCATAACAGACTCCTATCTTTTTACTGCAACAACTCTGTCAAGTCCGCTTGCATCTTTAATAACTCTGGCTTTTTCAGCTTTGTTCAAAAACAATGATAAAACATCCTTACCCTGCTCTTCACCGATTTCCATAGCAATATAGCCACCTTTATTTATGTAGGTAAACCAACCTTCTGATAATGAACGATAGAAAACAAGTCCGTCATCGCCACCATCAAGAGCCATAAAGGGTTCAAAGGCTATTTCGGGTTGAAGTGTTTTAATCTCTTCAGTTTTAATATAAGGTGGGTTTGAAAGAATAATATCAGGTCTTGGTAAGCCTAAAAAACCAACAGAATCAAGAACATCTGCCTTAACAATAGTTACATTATCGGCACCTAAAAGCTCTTTATTCATTGTTGTATATTCAATTGCCTTATCAGAAAGGTCAACACTTATTACTTTTATATTCGGGAAAAGCTTTGCAACGGTAAGACCAATGCAACCGCTTCCGCAACAAAGGTCATAAACAACCTTAAAATCATTTTTCTGTATTTTTTCTGCGGCAAATTCAACTAAAAGCTCTGTTTCAGGACGAGGTATCAACACACCCTCACCTACTTTAAAGCTAAAACGGTGAAAATCCCACATTCCGATGATATATTGCAAAGGTTCATGATTACATCTTCTTTTCACGCAATCTTCAAAGAAGAAAAGCTTTCCCTCATCAACAGGACTGCCTGAATTTAAAAGCAACTGGGTTTTATTCATTCCCAAACAAAACGATACTAACTGTTGAGCATCGAACTCAGGACTTTCGCACCCTGCTTCAGTAAGGCTTTTTATTGCCTCGCGATAGACTGAATAGAGGTTTTTCAAGCTTCATCTTCCTCCGCTTTATTTTCCTCGGTATCAAAAAGAACTGCTTTAATTGACTCAATGCCAACCTCAATAATATCATCTGTTGGTTCCTGAGTTGTAAGCCTTTGCATCCAGAGACCGGGTGCAGAAAGAATTTTAACAAGTGCGTTATCGTGCTTTCCTGCATATCTGATAAACTCATAACCAATGCCAACAGTTAAAGGCACAATCAAAAGCTTAATTGCCATCCATACTGCGCGAACCTCATCAATACCGGGAAAAACAACCACAAGAACTGACGAAATAAGAATACTGATAATAAGAATAACGAAAATAAAGCTTGTTCCGCAACGAGGATGGAAGCGCTGTTGCTTTCTTACATTTTCAACTGTAAGCTCAAGCCCTTTTTCATAGCAGAAAATTGATTTATGCTCTGCACCATGATACATAAACACTCTCTTAATATCGGGAATTTTTGAAACAATCCAGATATAAGCAACAAATATAATCATTCTCATTAAACCCTCAAAAAGAGGATGAAGATTTGCAAGAGCATCTTTAAAAAGATATTTATCGACAGTATCAACAAGGAAGGTTGGTAAATAGAAAAAAAGAACAAATGCAAGGCCGCAACCTAAAACCATTGAAATGCCTGTAATAACAGCCATCATTTTAGGTCCGAAATGGTCAGAAATCCATTTATCAAGCTTCGACATATTTTCAGGATCAGTATCATCATCAAGACCTGCTTTTTCTGCAGATTTTTCCATACACTTGAAACCAAAAAGCAAGGATTCAACCATATTGAAAACACCTCTTATTAATGGCCAGCCTGCAGGTTTGAATTTGTCTTTAATATGTTTGACCTCAAGTTTTTCTGTATCAATTGTTCCATCAGGAAGCCTTACGGACATTGCAGCACCCTTAGGACCCTGCATCATAATGCCTTCAATAAGAGCCTGTCCACCAACGGAAACCTTAGGACAGCATTTTTCTTTTTTACTCATCAACTTCTACCTTCAATTCTTCAATAATAGGAGCTACGGGTTCAACTGCAACTTTCTCAACCGGGAAAATAACTGTAACTGTTGTCCCCACTCCAAGTTCACTGTTTATTTCAAATGCACCATTATGGAGCTTTATAATCTCATCAACAACTGCAAGTCCGATACCAGAACCGCGAACCTGCAGATTTGCTTTATAGAATTTCTTTTTAATATTCGGTAAATCCTCTTCTGCAATACCGCAACCATTGTCAGCAAAATGAATAACCAATGTGCCGTCATCAACAATTGCAACAACATTAACAAGTCCGCCTTGTTCGGAATATTTAAAAGCGTTATCAAGGATATTAACGAAAACCTGCTTAATTCTGTTGGGGTCTGCCATCATTGGTGCCGGAACCTCGGGAACAGAATAGGTTAACTCAATACCGTCACGCTTTGAACGTTCTTTAAATACAAAAATAGCTTCATCAAGCTCTGCAAGAACATCTATTTTTTCAAGACGTAAAGTCATACTACCGCTTTGAATACGGGAGAAATCCAGAAGCTCTTCAACAAGCTTTGAAAGTCTTTCGGATTCGTTGATAATAACTTCCGTACCTCTTCGGGCAATTTCTCTGTCCTCACCGTCAAGCTCTTTGAGCATCTCTCCCCAACCCTTGATAGCGGTGAGAGGTGTTCTCAACTCATGAGAAACAGTTGAAATAAAGTCATTTTTTAATTTATCTGTTGCGGCAACCTCCGCTATCATTCCATTGATAGAATCAGCAAGCTCAGTAATTTCGTCATCATCTCTGCCGTCTGATTCGATTCGCACATCAAACTCACCCTCTGAAAACTTTCGGGCAACATCGTTAATTTTGCGAACAGGAGTAACAATTGTCTGAATGAAGAAAACACCTGAAAGCGCCACAAAGAACAAAGCAATAAAATAAACAATCAGAATTAAAAAAATCAATCCGATAATCTGCTTATCAATTGCTCTTAAGGATGTGATAAATCGAACTGCACCGGTAAACTCATCGTTTGGACGAGGCAAAATCATTGATACTGCCATAATATGCTCGCCATTACTGTTAAAGCCCGACCATTTACTTATTCCACTGGAGGATTCCAGTGCATCCTTAACATCATCCATATCATCAACAGTTTCACTGACACCAAAGCCTGAAGAAGAAAAGGAAACTGTCCCTTTACGGTTAACAACCTGAACTTCCATTCTGCTTTTATCAGAAAAGCTATCAACAAACTCTTTTGCCTTTTGATTAAAAATTTCGTCACTACCCTCAACATAAGGCGAGAAGAAGGTTGTTACATTTTCATTAGCATAACCCGAAAGATAATTGGTTACATAGTTTCTGTAATAGCTGACAACAAAAACTACGCATACAGAAAGGAGAACGAATAAAATGAGAGCAGTTATAAGCAATGTATTTGTTGCCCATCTTTTTGTAATACCTTTAATTTTCACTACTCTCACCTCTTTCCGCCTTCTACAATTTAATTAAAGCCATTTATAACCCATACCCCAAACCGTAACAAGATGTTTAGGAATAGAAGGCTCATCCTCTATTTTCATTCTCAATCTTCTGATATTAACATCAACAACTTTTTCATCACCGAAATAGGATTCGCCCCAGACTTCTTTCAGAATATCAGTTCTGCTTAAGGCTTTACCTGCATTTGTGAAGAAAAATTCAATAATCTGAAATTCAACCTGAGTTAACTCAATCTGAACTCCGTTTTTATAAAGGGTTCTGTTCCTCAAATTAAGCTCGAATGGTTCAAGAGTTATTCTATCAATTCTTGATGGTTGAATGTTATTCTGATTATTTAATGCAACCCTACGATATACACTGTCAACCCTTGCCATAAGCTCAGATGGTGAAAAAGGTTTTGTTATGTAGTCATCAGCGCCCATAAGAAGACCCGAAACCTTGTCCATTTCCTGAGTTTTTGCAGTAAGCATTATAATACCAACTGTACCACTAACGCTTCTTAATCTCTTACAAACTTCAAGTCCATCAACATTAGGCATCATAATATCAAGCAAAACTACATCAAATTCACCATTTTTTTGGCTATATAAATCTAATGCCTGCTGACCATCACAAGCCTCGGTAACCTCATACCCTGCTCTGCGCAAGGTTATACCGATAATTTCTCTGATAGCAGACTCATCTTCAGCAATAAGAACTTTTTTCATAATTAATCTCACTTTCTGATTAATTGATTATAATAAATGAGGATTTTACGCCTTCATCAGTAATGCCAAAATCTTCACCATAATGGGTAATATCGTAATAAAAGGTTCCTAACTCGGTTTTTAAAAGTTTTTTCCCTTTTACTTCAGCTTCATCGTTTTCTACTCTGAATGCAATTGATAAAAGCTCATCCTTTACCAATTCTTCTTCATTATCCCACAAGCAGAATCTTAAAGCCTGACCTAAAGAATCATAATAAACAGTTACATCATTCACTCTGGTTACTCTGTAAAGATAGCTATCAATAGGATTAAACAGGGTGTGTATATTACCTTCACTTTTATCACCAACACAATTAAGCCATTTCAACATGGTGAATGTGAACTGCTCACTGGATCTTTTTAGTGTTAACAAATTTTCGTCACCGTTAAGCTTGGTGTTTGATGGGATTTCCAAAAGCCCGTCGCCATCAATATCACGGCAATATATTTTTGAGCTTCTCAGGGTGGCAGTTACAGGATTTTTTATATCTCTTACGATTTTTAAATTTTCAAAATCCCAATAAAGTATTTCTGTAAACATTGATGTTTCTGTTTTTATGCAATCAATGAAAACACGCTTACAAACTTCACCACCACGATGAACTGTATCGTATTGAATTTTAGAAACCGAACTGATATGGTTATCTAATTTCACATCGCTATACTTTACGAACTCATTATTTTTTGAAAGTGAAAAGCAACGGAAATATGATTTCTGAGTTTCACCGGTATCATCAAGATAAACAAGAACCAAGTCATCTCTTTCATCGCCGTTAAAATCGGTTATGGATTTGAAGTTATAATACTCATTACCCAAAGTATTAAGCGTAAACACACCTTTTTCACCAACAGCGACTTCATATATACTGGCAATTTTAGCGGTTTTGGTGTCAAACAATGTCCAACCTACTAAAATTTCATAAATACCATCATTATCCATATCAGAAAAGGAAACATCAAAAACTCCGCTTCCTGCGCCCTTAACATCTGCAGAAATCACCCATGTATCATTAATGCATTCCATAAATGTCATTCTTACGGATGTATCTATTTCTGAGTCGGTATAAAAAACAATAGCTTCATCCTGGTCATCGCCATTAACGTCAAACAAAACGAAAGATGTCTGATAATCTCCGCTTTGAGGAGTTCGCAACTGAATGTTTTTCTCTGCCATAAGCTTTTTGAAAGCTTCCTGAACCTCACCGTTTTTGCCCGATTGCAAAGGCGGATTCATTAAACTTTCAACAGAGAAGAAATTAAGAGAGCAACCTGAACTCAGCAAAAGAATTGCAAAGCACAAAACAATTGATATAACCTTTTTCAATTTCATAAGATTGCCCTCCTTTCAAATCATAAACTAACTTCTACAAAATATGAGCCGTAAATCCAGCAACCTGCATTATCAACAGTTATAACCGCAGGGACGGTTACAGTCTGACCTTCGTTTATATCTAACTCAGATAAGTCGATTTCAACTTTGATGTTCTCACTTGTTATTGATTCAAGCTCTTTTTGAGCACCAACAACTACTACTGACTTATTAAGCTCTGAGATTTTATAATCTTTTTTATCCGGGTTATTCACATCAAAATCACCCGAAGAATAAGTTATATATTCCTGCCCTATTCCCGTCATATCAACATTAACGGTAAATTCCTCTGTTTTGCTGTCTTCCGCAACCGCAATATCATCTGAAAGGAAAGTAAACACATGGTTGGACGGAGAAAGCGTTTTAAAATCAATTGTACCTATTATAAAATCAACAGTTTTATCGTAATCATCTACAGATATGTTAAACAAATCTTTTTCAGGTGAAACTGAATATTCTAAAGGCGTTACCACAAAATTATCCGGTGCATTTTTAAAGGCAACTATTGTTTTTAATTCCTTTGTTCTCAAAACAGGAATAGTCAGAACAACTTTATCAATGTTCATTGAAACATATTTGAAATCAGTTCTGTTTTTATCGCTAAGCAAAACAATCTCTGCATCTGCTGATTTATTTGAAGAAAGTGATTTTTCAAGAACAAGCCTTGCAACAACCTTTTCAATTCTGTTAATTTCAGTTGATGGGCCTGTTACAGTTACGGATGTATCTGATAAATTTATGCTACCGCTTGTAAAGCCATCTTCAACAATAGGAAATCCGTCCGTCTCAACCTGAGGCTCAATAACCATCTGCACTGTTTTGGCAGTATCAAAATAAACATCAATGCTTTTTGATGAAATTGTTTTTATTTTATAATCTGCTCCCTCAGGAATTTCAGGCTTTAACTGAAGGGTTCTGTTACCGGCAGAATCAACGTTATTGGTCTGAGCCGTAATAACAATATCCTCAGCTGAAAGAGCCGCGGAAGAAATCTGATATTTCTTACCCTCTACTGTAACATCAACAGTAAAATCCTTTTCGCCAAAAACCTCAAGACCGAATTGGGATGGCACTGTTGAATCAATATTAACTTTTACGCCTTGTATAACTCTCGTTGTTGGCTCGCTGACATTCACCACAACCATCAACCATATAAACAATGCCACTAAAAGAGAAAAAATAAAAACAAAAACATCATTATTAAAGAGGTCGTTAAGTTTGAATTTAGTTTTCATCCCTGTTACCTCCGGAATTCTGTTTTTTCTTCTTGAAGAATTTGCGTTTTTTGTTATTTTCACCATCTGCGTTATCAGGAATCAACTGACTAAGAAGCATTTCACGAAGCTTACCTGTTGTAACATCTCTTGTCAGCGTTCCGTTTACGGCTACAGAAATAGCCCCTGTCTCTTCCGAAACAACAACCACAACAGCATCACTCTGTTCGCTTAAACCTATTGCGGCTCTGTGACGAGTTCCGAGTTCACTATCAAGTGTATTATTCTGTGTAAGCGGTAAAATGCAACCCGCGGCATAAATCCTGCTGTCACGAACAACAACTGCACCGTCATGAAGCGCAGAGTTTTTGAAAAACAAACCGTTAAAAAGCTCGGGTGATGATTGAGCATCAAGAATTGTTCCTGTTTTTATAATCTCCTGAAGAGGTGCACTCTTTTCAAAAGCAACAAGAGCACCTGTTTTAGTATCACTCAAATCTCCTGCTGCCTTACAGAAATTATTTACAGTTAAAGTAAGCTCTTTTTCAAATGTTTCTCCGTTTCTGAAATTGAAAAATGAAAAATCTGAAATTGAACGCCTACCGAATTTTTCAAGAATATTTCTGAGTTCGGGAGAAAACAGAACAACTAAAATTATAAGACCATTCTGGAACAATATCGACATAAGGTATTCCGATGCTTCCATATTTAACAGCTTAACGAAACCGAAAACAACTCCAAGAAACGCAATTCCCTTAATGAGCTGAAAGGTTCTTGAGCCTCTGATAAGCTTAATTCCCTCAAATATAATAAAGGCAACAAGAAGAATATCAAGGAAATCGGAAAGGAAGTTAAAGCTCAAAAGAGCATCCCCGATTTTTTCAAGATAATTCAAAATTGAAGTCATTACATCACCGCTTCCGAAACTTTTTGAACGATTTTTCCCAATATATTGTATATAATATCATATATTTCTATAAATTGCAATTTTTCTGACCAAATTTAACAGAATTTTTATATCTTTTTCTTGGTTAAAAATTGATGGCGAAATTCTTACTGCACCCCGGCTTTGAGTTTGGTTTGAAATATGGGCTAAAGGTGCACAATGGTAACCACCCCGAACCGCAATTCCGTGCTCATTAAGATAAGCGGAAACCTGTTCACTATGCAAATTTTCAACATTAAAGCTTACCAACGGTGCATAATCCGAGCTATTGTAGTTTTCCTGATAAAGAATTACTTGCGGTATATCCTTTAACCCATCAAAAATCGCTTCAGAAAAACGTTTTTCTTTGGCAAAAATTCTTTCTACTCTTATTTTTTCAACTATCTCTATCCCCTTTCTCAATCCGCAAATGCAAGGTACATTCAAGGTACCGCTTTCAAGCCTTTCGGGATAGGTTTGCGGTTGGGAAAAATCAAAGGAGGCAGAACCTGTGCCACCCTCGATAATTGTTGAAAAATCAAGGCTTTTGTGGAGCAAGGCTCCTGTTCCCATAGGCCCTGAAAGACCTTTGTGACCGGGCACACAGAGGCAATCAATTCCCTGCTTTTTCATATCAAGTTCAACAACACCTGCACCCTGAGCACCATCAACAAAAAAATATGCACCGTTTTCGTGAGCAATCGTTGATAATTCTTTTAATGGCAAGATGTTACCAAACACATTTGAAACCGCAGTTACAACACATAATTTTGTGTTAATTTTAAAGGTTTTTCTGAAATTCTCAATTGTTTCGTCATTTGTTTTCCCTACCTTGAAAACAGAATAATCTGCAATATTTTCTTCCTTTAATTTATGAACCGGTCTTAAGACGGAATTATGCTCCAATGATGAAATTATTATATGTTCACCTTTATTAATAATCCCTTTAATTCCGGTATTAAGAGCATAAGTGCAATTAGGGAAAAATGATACAAATTCCTCACCATAGCCATTAAAAAATCTATTCAGGGTCTCGCGACATAAATATATCTGATTAGCCGCAGAAATGGACATATTATGCCCACTTCTGCCCGGATTTGCACCATATAAATTAAATGCAGAATTAACGGTATTTATAACCTCTGCAGGCTTTGGATAAGATGTTGCGGCATTATCAAAATAAATCATAAAACCTCACCTAAATCCACAACTCCAAGTACTTTAATTCCGTTTGTTTTTAATACAGAAAAGCAACGTTTATCAATATTACCTACATAAATAACATACCCGCATCCCTCGTCCGTTTCAGGTTGAGGATTGCGGGTCAAATACGCTTTATAGCCATTTTTTTGCAAAAGGTCACGCCCTTTCATAGCGTAGGTCAAAGAGCCGACCTTAATACCTTTTTTAATCATAAAAAAGACCCTTCCATATTAAGTTAAGGCATAATAGCCTTGTACATAATATGAAAGGGAAATCGATTTAGTTACTTTCAATAAGGCACACACAATGAGCAGAGATGCCCTCTTTGCGCCCTGTGAAGCCTAATTTTTCTTCGGTTGTTGCTTTAACGCTGACAAAATCAACATCAACATTCAAAGCTTTCGCAATATTTTCGCGCATATCAACAATATATGGTGCAAGCTTTGGTGCCTGAGCAATAACAGTTGCATCAATATTAATAACTTTGTAGCCTTTTTCCTCAATAAGCTTAACAACACTCGAAAGCAATTTCAAGCTGTCAGCACCCTTGTATTCCGGATCAGTATCAGGAAAATGCTTACCAATATCACCTAAAGCAGCCGCACCTAAAAGACTATCAGAAACGGCATGGAGCAGCACATCCGCATCAGAATGACCTAAAAGCCCTTTTTCGCAAGGTATTTCAACTCCGCCGATAATACATTTTCTGTTATCAGCGAAAGCGTGAACATCATAGCCATGACCTATTCTTATCATAAAATCACCTATTTAGAGTGAATGGATTCGAACCAAATATGCCTTAAATGTCCGAATTCACGCACCTTTGTAATTTTTTTGTCCCGTAATACGTCAGTATTGCTTCGCCAAAGAAAATCCCAAATGCACGCAAATTCGGGCATTTCAGGTTCTGCGAAGTTTAATACTTGGCAATTTTGTCTGTAACAAGGCAAAACTCGCAGGAAGGCTTTCTCCTTTCAAGAGTTTTAACGATGTTACAGGGAAAAGTGACTGTATTAAACCATATGTGGTTCGAATACATTCACTCTACAAGATTTTCGAGACAAGCAAGCTTAACGGAAGTTATGAGTACCTTAACTGCTTTTGAAAGCACCTCGGGTGTTGGAAATGTTGGTGCAATACGGATATTGCTGTCTGTGGGGTCCTTGCCATAAGGGAAGGTTGCACCAACATTAGTAAGTGTAACACCTGCTTCTTTGCAAAGAACGCCTACTCTTGATGCACTGCCACCTGTTACATCAAGGCTGATGAAATAACCGCCATTTGGGTTTACCCATTCTGCAATTTCAAGACCTGCAAGGTCTGCTTCAAGAGTATCAATAACCGCATCAAACTTGGGTTTAAGGATTTTTGCATGAAGCTTCATATGGTTCTTTATACCGTCAACATCCTTAAAAAATTTAACGTGACGGAGCATATTAACCTTATCATAGCTGATAGCCTGAACAGTAAGTCTTTTAAGAATTTCTTTAACGTTTTCAACAGATGTTGCAATGCAAGAAACACCTGCACCCGGATAGGAAATTTTTGATGTTGAAGCAACCTCAATAACCATATTTTTATTTTTTTCAGGAAGAACATCAAAGATATTGAGAAGCTCATCAGTTGTATCTGTAAGGTCGTGAACGCAATAAGCATTATCCCAGATAATTCTGAAATCTTTTGCGGCAGTTTCAAGATTTGCAATTCTCTTAACAGTTTCGTTGGAGAAAGTTATACCCTGAGGATTTGAATATTTGGGAACGCAGAACATACCCTTAACAGAGCTATCCTTAACAGCTTCTTCTATAACTGCCATGTCAGGACCTTCTTCTGTCATAGGAACATTAATCATTTCAATTCCAAGATATTCGCAGATTGCAAAATGCCTGTCATAACCGGGACAAGGGCAAAGGAATTTAACCTTGCCCTGCTGAGACCAAGGAGTAAAGCCCGCACCCATATACATACACTGAGCAACATAATCAAACATTAAAGAAAGGCTTGAGTTACCGCCAACAATAATATTTTCGGGTCTAACCTCAAGCAAATCCGCAAAAAGCTTTTTGCACTCGGGAATACCGTCAAGAAGACCGTAGTTTCTTACGTCAAGACCGCTTTCGCATTTAAAATTACCATCTGAAAGCACGTCAAGCATGCCATCGGAAATATCAAGCTGGTCTGCACCCGGCTTACCGCGGGACATATCAATGGAAAGACCCTGCGCTTTAAGATTTTCATACTCTGCCTTTACAGAATTATATTCATTAAATAATTCTTCATTTGTCATAGAAAGATATGATTTAGACATAATTTTCTCCTATCGATTAAAAACTGAATGGTATTATATCAAAACTCTTTTATTTTGTAAACCTCTTTCCGTCATAAAACGGAATTTTGTCAAGCCACAAAAATTATTGTTGTATTTTATTAATGCTATTGTAACTTTTGATTAAATATTATATAATAATTCGTTGTAAAAACTTGACAGGGAGGGATTTTATGAAAAAGCTTGCTATTATCGGTGCAGGTGCAGCAGGGCTTTGCGCGGCTATTGAAGCAAAGGAATCAAACCCTGATATAGAGATAACTATTTTCGAAAGAATGCAAAAATCAGCAAAAAAAATTCTTGCTACAGGTAACGGCAGATGCAATTTCACAAATAACGACCTCTCTGCAAACCATTTTTACGGCAACAAAGATTTTTTGAAAAGTATTTTATCAAGCGATTACTCAGACATTAAGGATTTTTTCAAAAATCTCGGTGTTCTTTCCTATGAAGAGGACGGGCGTATTTACCCTCGCTCTCAACAAGCATCTACCATTAAAGATGCGCTTTTAAAAAGTGCTGAAAGTAAAAACGTAACAATTAAAACCGATTTCCATATAAACCAGATAAAAAAAGCAAATAATGGTTTTTCAGTTAATGGAGAATACTTTGACAGCGTTATAATCTCCGGTGGCGGTAAAGCGGCTTCCGTTCACGGCTCTGATGGCTCTTGCTACAAACTCGCCGAAAACCTCGGGCACACTGTTACAAAGCTCTACCCTGCTCTTTGCGGTCTTGTTATAAGCGACAAGTACTTGAATTTACTTAAAGGTGTTCGTGCCGAAAGCAAAGTGAAGCTTTATTCCGGAAACACTCTTTTAGGTAGCGAATCAGGTGAAATTCAGTTTACTGATAAGGCGATTTCAGGCATCCCCGTTATGAACCTTTCCCACCTTTGCGAAAGCAATAATAATTTAAAAATCAAGCTTGATTTATGTGCTGAAATTGATGAAAGTGATTTGTTCAACCATATAAAACAAGTTGTTAGCAATTCACCCGACACCGATTTTGAAACGGTTTTAAACGGTGTTGTTAATTTAAAGCTCGGGTTCGCGGTTATGAACCGAAGCGGTATAAAATCGCAGACAAAATGCAAAGCTCTTAAAGATTTTCAGATTAAAGAAGCTGTCAAGCAACTGAAAAGCTTTGAAATAAATATCAAATCCGCAAAAGGTTTTGATAACGCTCAGATTACAAAGGGCGGAATTAACACAAATGAGATTTCACCGGTCACAATGATGTCCAAAAAGACAGAAGGATTATTCCTTTGCGGTGAAATTCTTGATATACACGGTGACTGCGGCGGTTATAACTTGCACCTTGCTTTTACAACGGGCAGAATTGCAGGTAGCAATGCAGGAAAATTTTTAAAATAAGGATTCAAAATGATACGGATTAATGAAATAAAAATGCCCTTGGGTTCAACAGATGAAGAAGTCAAAATTGCTACCGCAAAGGCATTGAAAATCAAAGAAAATGATATAAAATCATTCACTCTTGCAAGGCGTTCTATTGACTCCCGCAAGAAAGATAACATAATACTTGTTTATTCAGTGGAAATTGAAACAGACCTTGATGAAGAGAAAATTGTTGCACCATTTCCGCAAAACAAGGCTTTTGTTACTCAAAAATATGAATATGCAATCCCTGAGGCGAAAAGGAATTTCCCTTTAAGACCCGTTGTTGTTGGCTTTGGTCCTGCAGGTATGTTTGCCGCTTTAACCCTTGCAAAAGCAGGTCTTAACCCCATTGTTTTAGAGCGCGGTTCTGCCGTTGAGGAAAGAACAAAAGAGGTTAACCGTTTCTGGACAGAACGTGTTCTTAACACAAACTCCAATGTTCAGTTCGGAGAGGGCGGTGCAGGTACTTTTTCAGACGGTAAGCTTACAACAGGCATTAAAGACGGCAGATGCAGAGAGATATTCTTACGCTTTGCAGAGTTTGGTGCACCTGAAGAAATTCTTTATTCAGCAACACCTCATATTGGTACAGATAAGCTTAAAACAGTTGTTAAAAATCTTCGTAATGAGGTTATCCGCTTAGGCGGTGAAATCAAATTCAATACACAATTGGTTGATATTATAACTGCTAACGGATTTGTTCAGGGTATCACTTATAAAAACCCTGATGGCACAACAACTGATATTGAAACCGATGCCCTCATTCTTGCAATCGGTCACTCTGCAAGAGATACTTTTGAACTGGTTTATAGAAAAGGCCTTGAAATTATTCAGAAACCTTTCTCTGTTGGTACAAGAATTGAACATCCGCAAGAGCATATCAACAAGGCTCAATATGGCTCTCTATGGAATTCTCCCCTGCTTCCTGCGGCAGATTATAAGCTTGCCTGCCACCCAAAACACGGCAGAGGTCTTTATACTTTCTGTATGTGTCCCGGTGGTACTGTTGTTGCCGCTTCTTCAGAAGAGGGTGGAATGGTTGTTAACGGCATGAGCGAATATGCCCGTGACAAAGAAAATGCAAACTGTGCATTACTCGTTGGCATTGAACCGCCCTTCGAAAGCGACCACCCCCTTGCAGGCATGTATCTTCAGAGAGAAATTGAGCAAAAAGCGTTTAAGCTTGGCGGTGGTGATTACACCGCCCCCGCTCAGCTATTAGGCGACTTTTTAAAAGACACACCCTCAACTAAGCTTGGCGCAGTTAATCCCTCCTGCCCCACGGGTGTTACGATGACTGATATAAGAAAAGTTCTGCCCAAAAAGGTTACCGATACAATCGCAGGAGCAATTCAGGATTTTGACAATAAGCTTCATGGCTTCAATTTATATGACGCTGTGCTTACCGCACCGGAATCGAGAAGCTCATCACCCATAAGAATTATCCGTGATGAGTTCTATCAGGCAACAAGACTTCGCGGTCTTTACCCATGCGGTGAGGGCGCAGGTTATGCAGGCGGTATTGTTTCCGCAGGTGTTGACGGAATCCGTTGCGCAGAAGCAGTTTTAAGCGGTGAATATTAATATTAATGTTACCCCGGGAATATAATTTCTCGGGGTGATTTTTTTGAAATTTAAAGTTATCAGAATCAGTTCAATTTTTATGATTTTTGCACTTCTTACTATCACAATTATTTCAACCGTTACTATTTCGCACATTGGCACAACTGTCAGCAACTCCTTAAAAAAATTACCGATTTATTCCGTTGCTACTAATGAGAAAAAAATCGCTATAACTTTTGATGCGGCATGGAGCGCAGAAGACACAGACGAGCTGATTGAAATACTGAAAAAGCACAATGCAAAAACAACAATTTTTGCAGTTGGTGATTGGGTTGATAAAAATCCCCAAGCGGTAAAAAAGTTTCATAAAAACGGTCACGAAATGGCAAATCATTCCAACACCCACGCAGCTTTCAGCAAAATAAGCAGAGAACAAATCAAGCAAGAAATTTTCAACTGCAACAAGAAAATCGAAGCCTTAACAGGTGTTTCTCCAAAGCTTGTGAGAGCTCCAAGCGGTGATTATGATAACAAGAGCATTGAAGTTGCAGAAAGCCTTAATATGAAGATGATTCAATGGGATTGTGATTCTCTCGACTGGAAGCTTCTTTCTGTTGATGAAATGTATGCGAGAGTTACAAGCAAAGCGCAAAATGGTTCAATTTTACTTTTCCACAACGGAGTTGAAAACACACCAGAGGCTCTTGATAAAATCCTTACAAAACTAGAAAAAGACGGATACGAATTCGTAACCGTCAGTGAATTGATTTATTGGGATAATTATGAGATTGACCATACAGGAAGACAATTTAAAGTTTCGTTGTAATTCTTTCAAACATTTCGTTGATTTTATCATATTCACAAGCAAATGATTCAGCACTTGCAACTATCATTTCTTCAGGTGTAACAGAAGAAAAGTCAACTCTATAGCCGGCATTAAATGCAAGATATTCAATAAACAACCTTTGTGTTCTGCCATTCCCCTCTCTGAATGGGTGCAAAACATTTATTTCACTAAGATAATAAGCTAATCTTTCTGAAATATTATCGCAATTTCTCAAGTAATTCTCTTTCTTCAAAGAAGAAAAAACAACATCAGCATAAGATTCCAAATTCTGCCACAAGCAAAACTGATTCCCTTTTGATATATTCACATGGCGATGTTCCCCTGCCCATTCATATATATCATCAAAAAGAAACTTGTGTATCTTCTTTAAATGTAAAAAATCAAAATCGCCTACAATAACATTTTGCTTAGCATACGCTAATTTAATTGAGGTTATTTCTCGTTCCGCAACAGCTAAATCCTCAGCATTTGTGATATTAAGTTTATTTTTCAAAACATTTGAATTGGGATAACAATATTCTGTATCCCATTCATAATCATAGCTATAATTTTTCATAATCTTATGCATTAACAGTGTGTTTCTTTAACAATTCACTAATCATATCATCAAGCACATTAGGGTTATTAAGGCATAACGCAATTCGTTCTTTGTCTGCATTCGTAAGGGGTAACCCCTCCATAGACATAGAACTATCAACCTCGTTAATAATACGTTCAATTTCACTCATAAAATGCACCTCAATTCTTTTTATATTATATCATAAATGTACTGATATATCAACCATAAAAACAACTTATTAAGACAAACGATTTACCATTGTAACAAGTGTTGACAGCTTAGATTGGAAGTTGCTTTCTGTTGATGAAATATATTCGAGGGTCACAA
This sequence comes from Acutalibacteraceae bacterium, assembly GCA_045606545.1. GTDB lineage: Bacteria > Bacillota > Clostridia > Oscillospirales > Acutalibacteraceae > DTU089. The sequence goes on along the minus strand of JAZUSD010000026.1, from coordinate 31,680 downwards.
GCAAGGTGCAAGACGGGTCAATTGTTTTATTCCATAACGGAGTTGAAAACACACCCGAGGCGCTAGATAAAATCCTCACTAAATTAGAAAAAGACGGCTACGAATTCGTAACCGTCAGTAAATTGATTTATTGGGATAATTATGAGATTGACCATACGGGTAGGCAGCGTAAGATTATAAAAGAATAAATTTTTTTATTGCGAACATAATAAACAAATGTATCGGATAAAAAGCATAGAAAGCATATTTTGCAACCCTACCTTTAATAAAACCTCGTTCACCATTATACATATTAATCGGAACAAAAGCACACCATGCGGGTACACCACCTGAAAGCAAACCAAGTGATAAAACACTTGCAAAGGGCAATTGATTTTTAAAGAAATATAAAAGAACTATAAGTATTACGCCTCTTGCTCCGTAATCACCCTTAATAAGAAGTGATAAAACCACAACACCAAAAACATATATTGTTTTTTCGGTATCCGTTTTAATATTTTCTAAAATATATAACGCAAGAAAGCCTAAAAACAAAGTAAAAAATACATTCTGACTATTCAGATTAAATATTTTTCCGCTAACAAACAGATTAAACGGAATTTCAGAAATAATCGCAAAAGCAAAAAGATTCAAGCCATATTTTTTACGGTTTCTTGTGTAAAAAAAGCCTTCTGTTACAAGGAATGCAAAAATCGGAAATGCTAACCTGCCTATCCATCGGCAGATTATAATTATTGAAACTTCTTTACCCAAAAAGCCATATGATTCATAGCAAACGTCAAAATATGGTAAAATCAGAAAAGCAAGGTGGTCAATAAGCATACAAACTACTGCTAAAATTTTCAACCAGCTACCATTTATTATTTTAATTTTTTCAAAAGCATTTTGATTATTTAACATAAAACTGCCCTCTTCCATAGCCTGATAAAACACTAACTATTTTTATTATAGTTTTTTATGATGTGTTGTCAAGAAACAGGAAGAGGGCATTTTAAATAATCACATTTTTACTGACAATCCATAAACAAAATTCATTCAGCTTCGGTTAGCTTTATTTTATCAGCCGATAAATCTGTATTCGTTGTTATAACATCAATAATCTGCAATGCCGCATCTTCACTTAAAGCATCTTTCGAAACAACAACTTGTGCAGATTTTTCATTGATTACTGCAACACATTCACTTGCAAGCTTTGCTGAAATAAGCGCTTCAATATCGCTTTCCAGCTTAATCTGAGCGGTAAGTTCATCAATTGAATTGGTTATTTCCTTTGCTTCTTCACTGCCGCTTTTAGCTTTTTCAAGAGATTTATTCAATTTATCTAAAGCTTCATCCCTTGATTTCTGACGATTTAATTTAACTTCGCTGAAATAGTCAGCATCTTCCCCTGTGGCGTTAACATATTTTGCTTCTCCGAGATTTTGCACATATTCACTCTCAGTTGTTTCTTCAGGGGATTGAATGGTTGAATTGTTACCGGTGTAATACCAATTCACAAATACCGCCGCGCCTAAGGCCACAACAAGTGTTGCTAAAATAAGCTGTCGTCTTTTAATTAATAAATTCATAAATAATCTCCTCACTTTTGTATCATTTTCTCTACCGAAACCTTTGCTGTGCTTATATCAAAAAGCGCGCAAACAGTCTGGGTTATTGCATTTTTCACCTGAGTGTTACCTGCACCTTCAGCGATTACGGCAACACCCTTAACAGTTGGCTCATACACCTTAACAACAAGACACTCTTCGTTGTTTGAGCCGTTTTTAATAATTATATACTCCTCTTCCGATTCACTTTTTTGTGAATCGGTTTTATTATCATTTTTTTCGCTATAGCCTTTTGCGAAAACATTTTCATAGCAGTTTTCAAGGGTAATCATAACCTTAACCTCCCCTGCTCCGCTTATGTTTTCGAGAAGTGCTTCAAGCTCTTTTTCTGTTTTTTCAATGTACTGCGATGAATAAATTTCTGTATTCTCTTTTGTAATGTTTTCGGTATTATCAGAGGTTAAAAATTCATTTATCAAAAGCAAAAATATTATTAAAATTGCAATTGCCACCAAAACAATGTTCTTTTTGCCGATTCTCTGATTTTTCAATTTATCGAGTAATTCATTCATTTTTCACACCGACTTTTAAAACCTCTTGATATTCTTTTGGAATATTACTTTTTATAATACTGATTTTGCTTTCAAATTTTTTTCCTATTTCTATTTTTATTTCTTCAAGATATACCGTGTTTTCCTCTTCATCAACAGTTGTTGTTATATATATTTCATATTCATTTATGTTTTCTTTTATGAGTATTTCTTTCATTTCTTGCCGCAGCTTTCGCTCTGTTAAATTTGCAGTATGCATAAGGGCATTATAATTAACATTTTCATTTATTTCTTCTTCAGGGAGCATATTTTCGAGGCTTATTTCACTTTTTACAATGGGCGAAACAACCACTAACAGCATAACGGAAACCACTGCAACTCTTAAGGTTTTCTTTGTTTTTTCTGGTGCAATATATTCAAGAACACCCCCTACCAAAGCACAAACCGCGTAATTAAAAAGAACTGTTTTTATGGTTTCTGTCATTTCAAACTCCCTTTACAAAAATAACCACACCTACTGATACTATGAAAATAACCGCGGAAAACACCGTTGTTGCACCCAAAAGAGTTAAAGCATCTTTAAAAATGCTAAACATTCCCACACAATCACTTGAGCCTAAAAGCTCTGAAACAGAGATAACAACACTTAAAGCAAAAACCCAACCCATAAGCTCTAAAAGTGACGGAAAAACAGTTAAAACAACAGTAACTATACCGAATATACCAACTGTGCTTTTTATTAAAGACAAACTCGAAACAAGAGCAGAATATGTATCGCTGACCGCACCGCCAACAACGGGAACAGTTCTGCCTACAACAAAGCGAATGCCTCTTGATGTTAAAGAATCCACACCTGCACCCATAACACCTTTTAAGGTAACAATTCCCGAGAAAAATGTGCCGATAAATCCCAAAAATGTTATATATAGCTTTTTCACTGTTGCAGATATTTTTTCGCTGAATTTATATATATCAAAGCAAGATAAAAAACCAAGAGAACACATTGCGTTTACCGCAGGTTGACTGACACCTGTTAAAAGCGAGGAAAACATGGTATCTGATAAAACTGCCAGAGAGGCATAAGATGTGCCGAGTGCCACTTTCCCTGAAGAAGAAACCAACATAGCAAACACACCTGCAAAGGCAGTTGTGAAAACATTTAAAGTTTCAAGAACCGAAAAAGCAGTTGTTGCACCATTTGCAACAGGAACAGCAACCGAAAGCGCAAGCACAGAATTTCCTATAACCGAAATTGTTTGTGAGGAATTGAGAAATGATGAAAATAACGATGTTAATATCAAAACACCAGTTGCAGAAACTAAAAATTTCAGCGGTTGTGTTAAAGAGCGTTTCGTTATGTTAAAAAGAACGTTAAAAACCTTTGAAACACTAACCGAAAAAAGTTTTTCAAAGCTTATTTCATCAATGCCTATTTCTGCTAAAAGCTCTGCAGTTTCATCGTCAATTGCATCTGCAATACTTTGAAAATCGAACTCTTCATTATAGCTGTCGATATTTTCTTCTATAGCATCAGCGCTTATGGATAAAGAGAAAAACATTATTACAGAAACAGTAAAAAACACTATTTTTTTTAAAATTCTTTTCATTTAAAGTCACCTAAAAAAAGGTTAAAGCAATTTCAACAACCGCACTAAAAACAGGCAATGCACAAGAAATCGCAAAAATTTTCATTCCTAATTCCACCACACCTGCAATTGCACCTTCACCATTATCACGGCATATATCTGCCACAACCGCCCCAACCGCAAGGATACCAAAGGCTTTAAACATTATCTTCAAAGCAGTTTCACTTATTGATGACATGCTATCAAAACTATCAAATAGCGAAATCAGTTTTTCAGCTTCGGGTATAATGTTAAGAATAATTACTGCAACAAGAGCTATTTCACACAGAATTGCAAGTGTTGATGCATTTTTTCTTGTTAGCGCAAGCAAAATAACACCTGCAATTACGAAAACTGCAATTTCCAAAAAAATCAAAATTCCATCACCGATGACAATGCATCCTTTAAATCTGAAAGCTCAGGAATTATAGCCATAAACGCGATTAAAAGCCCTGTAATTGTTAAAAGCAAGGTATATTCTTCTTTACCTGCCTTTTGCAGTAACTGGTTTAAAAAGGCGATTACAAGGGCAATTCCTACAATTTTTATAATAATTGTAAAATCCATATTCCACCTACAAAAAGAAAATAAGAACGGTTAAAGCACCAAAAAGACTTAAGGCTGTATTAACCTGCATTTTTTCTTTTTCCTTTTCTTTTCGTTTCGTCAGCAATTCTTCAAATCTCTCTTTATATTCCCGACAGATATTAATCTGCCCGGCTCCATCCGTTGTGCCGATTTTATTTATAAAGCCGTTAAAATCTTCAGAAAACTTTACTCCGACAGAGTTATCGAGGAATATTCTGTTATCGGAAAAGGAAAGATATTTATAATTTTGAGCTTTACCCTTTAAAAAGATATTTTCAAAATCTGCGGCTGTGTAATGAACCTCTGTTTTAACAAGATTTATAAACCTGATAATTTCATCCAAAGCATTTGTTATTCTCACCTGCTTTAATACATTCAGCACTCCCGATAACAAAAACAAAAATGCTAAAGATACTACAAAAACCGTTTTCAAAAAACAACCACCTCCTTGACTTTGCAAGGGTTATCCTTACCGCAAAGAACCACTGCTTTTTTAAATGCGCCTGCATTAACAAGCCTTTTTATATTCGGTCTTCTCAAAACTTCATCCATACTTGAACCGTGGGCAGTTGCAATAAAATTAACACCAGTGTTTACCGCCGAAAGCATTGCTCTTGCCTCTTCATCTGAACCTATTTCATCAAGAACAACAATATCAGGAGATAGTGTTCTTACCGCAATTTCTGTGCCGATAGCTTTAGGATAAAGAGTTAAAACATCTGTGTGAACACCAACATCAATTCCCTCCCCAAAGGAACGAGATGCAATTTCATCGCGCTCATCAATAATGGCGGTTTTTAAGGGATTTAATCTTTCTTTACCCGAAAAAAATCTGCATAAATCTCTTAAAATGGTTGTCTTACCCGAAAGTGGCGCACCAATTATGAGAAAAGAGACGCAATTCTCCCCAACATTCTCTATTAAATCCTTTGAACAACCATAAAATGGTCTTGAAACACGAATATTAACAGAGTTAAATGAGGAAACTGAATACACAGCACCATTTTTCATAACCGCTCTGCCTACAACACCTGCTTTGCAACCCCCTCTCAAAGGAATAAAGCCTTTTGCAATCATATCCTGATAAGTATGCAAAGAACGGCGTGAAAGATAAAAAACAATTTCCTGTAAATCTTTTTCGTTTACACTAAGCAAATCCGAAGAAAAAGCAACAGTTAAAGCTCCGTTATTTCTTATGTAATAAATGGTGTCTTGAGTATTTAAAGTAACTGGCTCACCATTTCTGAAACGAATTTCCTTAACTTTAACTGCTATATTCTCCGAAATACCGGTTAAAATCAATTTATATTTATCGGGCAAAAGTGATATAGCGTTCAAATAATCCTTCATAGTTTTCAATCCTTTCAAAAAAATACTATTATCACTTGTCCGAATTTAGAACAGTTTTAATAATTTATTTAAAAATTACAAACCAAAAACCATTGAAAGAAATTCTGATATATGGTATTATTTAGTATGTATTATTTTGTTCTAAAAGGAAGAATTTATGATGTTTAAGAACTTAAAAGAAAATTTCCAAAGCTCACCACTTTTAAAGCCGTTTTATAAAACCCGTTATTCTTGGCTTGCTGCCGGTTGCACCGCAGCAATTATGATGGTTGTATATTTCTGCTATGACTTAATTCCTTTTGGTGACACAACAATTCTCCGAATGGACCTTTACCATCAATATGGGCCATTATTTGCCGAGTTATATGAGAGAATAACAAACTTTGACAGCTTGATTTATTCATGGACATCAGGTGGCGGTAGTGCGTTTTTGGGCAACTTCTTCAACTACCTTTCCTCACCTTTCCTTGTGGTAATGCTCATTTTGGGACATAAAAATATGCCCGAAGCAATTGCTGTTATGGTGCTTCTTAAAGCTGCACTTGCATCTTTCACCTTCTCGTATTTCTTATCAAAGAAAAATAAAGATGTTTCACCTCTCACATCTGCATTCGGTGTCCTTTACGCTTGCAGCGGTTATTTTATTGCTTACTACTGGAACATAATGTGGATTGATTCATTCTATCTCTTCCCCCTTGTTATGTTGGGAATTGAAAAATTAATAAGCGAGCGCAAATTAAAGCTTTACACAATAACTTTAGCACTCACTCTTATTACAAACTATTATATGGGATATATGGTTTGTATCTTCTCTGTTATTTATTTCATTTATTATTTCTTTAGTAATTACAATTTCACCGATACCTATTTCGGAAAACTTGCCAAAAGAGAAAAAGGTATTAAAGGCTTTTTCTCCTGGGCTTACAACAATTTAAGAAACTCAAGATTTTTTGACAATGGTGCAAAATTCGCTTTCTGCTCTGTTGGTGCAGGTATGCTTTCCGCATTTATGCTTTTGCCCGTTTATTTCATTCTTGCAAATTGCTCTGCAACCTCAGGCACATTCCCCACAGAACTCAAAACATATTTCTCAATATTTGATTTTCTTGCAAACCATCTTGCATACCTTGACCCAACCATAAGAAGTAGCGGAACAGATGTTTTACCCAATGTTTATTGCGGTATTCTTACCGTTATGCTTGTTCCATTATTCATTTTCTCCAATAAGATTTCTCTTAAAGAGAAAATTATGAGCGTTGGTGTTTTGGGTGGTATGTTTGCAAGCTGCTATATAAACATTCTTAACTATATCTGGCACGGTTTCCATTTCCCTAACGACCTTCCCTACCGTTTTTCATATATGTATTCCTTCCTTTTGCTTATATTTGCTTATAAAGCAATCAAAAACATTAAGGAATATACAAACAGACAGATTATCGGTGTTGGCGTTGCAACAACAGCGTTCATAATTCTTGTTCAGGAAATCGGTTCAAAAAATTTCAGCGAAACAGGTGTCTGGATTTGCGTTGCATTTATCGGTATTTATTGCCTTGCTCTTGGTATTCTTAAAAATGACAAATACCCTGCAATTGCAGCAGCGGCACTTATTCTTTGCTCTGTTTGCGCAGAATATACAGTTGCAAACACAAATAACTACCGAATGGACCAGACTAAAACAAACTTTGTTGGCGATTACGATAATTTCCGCGAAATCAAAGATAAAATTGATGAATATGAGGGCAACGACTCTTACAGAATGGAATTAACCGCTTTAAGAGCCAGAATGGACCCCTGTTGGTACTACTACAACGGTATGTCCACATTCACATCTATGGCATATGAAAGCGTTGCTAATATGCAGTCAAACCTCGGTATGTTCTCAAACTTTATCAATAGCTATACCTATCACAGACAAACTCCTGTTTATAATGCTTTCTTCGCCCTTGATTATATTGTTGATAATTACACAGGTTCAAAAGCTCCCATGAACCCAAAACTCTATAAAGAGCTGTTCACAGTTGATAAATACACAGCTTATGAAAACCTTTATCAGCTTCCTATTGCTTTCAGAGCTAACGAAGAAATCAGAATATGGTCACACGATAATGCAAACCCATTTGAAGTTCAAAGCCAGCTTTTCGGTTCTGCAACAGGAATTCATACAGTTTATAACGATATAGAGGTTACAGATGTTTCAGGAACAGGAGCTTCCTGCAACGACTTATCCTTAAGTGATACGGGTTGCTATCCTTATATTGTTGAGGATACCGCAGGTGCATCATTAACATTCATGCTCGAAGTTAAAGAAAGCGGCAACGCTTATGTTTATTTTAAAACAAGCAATAACAACATTGATAACATCACCTACACCCTTGATGACGGAACAGTTATCTCTCAAAATGTTGATACCAAGCCATATATTATGGATTTAGGTTATCTCAAAAAAGGCGAAACAATCAAGATTTACGCACCTATTGCAGAAGGTACGGATGGCAGTGCTTATCTTTATGCAGTAACTCTTGATGAAAAATCATTCAACAAAGGCTATGAGCAATTAAAAGCAGACTCACTTAATGTTACTAAATTCGAAGAAACCGAAATTGAAGGTGCAATCAATGTTTCTAAAGACGGTATTCTTTACACATCAATAAACTACGACAGCGGTTGGAGTATTTTTATTGACGGTCAAAAGGTTGCTGATGATAAAATTGTAAGCATTGGCGACGATGCACTTTTAGGTGTTTATATTACCGAAGGTGAGCATACGGTTTCATTCAAATATGTTCCTCAAGGACTTTTACTCGGTTGCTCAATTTCTGCTTTAACTGTTGTTATTTTCCTTTTACTCATTTCTATTATGAAATCAGGTTTATTCAACTTTAATCCTCCGCTCTATGTGGAAGAACAGGAAGAGCTTGAACCTGTTTCAGAGGATGAAATCAACAAGGAAAATGAAGAAACTTTAAAAGAAGCAATCGATAAATTATTTGTTGATGTTAGCGTTACGGAAGATGTAAAAGAAGAAAGCGACACTGAATAATTATGTTTACAAAAATAAAAAGTGTTGGTCTTTTAGGGCTTGAATCCTATATGATTGATGTTGAACTGAACATCACCAACGGCAAATTTATGCTTGACATTGTAGGTCTGCCCGATACTGCAGTCAACGAAGCTCGTGACCGAATTATTGCGGCAATTAATAATTCGGGTTTAATAATGCACTTATCTTCCCATTTCACCTTTAATCTTGCCCCTGCGGATGTGAGAAAAGAAGGTTCACTTTACGATTTGCCGATGGCAATTGCCGTACTTTCTGCAACAAAGCAGATTATAGGCAATTACAAAGAAGCTGTATTCATCGGTGAACTTTCTCTTTCGGGTGCGGTTAAAAGTGTTAAAGGTGTTTTGCCAATGGTTATTGCCGCAAAAGAAAACGGTGTTAAAGATATTTACGTTCCTGTTGACAATTGTCAGGAAGCAGCTATTGTTGAGGGCGTTAATGTTTATGGTGTTGAAAGCCTGAAGCAGCTTGTTGACCATATAAATGATGTTCAGAGAATCAAACCTGTTGAACTGATACCGTTCAAGCATTATGAAATGCCGGAGCATATGCCCGATTTCAAGGATGTTAAAGGTCAGTTTGAGGTTAAAAGAGCTTTAGAGGTAGCAGCCGCAGGCGGTCATAATGTTATGATGATCGGACCGCCCGGTTCGGGTAAAAGTATGCTTGCAAAGCGTATTCCTACAATTCTCCCTGACATAACTGTTGATGAGGCTCTTGAAACTACAAAAATTTATTCTCTTTCAGGTAATCTTTCAAAGGATGAGGCGATAATAAACTATCGTCCGTTCAGAGCACCCCATCATTCAGTTTCTCCTGCCGGACTTTCAGGTGGCGGAACAATACCTAAACCCGGTGAACTTTCTCTTGCTCATAATGGTGTTCTTTTCCTCGATGAACTGCCCGAATTCAACAGAAGTACAATGGAGGTTTTAAGGCAACCCATTGAAAACGAAACAATTACAATTTCCCGTGCGGCTTGCGCTTTGACTTACCCTTGCTCTGTTATGCTTATTTGCGCTATGAACCCTTGTCCTTGCGGTTATTACGGACACCCAACGAGAATGTGCAGTTGTCCTAAGGGTGCGCCTGCAAGGTACCTTTCAAAGGTATCAGGTCCGCTTTTAGACAGACTCGATATACATATTGAAGTTCCGCCCGTTGATTATAATCAGCTTTCCGATAAAGAAGAGGGCGAAAGCTCCGCATCAATCAGGGAAAGAGTAAATAAGGCACGACAAATTCAGATTGAACGCTTTAAGGGAACGGGAATTACCTGTAACGCAAAAATGACATCTTCTCTTACAAGAAAATATTGTCAGCTTTCCCCTACCGCAGAAAAAACACTTCAGGTATCTTTTGAAAAACTCGGTCTTTCTGCAAGAGCTTATGACAAGGTTTTAAAGGTTGCCAGAACAATCGCAGACCTTGACGAAAGCGAAACGGTTGAAAACAAACATATTCTTGAAGCAATTCAATACCGAAGCTTAGACAGAAAGTTCTGGAAAAGTTAAAAAAATACAGGTGTATCAGAAAAGTCATTTTTCTGATACACCTGTTTATTTATTTCCTTTCAGCATCAAATACTGTTTCTACTGCCTTTTTAAAGAGCAAGTAGTCATATTTGGGTTTCCAATCATCACCTATTTCAAGGTTGTTGAATTCTTCTTCAGAGAAAGCAACAGAAATTTCCGTAACGCCCTTAAGCTCGCCATCTTCTTTATATACTGTGTCCCAGAAAGCGTGATGACCGATATGGGTAACACTCTCGGGAATATACACATAAGAAAGAGCCTGGTTATAGCTGAAAGCGTCCGAACCTATAAATTCAAGACCTTCGGGTAATGAATTATATACTTTGCCGAGTGTTTTTTCAGTAGTGAAATGCGTGTCTGCTACTTTATCAGATTTGTAAGAATAAATATTAACAAGTGACGGAGTTGTTCCCCATTGGTCAACTCTTTCGTGAAGCTTGAAGATTGCCAATGTTTCAATTCTATTTAAACCTTCTGGTAAATAAATCACACGAAGATTTGCGTAGTTAAAGCACATTTCATCAATTTTTTCAACTGTTGCAGGAACAACATAGGTCTGAATATCTCTTTCATACTCGGCAGTAACCTCGTCTTTATAAAGCTCTCTTTCGTAGCCGTATTTCTGACGGAGATATTCATCATGGTCGCAGGGATAACAAAGAATTGCTGTTTTATCCTTATTATAAAGAACACCATCAACATCACAGTAATTCGGATTATTTTCATCAACCTCAATATTCTGCAACGCCCAACAAGAATAAAACGCTTTTGTATCAACATCTGTTACATTCGCACCGATTCTTATGGTTTTGATTTTATCGTCACAGTTAAGAGTAAACTGCCTTACGGATGTTATAGGCTTTGTTTCATCCTTAACAACTTTAAAGTTAGTGTTAGGGTCATTGTTTCCGGGAATATATTCAATATCAGAAACATAATCAATATCAAGCTCATAAAGGTAGCCCGTGTTGCTGAATTTTGAAAATTCAATACCCTGCTCGGTTTCATTATATTCGAATGTGTCATTCTGCAAAGCCATAACACTGAAATACATTGAAAGAGAAACTGCAACAATAATAACCAAAACAAATACTACTTTCTTAAGATTATAGTACTTATAGGGTTTGTTGATATGAGGTGCAGCAAGACCCGGAACCTGATAAGTCCATATTTCATCCTCGGGAATATCGAGCTGAATATCATCCTGCCAATCGTTAATTTTTTTCTTTTCTTTTTTACTCATTCAACTCACCCCCTTAACCTTTATAGCCACCGGAAACGGACACGCCTTCTTCTTGGGCTTTCTTTTCCGTAACCTCTGCTCGCCGTTTAAGAACTTCCATAACAAGATTTTGTTTCTTGTTGTCATAATCCCAGAAGAAATACGGAATTGTCATAAGGAAGAAACCGATTGCATCAATAATAATCGGCACAACGACAATGTTTCTTCTTGAACCGTCATAGAAAAGAATTTCCCAGTTACTGTTAAAGCCGTATTTGAGCAAGAAAATGGGAATAATAAGACTTACGAATTTAGTTATAGGATCTGTAAACCAACCAAAAATATCTTTAAAGCTTTCAAGACGTTCGCCGGACAGATACATCTGATAGTCATTGATGCGAACACCCATATCGTGACCCGCGGTTGTAGGAACGGTCTTGGTCATTTCCATAAAGAAGAGAACAACAACGCAGATTGTACCGCAAAGAGCAAGATTATCACCTAAAGTCCACATAGCAACGGCGATAATTGCATTACCTATTGCACGGCTTAACTGATAGAATATCATCATCTGCTTATACGAAAATCTCTTAAGGAAATAGGGTGATAATAAATCAGGCGGAGTGCCCGCAAAGGAAATGAGGGCAACCAACAATGAATACGGCAGACCACTAAGACGGAAGGTATAAAAATAAAGAATAGTTGCAAAGGGAAGCATACCGTTACCGAGTGAATCAATAAGACCAACAACGGTATTTATAAGAAGATATTTATTCTTCAAAACACCAAGCATACCATCCCAGAACTTAATCTGCACCTTCTTTTCGATGGGCGGTTGAGGAATTCTTTCCTTAATTCTGCCGGCAAGACCCATTGTGAAAGCTGCAGAAATAATGAAGGTAATGGGAATAACAAATCTGTAGAAATTAATATCTGCCCATTCATAACGAAGTGTGCCTACAATGGCAGGAAGAATAATAGCAAGAATAGAGTTAAAAATATGGGATATTTTAACGGGATAGCTACGAACAAGAATTCTTTCCTGAAGATTGGGACTGATTCTCTTTGAGCATTCCTCAAGTACGTTGCCAAAACCGAAAACATTATATGTAGCAAACAAAAGGTTAGCAACCCACACACGTGTTGCAACATCACCGATATTATAAACAGGAAGCCAACCGATAAGAATAACCATTATAGCCTTCGGTATAACATCGCAGTAAAGGCTGTATTTATATCTGCCGTATTTAGGAATAAGCTTTTTACGCCAGAAAATATTACGGGCACCAACCCAACCGGTATATAGAAAATGAGTACCGAAGGTTTTAAAGCACGCCGTGGCATTCATACCCTCAAAGCTATTGAGCATAGTAATAAACGAGCCCGATTGGTTAAACAGCATTGAATAGTCAAAGAGAAGCGTTGAAATACCAAACGCCATCATAAGACCATAAACAAAATAAACCTTTCTTTCGGTCTTCTTAGGTAAGAAACCTAAATTATCACAAACATACCACCAGATAAGAGCTGAAATATAACCCAAAGGCATATTCAGAAGACCGATAACCGAGAATGTAAGATAAGGTAATTTGTAGTGGTGCATAATAAGGAAACAGCTTGACCAGAAACCGATATATTCAAGTGTTTTTGAACCTGTGTAGTTTGCACCAACACCAATAACAACATCTTTATATTCCTTATAAGGAACATATTTACCCTCTGCAGGAGTGCTCCAATGGTCTTTGATTTCACCGGCAAACCATTTGACCTTATCAACCGCAGAGTTAATGCTACCTTTACCCATATAAATCCCCCTTTTTCATATAATATAATAATTCTAACATATTTGGTGTTAAATAACAATGTAGAAAAATCTCTCGGGGTGTAGAATACTGTAGTGTTTTCTTGTTAGAGTTGAACAATTTTGGTGTTTAATATATAACAAAAGGACAGCATCAAGCTGTCCCTAAAAATATATCTTATTAATCATATCTTGTTTTTATATAATCAGGCAGTTCAAGATTTTCATTTAACACCCAATTGTTATTATCAAATTTATAACAATATATGCCAATATCGGAAGATTGAATCCATATATTGTATGTATCTCTTTCCCAACAAATCCCCCAAAAGTCCCAAGCTCTTGCAGGTGAAAAAGATGCAACGAACTCATCATTTTCGGTTTCATAAACTGAAACAATAATGGCGGATACATCATCTGTTTCTTCAACTGTTTGTATAGCATAGTATTTATTGTCATAACTGAATGTTTTTTCAGAGGTAAATTCTTTTATCCCCTTTTTTGAAGCGTATGGGAAATCAATTAATTTATCAGTTTTTTTATCATAGAGTTTACCATCTTTAGAATAAAAATATTCATTATCTTCAGAACAACTAATCTTAACAACAGGGTGATAAAAGGTTATGGTTTCATCTTCATTTATGTGAGGATAGTATTCATCAAGAGATATTCTTTCTATCTTTTTTATATTTTTTCCAATATTTATATTAAACAAAACATTTTCAAAGGTAAATTTAAAATCCGAGTCAATTAGAGTTTTCGAATAAACACTATCAAATTCCGAATCTTCAGGAGCATTCATATAAAAATCCGCAATATCGACCATAAACGGTGCTGGTGCGCCCTTACCGAAAGCACCACCAAGCTGAGTAATAGGGATATTATTATAATCGTCAGGAATTATTATTGTGTATTCGTCTTGCACTTCAGTGAATTTACATGTGCATACAAAACACTTATTTCCCAACTCATTAACACCTATAGTAAAATCACTAGTTTCTTCACTTGTGTAAAATAATGGAGTTTCTAAAATGAAAAAAGCAGAAATTAAAAGCAATAAAACAACAGATAAAATAATTGTAATTACTTTTTTCATACTCGTCACCTCAAAATCATTATAACAATTATATTTTTAATGTCAACTTAAACCAAATTTATTAAAAAATGGTTAATATAAAATTTAACTAAATCCATTTTTCTCTTGAAATCAACTTAATATATGTTTATAATATTGAAGAAACATTTCCGTCCATGGCGCAGCTGGATAACGCAGCAGATTCCGATTCTGAAGAACGGGGGTTCGAATCCCTTTGGGCGGGCCAGAAAAAACGACTTGTTTCGACAAGTCGTTTTTTCAGTTATATTCGCCTTTGGCGAGTTATATTGCTTTGCAGTGATATTCGGCTAAAGCCGAGTGATATTGCCCTTCGGGCAGTTAAATGGGCGAATATAATATCACTGAAACCGTAAGGTTTCAATAACACTTTCGCTTGCGAAAATATCACTTTATTACTTAAATAGCTTTGGCCTTATTCTATCATTCTAAAAAGCATCAACCCTTGCGGTTGGTGCTTTTCTTTTATCTTTAGTAAGGGATTCGAACCCATAGTCCATCTCGCGTCGGTTCGCCTTGGCGGAGACGCGAGGGACATAAAATTCACTGTCCACATTTCCCTCTTGCAAAACAAACGATAATAATGTATAATAGCAATATTAATAACGTAAATTAGCTTATCAAGGTTATTTATGTTTAAATAAGGAGGAAAATTTATGAAACGCATTATCGCAATCTTAATGGTATTGGCAATGGTTTTCTCATTGGCAGCATGTGGTGGCAATGGTGACGCTAACCCTGATGCTAACAATGATACAGGCAAAGCAACTACCATGACAATGGGTACCGGTGGTACAGCAGGTACTTACTACGGCTACGGCGGAATCCTTGGCAACCAGATTAAATCTTCAACAGGTATCACAGTTAACGTTGTTTCTACCGATGGTTCAAAAGCAAATATCCTCGGTGTTGACACAGGTAACTATCAGCTCGGTACTGTTCAGTCAGACGTTATGGCTTATGCTTGGGAAGGCTCTCGTTCATTCCAGGAAGAAGGCAAAATTGATACATTCCGCGTTGTTGGTGGTTTATATGCAGAAGCTGTTCAGCTTATTACTATGGACGCTAACATCAAATCCGTTGCAGACCTTAAAGGTAAAAAGGTTTCAATCGGCGCTGCAGGCTCAGGCGTTTATTTCAATGCTATTGATGTTCTCAATGCAGCAGGCTTAGAAGAAGCAGACATTCAGCCTCAGTATCAGTCATTTGCTGATTCAGCAGATGCTCTTAAGGACGGAAAAATCGATGCAGCATTTATCGTAGCAGGTGCTCCCACTCCCGCTATTCAGGAGCTTTGCGCAACTGCAGATGCATATCTCGTTCCCATCGATGGTGACGTTGCTGACAAGCTTATGAAGGACACTCCCTTCTACACAACATATAAAATTCCTGCAGAAACTTACGACGGACAGAAAGAAGATGTAACAACTGTTACAGTTAAAGCTACTTTAATCGTAAATGCAGATGCAAGTGAAGATGATGTTTATAACCTCACAAAAGCTATCTTTGATAATGTAGATGCTATTACAGGTGCTCATGCAAAAGGTGCAGAACTTTCAATTGAAAACGCAACAAGCGGTATGACTGTTCCCTTCCATGCAGGTGCTGCTAAGTATTTCAGCGAAAAAGGTGTTACTGTAGAAACAGCATAATCTTTTTTACTGTTTATTTTGCTTGGCTGCAGTTAAAAGCTGCAGCCAAGATTATTTTATTACTCTCGGAAAAAAGGAGGCTCCTATGGCGCTTTTAAAGAAAAAAACAGCTCCTGAAACCCAAGAGCCCATGAATCTTGACGATGTTATGAAAAAGTTTGACCGTGAGTCTAACACACGTGTATGGGAAGGCATTCCCAAAACAGTTGTTACTTGCATTCTTGCGGCTTTTTCAATTTTTTGTATATATGTAACCTTATTTGCAACCTGGCTTGATGAGGTTCGCCTTACATCATTTATGGCGTTTATAATCTTCATAGGCTATCTTGTTTTCCCTGCTAAAAAGGGTGTGCAGAAAACCAATTATATTCCTTGGTACGATATCATTCTTATGATTGCGGGTACGGGTGCATTTATGTATTTCTGCATCAACGCAACTGAAATAGTTTCCCGTTTTAAAATCACACCTATTGAGGTTGCAGTTGGCATTGTGGGCATAATCTGCCTTGTTGAGCTTTGCCGCCGCAGTGTTGGTTTACCGATTTTGTGCGTGGCAGGTGCATTGTTGGTATATGCTCTTATCTGGGGCTCAACAAATCCCAGCATGGTTGCCCGTATAACCGAATATGTTCGCGTTTTGTTCTATTCAAAAGAAGGTATCCTTTCAACACCCATCAATGTTTGCTCAAAATACATTGTAATGTTTATTATTTTTGGTGCATTCCTCGAAAGAACAGGCATTGCAGATTTCTTCATCAGAATTGCAAACGCACTTGTTGGCCGTTTTTCAGGCGGACCTGCTAAGGTTGCGGTTGTGGCATCTGCTCTTGAAGGTATGGTTTCAGGCTCTTCTGTTGCTAATACAGTTGGTTCAGGTGCGGTTACAATCCCTCTTATGAAGAAAACAGGCTACAAGCCCGAATTTGCCGCTGCTGCAGAAGCTTCCGCTTCAACAGGTGGTCAGATTATGCCACCTATTATGGGTGCGGCTGCTTTCCTTATGGCTGAAACTGTTGGTGTTCCTTATTCAAACATTGTTGTTAAGGCAATTTTACCTGCTGTGTTATACTTTGCAGGTGTTTTCATAACAGTTCATTTAGAGGCTAAAAAAGAAGGTCTTCGCGGTCTTACAAAAGAAGAACTTCCTCGCTTAAAGCCCTTACTTAAACAGACATATTTGCTTTTACCCTTGATACTTCTCATTTATCTTGTTGGTACAAGCACTCGTTCAATTGCTTACGCTGCTGCAATTGCAATTGTTGTTGCAATCGTTGTTAGCTTGTTTAACAAAGACCACCGCATTACCCCCAAGAGAATTCTTGAAGCTCTCGCTGCGGGTGGTCAGGGTATGATTACTGTTGCAGCTGCTTGCGGTGTTGCAGGTATTATCGCAGGTATTATCGGCGTTACAGGTCTTGCATTTATGCTCTTCAACGGTATCGTTGCATTAGCAGGCAACCAGGTTATTATCGCTCTCTTCCTGACAATGCTTTGCTGTATTGTTCTCGGTATGGGTGTTCCCACAACCGCTAACTACTGCATTATGGCAGCAACCTGTGCTCCCATACTTGTTCAGATGGGCGTTCCTATGGTAGCAGCGCACTTCTTCGTTTTCTATTTCGGCATTGTTGCAGACCTTACTCCTCCCGTTGCGTTAGCAGCGTATGCAGGTGCTGCAATTGCTCAGGCTAACCCAATGAAAACCGCTCTTACATCAACAAAGCTTGCTATCGGTGCTTTCATTGTTCCTTATGTGTTTGCGCTTAACCCTGCAATGCTCTTTATTGACACAACAGTACCTGAAGTAATTTTAATTTGCATTACTTCGTTTATTGGTATGTTTGGCGTTGCGGCTTCCTTACAAGGCTATTTCTTGCACGATATGAAATGGTATGAAAGAATTGTAAGTGCAGTTGGTGGATTATTACTGATTTACCCCGGTTTAGTAACCGATGCTATCGGTCTCGGACTTGTTGCAATAATGATTGTTATTCAGCTTTTAACAAGGAAGAAATATAAAAAAGCTACTGCTTAATAAATAGAAGCTCTGTAAGAAAAAACTTACAGAGCTTTTTAATTTGCAAATATATATTTTCTATTATGTCATATTATTGAAAATTATCGAATTTGGTGATATTATGGTTTCAATAAGGAGTTGAAAAAAATGCTCAAAGAAATGCTTAAAGAAAGAAAAGTTCCCGAACTTAAATCAAGAGAAGAAATGCTCGAATTGGTTTATACCGATTTATTCGGCTATATGCCACCAAAACCCGATAAGATTACCTTTGAGGTTGAGGAAGCTGTAATTCCTAAATTCTGCGCAGGTAAAGCAGTTTGCAACAGAGTTACTGCTAACTGCATTATAAACGGAAAAGAATTCTCTTTCCCCTTTTTAGCAACTCTTCCAACAGATGATAAAAAGCATCCGTTTTTTATTCACGTGAATTTCAGACCCGATAACCCTGACAGATATATGCCAACAGAAGAGCTTATTGACAACGGCTTTGCGGTATTATCTTTATATTATGATGATATCACAAGTGACGATGGTGATTTCTCAAACAAGCTCGCAGGCGTTTTATACCCTGACGGTAAAAGAGGTGCAACTGACTGCGGTAAAATTGCTATGTGGGCATGGGGTGCGCAAAGGGTTTTAGACTATGCCTATACCATACCCGAAAAACTCAACCTTGACTGTGCAACAGTATGCGGTCATTCAAGGCTTGGAAAAACCGCACTTTTAGCAGGTGCAACCGATGAAAGATTTGCTTTTTCATATTCTAATGATTCAGGCTGCAGCGGTGCGGCAATTGCAAGAGGAACTGCCGAGGGTGGCGAAAGAGTTGCAGATATTTGCCGCAATTTCCCCTTCTGGTTCTGCGAGAATTATAAGAAATACTGCAACAATGAACAAGCTATGCCCTTTGACCAGCATTATCTTGTGGCGTCAATTGCACCGAGAAAGGTGCTTATAGGTAGTGCCGCCCTTGATAAATGGGCAGACCCGCTTTCAGAAATGCTTTGTTGCGTTGCTTCGAGTGATGCATTCAATAATGGCTTTAAATACGAAGACAGACCACCACAGGTTGACGATAAATTCTTTGATGGTGATATTGGCTATCATATGAGAGACGGTCTTCACTATTTCAGCCGTCTTGATTGGCAAAGACTTATTGAATTTATAAATTTGCATAAATAATACTGGCATCTGGCAACTGGCATCTGGTAGCTGGCGGCTGGCGGCTGGCGACTGGTGGCTGGTGGCTGGCGACTGGTGGCTGGTGGCTAAAACACAACTCCCCTTGCAAAAGCAAGAGGAGTTTGTTGTTTTATTTCTTTATTCTGTTAAGTGCTGCGTTGAGCTGGAGAAGCTCTTCTTTTGTGAAGTGAAGGTTTGCAGCGCCCATAAGGTTTGCAAGACGGATAACGGTGAAACCGCCCATCATCTGCATCATAGGTCCTGAAAGCATTTCTGCGCCCATATCACCCATCATTGACTTATCGCCGTGGTTTTTCATAGCATTAGCCATAAGACCCATAAAGAGCTGGCTGCCCTCTTCGGAAGCCATAACATCGCTCATTTTATCATTAAGTGAGAAATAGCCGTCAATTTCAGTAATATCGAACCAGTTAAGAACTGCGCCTGTTTCACGAAGTCTATAAGAATCATTGAAAACATCAACCTTGCGGATTACTGATGTATCTGTAAACTCGCCTGCAACAGCTTTAAGCTCTGTTTCACCAACATTGGGAACATCGAAATAGAAGAAATGAACATCACTTGTTTTCTTACCGAGGCTCTTTCCGTTTGCAAAAAGCTCAACTTCAGGAAGATTTGAATATACAGTAACCTTTGTTACATCTTCAACTCTATCGATATATCTTTTACCGCAGATATGAACGAATTTTTCATCGGAAAGCCATGCTTTATATGCATAGAAGGAGTCTTTCTTATACTTACGGTCAAAGGTTACGAGACCCTTATGGTTCTGTCCGTTTTCGCCACCTTCGTTACGACTGTCAGCACCAAAGTCAAACATATTCCATACGTGAGTTGCCCACATATATTTACGGGAGAAGAACTGTTTGATAAGCTCTTCATGGTAATATGCCTGATATTCTTCTGTGTAGTCGCCCTGCTTGGGATCGGATGTGTGCCAATCAAGAGCTTCGCAACCGTATTCACTGCAACCGATTGGAATATTGGGGTATTTAGCGTGGAAATTATCGAACCAAGGTCCGTTCATAGTTGTATCTCCGCCATACCAACCAAAATAGTGGTTATAGGAAACAACATCTGGAATCTGAATATAAGGACTATCAATATCGCACATTGAAACTGCAGCGATTGTTGTAAGTCTTGTTTTATCCATTTCGTGAACAAGGTCGTTAAGAATTTCGTGATTTTCAAGCAAATCGGGGTCACTGTCGCCCTTCATTGTGATTTCGTTTGAAAGACCCCAGACAACAATTGAGGGGTGGTTATAGTTCTGAACGATAAGCTCTTTCATCTGAGAAATTGTGTTTTCTCTGCCACCGGGCATATGGTTTGAAATATAGGGAATTTCTGCCCAGATTACAAGACCTCTTTCATCGCAAAGGTCATAGAAATATTGGTCGTGCTGATAGTGAGCAAGGCGGATTGTTGTTGCACCAACCTCGCAGATTAAATCCATATCTTCTTTGTGATGCTCAGGAAGAAGAGCATTACCGAAGCCCCATCTATCCTGATGGCGGGATACGCCACGAAGAGGATATTCTTCACCATTAAGAATAAAGCCGTTTTCAGGGTCGATTTTAAAGGTACGGCAACCAAAACGAGAAGAAATATTATCAACTACATTTTCGCCATCAACAAGCTCAATTTCTGCGGTATAAAGATAGGGGTCTTTTTTACCGTGCCAAAGGTGAACATTGTTGATTTCAAGATTAACCTTTGTATCTGTTGTTTCTTTTTCTGCAACTACTTTACCGTCAGCAGATTTGATTACATAACGAAGCTTCTGATTATCTTTAAGGTTAACAACCCATGTTTCAATTTCGACATCAGCATTGATACCGTTGATTTCGGGTGTGATTTTGAGACCGGGTCCACCGTGGTGCATAAGCTCAAAGTGAGAATCGTTTGCGCAAATGATGTTAACATCTCTGTAAAGACCGCCATAGAAGGTAAAGTCTGCCATCTGAGGATAAACCTTGTCATTTGCTGCATTATCAACTGCAATAACAAGAAGATTTTCTTCTTTGATACCGTTTGTTATATCAACTCTCCAGGTTGAATAACCGCCATCGTGGTGGGCGAGAACCTTGCCGTTAAGATACACGTCTGCAGAAGAGTTTGCACCCTTGATTTCAAGGTAATATTTTTCTGCTTCGGGAAGCTCAAATTTCTTAAAGCTTTTCACATAATAGCAAGTACCGCGGAAATAATCATTATCACCATCCTGACCGTCAATAGCGTTCCAGGAATGAGGAAGGTTTACGAAGCACCAATTTGAAGGCATTTCTGCGGGAACGGTTGTTGCCTGCTTTGAAAAAGCCCATTTTCTGTTAATGTTTAAAATTTTTCTCATATTTTTCTCCTTTAGGAAAATAATGTATTGTTTATTAAAAACTGCCGACACATTAATTGTCGGCAGTTTCAATTTTATTTATTCATTTTCTGCCATTTTTGCAAAATTATTATTCCGCAATTTCTGCATTTACAGAATTTCTTCTCTCTTCAAGTTCAGAAGTCATCTGTGCAACCTTTTTCTTGTTAAGGTCATAAACAAAAGCGATAGCTATAAACATTACCGCAGCACTGAATGTGTAAAGAGCTGCAACAAGCCACTTCATATTTTCAGCAACCTCAAAAGGCTGATTTGCACCAAGAGCACCATCATAACCGAGAGTTTTCATAATAAGAATAACTGCTGATGGTCCAAGGCCCTGAGCAAGCTTACGGAAGAATGAGTGAAGTGAATATACTGTACCCTCTTCTTTTGTATGGTTTTTCCATTCGTTATAGTCAATAGCATCTGCCATAAGAGCCCATGATACGCAAGTATAGAAGCCAAGACCGAGACCAAAGAATACCTGAGCGATAATATAACCAATCAAACCTGCACCACCGTTACCAAGGGGAAGGAAGAGAAGAGCTGCACCAAACAAGCTGACTGCTGCACCTGCTGCGCAAGCTTCTTTTTTACCGAATTTGTTAACAATTTTCTTGATGAACGGCATAAAGAGAAACATAGGAAGATAGCTGATAAGCATAATAACACCTGATGCTTTAGCATTTCCAAAATAGGACTGGAAAAGAACAGTTGTTGCTGTTGTTGAGCCCTGCATACCGATAAACATTGCCATTGCTGCAAGAGTTGCACCAACTGCTGCGCGGTTTTTCATAAAGTTACCCATAGCTCTGAAAACATTGAATTTCTGTTTTTCTTCACTGATTGTAACTGAATTTTCTTCAACGCGGATTGTGGTCTTTTTAAGCATAAAGATAAAGCAAGCAAGACCGATAACACCCATTATTGTTGCAGCAATGAAAACAACCTCACCCTTAAGGTTATTACTTGCATCGTAGCAAAGAATGGGAAGAAGAACCATAGGTACAACATTACCAATCATTGAACCGATTGAACGCCATGTTGAAAGCTCAGAACGCTCAGCACCATCTGTTGTGATAACGGACATCATTGAACCATAAGGAACGTTTGCAATAGTATAGAATGCATCCCAGAGAACATAACCTAAAACAAACAATACGCATCTCATAAGACGAGGAGCGTTGGGAACGGGAAGGAAGAAGAACAAACCGGAGAAAAGAAGACCCATTGCACCAACAAAAATGTAAGTCTTAAATTTACCGTGTTTGTGGAATTTTTTATCTGCATCAAACAATGAACCTAAAAGCGGGTCATTGATAGCATCCCAGATTTGAACAATTACCAGCAAGAAAGCATACATTTCCTCGCCGAGAGCCATAAACTGTGTCCAGAAAATTGCCATAATAGAGCTTTTAAGCGCAAAGCTCATATTACAACCAAGGTCACCTGCGGCATAAGCAACTTTGTCGCGCATACCGAACTTGCGGAAACCCTTTGAATCTAATTTAACTTCTTTTTTAGCCATAATAGATTCTCTCCTTTTTCTATATTTTTCCGATTTTGTCAGTAAATTTTGTAAAATTTACACAAAACCTTTCAACATCTCAATTTTATAATAAATTTAGTTTTTTTGTGAGTATTTTTTTTGCATTTTTTAGTATTATTTTTTGCACACTCTTGAAATTTTATAAAAATTATACGATAATGTAAATATAGTGATGAGGTGAGTAACTTGTTTTATAAAAAAGAATTAGAGTTTTTCAGAAAGTCTTTTGAAGCTTTAAAAATCAGAACTGTTGTTTTAACAAAAAAGAATATTCCGGAAGATATTGATATGGGTATCCGTCAGCTTCTGAATCTTAAGGAAGATTACAACAGATTTTTAAGTGAAAATATTGCTTTTGATAAGAGTGAAATAAGTGTTATTTCAGATATGTTTATGTGCAATTTCGTTTTCATTCCTCTTCCTGAAAGCAAGCCTTCTTCAATTCTCGTTCTCGGCCCATACACAAAAGAGCTTGTTACAAAGAACTCCATAAACAAAAAAACCGTTGAAAGCTCACTCCCCTCATATATCAACATTCAACTTGAAAAGTTTTATGGTGCTGTACCATATTTCCCCAATGATGATACAATACTTGCCCTTGTAGGCTCTTTTGGAGAATTGATATTCAAAGGCTTTGAAAATTTCACAATAGTTCATAAACATCTTGAAAGAGACATTGAGATTCCTGTTTTTTCTCAAAGCAATAATCAACACAAAGAAACAGAATCTTGGATGACAGTTCAGCTTTTAGAAAGGCGCTATGCAAAGGAAAATGAGCTAATTGAAGCAGTTTCAAAAGGTCTTACCCACAAGGCAGAAATGATATTTGCAAACATAACACCCGAAAATGCTCTTGAAAGACGATTGACCGATTCTTTAAGAAACACAAAGAACTTTTTGATTATATTAAATACCTTATTGAGAAAAGGTGCCGAGCAAGGAAAGGTGCATCCTTTCCACATTGATGTTGTTTCATCGGATTTCGCTTTAAAAATTGAAGCAACTCAAAGCGTTGAAGAATGCAGTGAATTGCTCAAATATATGGTAAAAAAATACTGCAGACTTGTTAACAAGCATTCTCAACGAAATTATTCACTTCTAATTCAAAAGGTTATAACTCAAATTGAATCCGATATTGCTTCGGACTTAAGCTTAAATAATCTTGCAAAAATTTTTGAGGTTAACCCTAGTTACCTATCTTCCCTTTTCAAAAAAGAAACAGGCAGTACATTAACTGATTATGTAAACAAGCAGAGAACAGAAAGAGCAAAAGAATTGCTTATTTCAACAAATATGCAAATTCAGAATATCGCCCAACGTTGCGGTATGCTTGATGTAAACTATTTCACTAAAACCTTTAAAAAATATACGGACTTAACACCTAAAAAATACAGAGAAAAATATATGAAATAAACGGAACTGCCTTAAAGCAATTCCGTTTATTTCATTTTTTATGCTTTTTTTCTAAATATGCTACATTTTCATTGACTTGTTTTTTATGAAGCGGATACCAGAACCAAAGGATTGCTGCAAGAAGAATAAATCCAACCGCAGGGACGAGAGTTGAAATATCAAATATACCATCAAGAACATTTTTATCAAAAGCAGTAGCTTCCGAATAGCCGATAGCAGTTAAAAGCGCACCTGTTACACCCGATGCCGCCGCCTGACCTAATTTTCTTGCGAAAGAATAAAGAGCATAAACCGAACCGTCTTCCCTTATTCCGTTTTTAATTTCAGAATAGTCAATAACATCAGTAATAAGTGCCCAGGAAACCATTGAGAAAACACCTAAACCGAGCCAACAAATTGTCTGAATGGCGATATATACAAGAACATTCTGCGGTCTTATAAAGTAAATCAAAAAACTGCCGAGACCTGCTAAAAGATTTGAAAATGCACTTATCTCCGCTTTACCGAATTTTCGCGCAATCGGTTTAGCAATAAACGCGGCAACAATCATACCGCCCGACATTGCAAGGGTTGAAACACTTTGCATACTTGCATTTCCGTAGTAGTTCGGGTAAATATAGTTTGTCATCTGCTGGAGTGTCAACTGAGCTAAAAGCATAACAACAGAGGCAGCAATAATTGAAATCAACGCTCTGTTTTTAACTGCATTACCTAACATTCTGAAAACATTGTTATCTGTATGCTTTAATGGTTGTGAATTAAATGTTACTCTCTCCCTTACTAAACTGTAGCAAAGCAGATAACAAACAATTGCAAGAACAGAGCAAACACCTGCAATAAGAGTAAATCTGCCACCATTCATAATATCTTTTCCGTTGACTTTATCATAAACAATAAGAGGAATTACAGCAGTTACAAATGCACCTGCAAGCATTGCACCCATTGACCTGAAAGTGGAAAGTGACTGCCTGTCGTCAGGGTTATTTGATATGGCAGATGCCATTGAACCGTAAGGAATGTTAACCGTAGTATAGAAAACAGAACCCCATAAAATATAGGTAATGAAAAGATAGATAACCTTTGCAGTATATGGCAGATTTGCTAACGAGGACTGATACATTAAAAAGGACGAAATTGCAACAGGACCGCACATTCTTAAAAGCCACGGACGGAATTTGCCGTTTTTTGTTGTTTTGCTTCTGTCACAAATGCGCCCCATTGTAACATCAGTAAAGGCATCAACAAACCTTGCAATTGCCATAATTGTTCCGACAACCGCAGGTGAAACACCCATAACATCTGTATAAAATTTCATAAGAAATGATGAAGATAATATAAAGGTGAAATCATTACCGAAATCACCGAATAAATAGCCTAATTTATCTTTTATTCCGAAAGGTCTGACATTGGAATTTGTTTTCATTTTTCAGCTCACTCCTTTTTCTTAATTACTTTTCTCAGAATATATAAAAATATACCAATATTGATTTTAATAATTTGATATGTTATATTTATAAAAAAGAGAAAAAGGAGACTGAATATGGAGCTTTTAAAAGAAATATGGACAGCTAATCCCCCTGCGGCATTTGCTGTGATTTGCCTTATCGGTTATTTCTGGGGAATGGCAGTTGTTTTTATTGCAAAGCCCTTAAAGAATGCAGAAAGCTTTTCTATCAAACCTGTTGACAATGCAGGTAAAACAGAAATCCGCGTATATTACGGCGGTATTTCATTCGCTTTAGGTGCATTTCTTTTATACCTTGCCCTTACCTTACATACTGCTACCTATTCCCTTGTTGGCGGTGTTATTTTTGCAACAACAGTTTTAGTTACAAGATCGATTTTCCTTTGCGTTGATAAAGGCTGGAAATGCCCTTATACAAAGCTTGCAATCCCTGCAGAAAGTGCTTTCGTTATTGCTCTTTGGGTTTGCTACATACTTTCTAAAAACTACTAAAAAACAACTCTCGATGTTCTTCACATCGAGAGTTGTTTTTTCATTTATAGCTTTCAACCATATTTGCAACGTGTCTTGCGGCATCGTGCATATAACGGAGCATTGAGGGATAAAGCTCTGTCGGAATATCTGCCAAAATATTATCGCTTTCAAGAGTTATATAACCCTTATAATCAATATCTGCAAGTGCTTTCGCGATTTCCGTCCAGTTCAAATCAAGGGTAAAGGGCGGAAAATGCCAATCGTCAAAGGTATCATTATCGTGAACGTGAAGACAACCTACCCTATCGCCAAGACCACGAAGCATTGCTTCGGGTGTTGAACCAACAAGAGCGCAGTGACCTATATCAACGCAACAAGTGAAATATTCTCTCGGAAGAGCATCATAAAACTGAGCAAATTCTTCGGGCAAACTGCAGACATTGGGTGTTTGCTTTCTTGTTACAGGGTCTTTTTTGCCAAACATATTCTCAAGAGCGATTTTAACCCCTGCATTTTTAGCATTGTCTAAAAGTCCCATATACATTTCCATATTCTTTTCAAATTTATTCTCTTTGAAAAATACAGGATGAACAACAATATTTTCAACCCCAAGCATACCTGCAATTTCAATAGAGCGCTTAACTTTAGGGAGCATATTTTTGTTATATTCTTCATCACCATCTCTCAATGTAGGGAACGGTGCATGAGCCTGGCAGAAAGGCTTACCATATCCATCTGCAATATTTTTAAGCTCTTTAACTATATCTTTATATGAAGCGGTATTTAAAGGACAGTCATCCTTTGCCATATGGAACATTGAAAAGTCAATGGCATCAAACCCTGCTTCACAAACCATTTTGACTGCTTCATAATCATTCAAACGAGCAGAAACATATTCTGTCTGACTGGCTATTTTCATATTATTACCACCTTTATATTATTCAAATTCTTTTCCGGTAACTGTATTCAAATCAATACCTGTTGTATCTTTGGTTTTAAGCATCAAAACTGCAAGAGCAGAAACAAAACCCGGAACTGCAAAGAAGAAGCAGATTGTACCGATAACAGAGTTACCTAAAACTGTAATTAAAGGAATACCCACCACATAGGAAAAGGCAATACCAACACCCATTGCAATAAACTGAGTTGAAAGAATTGAGGAACGAAGATTTGTTGGCGAGGATTCGCTAATCATCAAGCTAGTTATATCTCCTGCACCCCAGAAGCTACCAATACAAGCGCCTGAGAAAAGACCTACCAACCAGGTTTCCCACCCCCAGGAAGAGCCGAGAGCAAACCCCAGAAAAGAAAGAACACACAAAGCTGACATCACAATTGCAGTTTTCTTTCTTCCGAAAGAGTCACCGAGAAAGCCAACAAACAATTGAACAATTGCACTACCTATAGGGAAGAAGAATAATGCAGATGTAACCTCATTAAGACTTACCTGATTAAGTATTTCTTCGGTAATCTCACCATATTTTCCTGCGTAACCGTAAGAGATAATTACCTGATAATACATAGTTATAAGATAACCTAAGTTCATAAGTGCCATACCAACATAAAGCCATTTCAACTGCTTGTGAGACCATACGAACTTAAGAGCGTTTATAATACCGCCCTGGGCATTTTCAAGGTCTTTTTTACCTTTTTCCTCTGCCCTTTCCTCGTCAGTCATTTTAAGATATTTAAGCCGTGATTCTATAAACGCATCGGTTTCTCTTGCAAAGAAAAGAGCAACAAACGAAGACAACAAACCGATAATAGCAGGAACAAGAAAAACATTTCGCCATTCATACATATTGTCCATAAGAACTCTTCTAAGAAGAGGCACAAGCATTATTCCCAAGGTTGCAAAGCTTTTAATAGTGAAATAAATTCTTGCTCTATGCTTACTGGGAACAGATTCCATTATGTAAACCACCTGCATATCGTGGGGAACAAAGAACTGAATCATACAAGTTCCGATGACATACAACGGAATGTTATTGGAAAGGAAAATAATCAGCAATCCTATTCCAAGACCGAAGGTATTTATAAATAAAAATTTCTTTCTTCCAAATTTATCGGAAAG
This sequence comes from Acutalibacteraceae bacterium, assembly GCA_045606545.1. Classification (GTDB taxonomy): domain Bacteria; phylum Bacillota; class Clostridia; order Oscillospirales; family Acutalibacteraceae; genus DTU089. The sequence continues at coordinate 3,065 of JAZUSD010000026.1, read as the reverse complement.
AGGTTTATAAAATATTGCAAGGCACTGAAAAGGTATTGCAATCATATTGAGAATTTCAAGAATACCAACAGAGCTGTCACCTGAAAAAAGCCCGTTAGCAATTTCAGTTTTCATCAAGGGACCAATCTGAGAAGCAACCTCATCAGTAAGGTAAATAAAACTGATTATGAAAATCAGATAAGGCAAATAAAACTTCCCTTTTGGTCTGCTCTTCTCTTTCTCCCATTTCGCAATTTCTTTTTCTCTTTTCTGAGAAAGTTTAATTTGCCTTTCGGGAGTTAAAGTTTTAGTTTTCATACAATCACCTTATCCAACTAACCATTTGTATTTTTCAACACTATACAAAGGAATAAAGGGTACCATAATCGGAACACTTTTTACATATTTCTGGTACTCGGGGTCATTGCCGTAGTTTTTATTCTGACGGATTTCAAGGCGACGGGCACCGCTGAACATAACAAAAATTATGCCTATATAGCCTATAGCAACCAAAATCCACTGCCAACCTGAAACTGCACCGATACCTGATAAAAGAACACCTGTCCAGAAAATCATTTCACCAAGGTAATTGGGACAACGAACAAGGCGATAAAGTCCTGTATCAACAAAGCGACGAGGATTAACCTTTTTAGCATTATTTTTCTGAATATCCGCGGCTGATTCAAGCACAAGACCAAGAACCATAACAGCTGCACCTATGTAAACAAAAACATTGTCTTCAGCATTGTTATGCAAACGATAGAATACGCCTGAAACCTGAGTTACATAAAGCAAAGCACAAGTTACCCAGATAGCAATTTTCACTCCGAAAGGAACGGATTTGCCGTCTTTAATTTCGCCTTTCATATTCTTTTTATATGAGCTGCCGCCAAACTCACGGATTGCGAGATAACCACCCAAACGACAACCGTAAATAATAAATAACACACAGCAGATAATTGTGCCGATGGTCAATTGCTTGCCGTAAAGAAGTAGCATTAAAATACCCTCACCTGCAATAGAAAAACCATAACCAAGTGAAATAAACCAAACATAATTCTTAAAGCCGATAGAGCTGATAACCATTGCGGCAATAAACAGCCACAAAAGTTCAATAGTAAAAACCATAATCAAAACCCTTTCTGTTTTTATAGATATGATTTTACTACAATATTATAAAAATGGCAACGGATTTTTTAGTGGCAAGTTGAAAGTGGCAAGTGGCAAGTTTAGGGACCTGCGGTGCGCCTAATAAAAAATAGAGAACCCACACAAAAGTGCAAGTTCTCTATTGGTGCCGGTGACCGGACTTGAACCGGTACGATGTTGCCACCGAGGGATTTTAAGTCCCTTGCGTCTGCCTATTCCGCCACACCGGCACAGCTATTAAATTATAATATTATAACTTTCTATTGTCAAGTGTTTTTTGTTTGTTATTAAAGATTTTTGTATAAAATCACACTCAACAACAAAGAAAAAAGGGTACGGGGCAACCCACCACCATTCCGCCCAAACTTTTTTTCAAAAAAAACATATCACCCGAAATATTCACATTATCAGGATTTACTTATTGAGGAATGGTCCCCCTCCCTGTTAGCCCAAAGGCTAACAGGGATGATAGGCTTTGCAATACTTTTACATACTGGCAACTGGCGACTGGCAACTGGCATCTAAAAAACGATAGGCTTTTTCGAGCCTATCGTTTTTCACTTTATCTTATTCCAAAATTTTCGATAACATAGTCCATATCTTTATCGCCACGACCTGAAAGGTTAATGAGAATTGAACCGTGGTCCATTTCCTTTGCCATTTTCATAGCGTAAGCAACTGCATGAGAGCTTTCGATAGCAGGAATGATACCTTCAAGACGGGAGAGTTTATAGAAAGCATCAATTGTTTCTTCATCGTCAACAACATCATATTTAACTCTGCCAATTTCCTGCAAGAATGCGTGTTCGGGGCCTGATGAGGGATAATCAAGACCGCTTGCAACTGAATAAACAGGAGCAGGCTCGCCGTTTTCATCCTTAAGCATAATGCTGTTGAAGCCGTGCATTATGCCCTCTGTGCCGTATTTAAGGCTTGCAGCGTGGTCGCCAAGCTTTGGACCTCTACCAAGAGGCTCAACACCATAAATATCAACAGGGTCATTAAGGAAGCCTGCAAAAAGACCTGCTGCATTTGAGCCACCGCCAACGCAAGCAACAATTGAATCGGGCAAATGACCTGTCATTTCAATGAACTGTTCTCTTGCTTCGATACCAACAACGCTCTGAAAATCTCTTACCATCATTGGGAAAGGGTGAGGACCGAGAACTGAACCGATGCAATAGATGCAATCTTTATATTCTTTACTGTAAGCATCAAAAGCTGCATCTACAGCTTCTTTAAGGGTCTGAAGTCCGTGGGTAACCTCAATAACATTTGCACCGAGAATTTTCATTCTTGCAACATTAGGAGCCTGTTTCTTAATATCAACAGAACCCATATAAATATCGCATTCAAGACCGAAATATGCGGCTGCAGTTGCAAGGGCAACACCATGCTGACCTGCACCTGTTTCAGCTATAATTTTCTTTTTGCCCATATATTTGGCAAGAAGAGCTTCACCCATACAGTGATTAAGCTTATGAGCACCTGAATGGTTCAAATCCTCACGCTTTGCATAAAGCTGAACTCTGCCTATGCTGTTTGAAAGTCTTTCAAGGTGGGTTATGGGAGTTGGTCTGCCCTGAAACTCTTTTCTGATTCTGCGAAGCTCAGCAATAAACTTTCTTGACTGGCAGATATCATAATATGCTTCAGTAATTTCCTGCATTGCGTTTTTTAATTCTTCAGTGATATATACACCACCATATTTCCCGAAATACCCAAATTCATCCGGATAGTCTTTAAAATATCTATCCATGTCAATCCCTTTAAAAATCATTTTTTAACCTCCTAAATATTAAAAACAAAAAGTAAACAAAAATCGCCCTTGCATTTTGCAAGGACGAATTAAATCGCGGTGCCACCTTGTTTCAAAAACGAATGTTTTTGCTCTTACTAAGATACTAACATATCTTTCGCAACTAACGTATGCGTGC
>JAZUSD010000025.1:0-58797 GCA_045606545.1 Acutalibacteraceae bacterium | reverse complement strand
TGCATCTCTTTTAACCTTTACTTTAAATTCACACATTGAATTCTGGTCAATTTCAACGCTACCGTCAGAATAAATTTTTGCAGCATAAGTAACCATATAATAAGTTTTTGTTTTATAATTACCCTTTAATTTAATTTTTTTTGTAAATGAATATGTACCCTTATTGCAAGCAACTACATCGCCTTCAATAAGTTTTGTGCAATCTTTATCTGAAAAAATTTCATAAGCAAAATAACTGTTTTTCTTCTTTGAATTTATGTAAAAATTGATATAGTCATAGTCGCCGTAAAGCTTAACGGTTTCAACTGTTTTCGTGCCTTTGGAATTTGTTGGTGCCATATAACCTAAATTCAATTTTTTTACTCCAACACTCGCTGCTTCAACAGCAATACCCATAGCAGAAACAAGAGTTACAAACGCCATAACTATCGCGAGCATTCTTTTAGTCATTTTCATAATAATACTCCTTTCACCTCGGTTTTTCTACCGAATTAGTACATGTTTATTTTAGCATAGAAAATTTTAATAGTCAACAGAAAACCGAAAAAATGCAATCCCATTTTCACTAAGGTTGCACAACCTTTACTTTTGGGTTTTATTCTGTTCTATTGAATTAATAATTTTTTCAATTTTATCCACTGTAGCGGCTTCTTCCTGTGCGGGATGGGTAAACATAATTCCATATTCCAAATCCATTGAACCAAACGAAATCATTACAACATCTCTGTTGCCGCTTTCATTGTTTTCCACCAAGTGAGATGTTATTGAGGCATACATTCCATCCTTTTCATATAAGTAATATGAAAAATCACCGGTTGTTGCAACAGCCTTCATTGTTAATACAGAATATAATACAGCTGTTTTTTGAGGATTGAATATGTCTATATCTTCGGAAGTAACCATACCCATTATTTTTTGCCATTCATATATGGTTTCCGGATAAAAGCCATACTCTTTAATAAAGCTTGCTTTAATTAAATCCCTTTGTTCAGTAGTTAATGCCTCCTCAGCATAATCTGAATTCTCCAAACCACTTTCAATAGGTATTTGAAATATTATTGCATTTTGGTCATCCTTTTTGTAAGTAATGGTGTATTCGGTTGCCTTATCAAGCTTATATCCCTTGGGTATTTTCACTTGCATCCCCTCATATTCCACGACCTGATACTCACCTTTTTTGAATTGATTATCGTAATCGGTTATAAAGTCTGCAGTCCAATTTATTGATTCTTCATATTCCCCTAAAACATTTGCATAAATATATTTAAGGTACATGCCCTGTGACACCCATACGCTTAAAAACATAGCACAAGCAACAATAATCCAACATATTATATACATTGCAAGCTTACCCTTGGCAATTGAGCAGGATTTTTTTAAGGGCGCAAAAAATTCACCTGTACCTTTTACAAAAACACCGTAATAGTGAACCAAAGAAAAGAAAAATACAACAAATATAATTAACACAAAAATCATATTAAACATATCTGCTGCAGTTGCAAGAGCCTCACCCTCCGCTCCTTCTTCAGCAGGAGTTATCGACGCAACATATTTATATGTAAAAATATAAGATACGATTAATAATACAGTTGGTAGCATATAAGCTACAAGCTGAATAATGCTGTTTGATAACGGTTTGTTTTTAAATGGTGCAGCTATTGATATTGCAGAAAAAGCAATTGCACCTACAATTGTAAAAATCAAAGAGGTAACAGGAGTAAAGTTGTTGGCAAAGGCTGAAATTGCAAACAGAATTAATAAAAGGCTTACGCCAACAGTTTCAACATTTATTTTCACATTAGGTGTTACATTTTTTTCTATAACCTTTGCTCTTGCAATATCTGTAAAGCACAACATACCGCAAACAGGAATAGCAAAGCAAGGCAACAAAGCCTCAACACTTCTTAAAATAGTAGGCAACCCACTAACACCTGCAAATATTAATAGTATATAAAGAACACATATACCTAAAAAAGAAAAAGCTCCAATAAAATCAAGGCATTTAAACAGATTTCTTGCATTTTTTAACCTTGTTTTTATGTAATAACGAAAATGGTTAAGGTTATTTTGCTCTGCGACCTCAGGCAACTCACCTTTTCTTTCAATAACACCGTGAATGAGCTCATTTTTTGAAACACCGAGAAAAGCAGAAACTCTGTTCAACTCGCCTTCGCTGAAAAATGCCTGATTATTCAAAACCGCATTTAATCTCTTAACTTTTATTTTTGTGATTTTAGCAAAATCTTTTACTGAAATATTTTTTTCAGAGAGATAGTTCATTAATTCTGTCATATTCATCACCCATTTTTATTCTACACTACTAGAAAAAGAAAGTCAAGAAAAAAAGTGCAACCTCATTTCTGAGACTGCACTTTTTGTTATTTACCAATTATTCTTTATTTGCAGCTTCTAAAGCTTCTCTTTTTGCAATTTTTTCCTGAATTTCTTTTTCAAGCTTCTTCTGTTTTTTCTGATATACAAGATACCAAACAACACCGATTACAACAAATATTGCTGCGATGATGATAAGAAGAGAGAATGAACTATCTTCAACCTTGATTGTAACTGCATCGTAATTGATGTAGTAGCAACCATCAAATGCGTTGTCTGCATAGTCTGTAAGGTTACTATATACAACAAATTCACGAAGCTCGTCGCAGGAAGCGAAAGCATAGCTACCGATGTCTCTTGCGCTTTCGGGCATTGAGATTGTTGTGATACCATCGCAATCGAAGAATGCTTCTTCTCCGATGTTACCGAAGCCCTCTGCAAATACAATACCTGTGAGAGCGTCACAGTTATAGAATGCTCTGTCTGCAATATTCTTTACTGTTTCAGGAACTTTGTATTCACCTTTTTTACCTGCGGGATAAAGAGCAATTGTTTCAAACACTGATGAACCATCTTCTGCTTTTTCTTCGTTTGCAACAAGAACTACACCGTCAAGTGATTTATAGAATGCGTTGCCTTCTGCAACTTCAATTGCCTGAAGACCTGTGCAACCATCAAAGCTTACAGGGTCAAGCTCTGTAAGAGTTGCTGGAAGAGTGATTGTTTCAAGGCTTTCGCAACCGCTGAAAGCATATTTACCGATTTTTTCTGCACCTGCAATTTCAACCTTTGCAAGCTTCTCGCAACCTGCGAAAGCATCGGAAGGAATAAGCTTAACGCTTTCGGGAATTGCTACTGCTTTAAGAGCTGAACAACCTGCGAAAGCACCTGCACCGATTGTTTCAACACCATTTGCAATTGTTAATGTTTTAAGCGCTTTGATATCTTTAAATGCGCCAACACCGATAATTTTTACATTTTCGGGAATTGCTACAGAAACAACTGATGAACCGGCAAAAGCATTGTCGCCAATTTTAACAAGTGATTTAGGAAGAAGAACTGTTGTAACAGCAGGGTTATTTACTGCATTATCTGCAACAGCGATTGTTCCCTCTTCAACAACAACATTTGCAACAGCACCTTTTACTTTGTAAAGGATTTTACCTGCATAAACCAAACCGTTTGCATTTTTGAACCATGCGGTGTTATCAAGAGCATTACCCTGAATTTCTTTAACAGAAGCAGGAAGGCTGATTTCTGCAACATTTTTTGCAAGCTGGAAAGCGTTTGCTTTAATTACTTCTGTACCATCTGCTACGATGAGAGAGGTTGTCTTTTTATTACCTGCGAGAACAAGTGTTTTACCGTCTGCTGAATAAATAGCTGAACCAACTGCCTTGTAGTTTTTGCTATCTTCATCAACTGTAATTTTCACAAGTGAATTGCAACCGCTGAAAGCGTTGCCACTGAAAACCTTAAGAGATGCAGGAAGATTTACTGCAACAAGCTTTCCGCAGTCTGCAAAAGCACCGTTACCGAGCTTTTCAACATTTTTACCGATGTAAAGGTCAGTAAGATTTTTGTTACCTGCAAAAGCTTCGCTATTGATCTTTGCAACGCCATCGCCAAGGTTAACACTCTTAAGACCTGCATTTTTGAATGCAGAGTTTGCGATGTCGTGAAGAGTATCGGGAAGAGCGATTTCTTTAAGAGCAACGCAACCTTCGAAAGCGGATGCTGCAATATATTTAAGACCTTCATTAAAGGTTACTTTACTGAGTTTCTTTGCATTTTTGAAGGTGTAGCTGTTGATTTTTTCAACATTTGCTGAAATCTCGATTTCTTCAATCTGAGAATCTTCAAAAGCATTAAGTCCGATATAATTGAGGGCAGGCTCTTCAGCAAGCTTCACTGCAGAAATCTTTGCATTTTTGAAAGCATAATCTCTGATTTCGCTAACTCCCTCGGGGAGCTCATAAGTTCCTGTTTTACCTGCGGGGAAAGCAACGAGTGCGTTACCCTTTTTATTATAAAGAATGCCGTCAACTGAAGAGAATTCTTTGTTGTTATCAACAACGTTGATTGTTTCAAGAGTTGTATTACCAACGAAAGAATTAGCCCCAAGTGCATTTACATTTTTACCGAATTCAATTTCTTTGAATTTAGTGTTTGCGAAAGCAAAATCGCCAATATCGGAAAGAGTTTCAGGGATTTTGATTTCTTCGAGAGATGTACAATCTGCGAATGCTTCGTAACCGATTGCTGCAAGAGTTGCTTCTGAGAAATCCGCAACCTTAAGAGAAGAACAACCTTTGAAAGCACCTGCTTCAAGAACACCGATAGCATCGTCAAAGTTTACTTCTTTAAGATTTGTACAATCCTGGAAAGCATAAAGACCGATTTCTTCAACGTCGGGACCTAATGTTACGGTTTCGATATAATCGCAACCGAGGAAAACATAATCTTCAATAAGAGAAACTCCCTTGGGAATTTCAAGGTTCTTAACCTGACCCTTAACGCCATATGTAACACGACCGAAGCTGAGAGCACCATCGGGCTGAGCATTTTCCCAAGCAGTATCTTTGAAAGCATCTACTGCTACGTTTTTAAGGTTTTTATGTTCTTTAACATCTGCAAGAGCAGTACAACCTGCGAAACATTTTTCGGGAACTGCTGTAACTGATTCGGGGTACTCAAACTCTTCAAGAGCTGAACAACCTTCGAACGCAGATGCACCGAGAGAGGTAAGCGATTCAGTTTTCTTAACCTCTTTAAGAGCGGTACAATCTTTAAAGGCTCTGTCTTTAACAGTAACGATTTCGCTGTTGAACTTAACGCTAACAACAGTTTTGTTACCTTCGAAGCAACCTTCACCAACAGTAATTACGCTCAAGCCACCTAATTTTGTGGGGAGCTTAACTTCTGTTTCATCACCTACGTACTTAACAAGCTCAACTGCAGAACCTGCATCAACCTTGATGAACTCATAGCCATCTTCAGTTTCTTTGTTGAGTTCAATCTCTTTTGCAGAAATTGTTACAACTTCATCTTCTGCAAAAACAGATATGGGAGTGGCGGCAACAAAAACAAATACAAGAATAAATGCTAAAATGCCGCACAGGGGTTTTTTAAATGCTGTCATAAAACAACGTCCCTTCAAAAATAAATTACCGTAAACACTAAATTCTTTTCAGAACTTTACAGATAGACTAATTATAATATAAACACCCTTGGTTGTCAAGCAAACTGACCGTAACCAAGGGTGTTTTAAATCTTTAATTATTAACAAATTTTAGTATTCTTTTATGTGTAAAATGCTATCTGTTCATCTCATTTTATCTCTGAACTCGACCTGAACCATCGCCACCTGCAAGTTTTTCAACCTCTTTAACGCCAACGCGGTTAAAGTCTCCCTCAACTGAGTGCTTGAGAGCAGATGCAGCAACTGCAAATTCAATTGCTTCCTGAGTGGATTTGCCATTAAGAAGTGAGTAGATAAGTCCGCCACCGAAAGAGTCGCCACCGCCTACTCGATCAACAATATGAAGATGGTATGATTTTGAGAAGCAGTAATTCTCGCCGTCATAGAGCATACCTGCCCAATCATTATCACTTGCGGAAATTGAGGTTCTCAAAGTGATTGCAACCTTTTCAAATCCGAATTTATCTGCAAGCTGTTTTGCAACAGATTTATAACCCTCATGGTTAAGCTTACCACCGTAAATATCGGTATCTTCCGCCTCAATGCCGAAAACATCCTTTGCATCCTCTTCATTGGAGATGCAAACATCAACATACTGACAAAGGTCTGTCATAGCTTTTCTTGCTTCTTCTCTTGTCCAGAGCTTACCTCTGTAGTTAAGGTCGCAGGAAATCTTCACACCCTTTGCTTTCGCAGCCTTGCAAGCTTCACGGCATATATCAACAAGGTTTTCACCTAACGCAGGAGTAATACCTGTGAAATGGAACCAATCTGCGCCATCAAAGATAGCATCCCAATCGAAATCGGAAACAGAAGCCTGTTGAATTGAGGAATATTTACGGTCGTAAATACAAACAGAACCTCTCTGAGAAGCACCTTTTTCAAGATAATAAATACCAACTCTTTCGCCACCTCTTACAACCTTTGAGGTATCAACACCGAAATAACGAAGAGAATCGATTGCTGCCTGACCGATAGCGTGGTCGGGAAGCTTTGTAACGAAAACGCTTTCCATTCCGTAGTTTGCAAGGGAAACAGAAACGTTTGCCTCACCGCCACCGAATGTAGCCTGCATTTTATCGTTCTGGAAAAATCTGTAATACCCCTCAGGTGCAAGGCGAAGCATAATTTCGCCGAATGTGACAACTTTTGCCATTATTTTCTTGCCTCCTTAACAATTTCAACGCTCTTTTTACAAAGATCTGTAATTTCATCCCATTTCTGATTATCAATAAGGTCTGCAGTTACCATATATGAACCACCGCAAGCCGCAATAACAGGACAAGAAAGGTATTCTTTAAGGTTGCTAAGACCAATACCGCCCGTTGGCATAACCTTGAACATAGGAAACGGTGCGCTCATTGCCTTGATTTTTGCAAGACCGCCTGACTGCTCTGCAGGGAAGAACTTGAGAACCTCAAGACCGAATTTAAGAGCAGCGTGGTAATCTGTGGGAGTTGTGCAACCGGGGTAAATTGGCATATTTTTATCAACACAGTATTTTACTATTTCAGGGTCGAAACCGGGGGTAACGATAAATTCTGCACCTGCAGCAATTGCTTTGTCAACGTGTTCTGTTGTAAGAACAGTACCTGCACCAACAAGCATCTCGGGGCAAGCTTCTTTCATAAGACGGATAGCTGTATCTGCACCTGCGGCACGGAAGGTTACCTCTGCAACAGGAACTCCACCCTCACAAAGTGCTTTTGCAAGAGGCGCAGCATCTCTTTCGGGATTATTGAGTTTAATAACAGGAACAACACCAATGTTGGAAATTTTTGTATTCATTTCGTTCATTTTATTTTACTCCTTTTCACAAGCCTCAAAAAGACCATTGATATATGCGGCACCCAATGCTCTGTCAAAAAGACCATAACCGGGTTTACCTGTTTCGCCCCAGATCATTCTGCCGTGGTCAGGGCGAACATAGCCATCAAAATTATTATCTGCAAGTGCCTTTACAATTTTATACATATCGAGTGAACCGCAATCTGAAAGATGCGCTCTTTCTTCAAATGAGCCATCTTCCATAATCTTAACGTTTCTTATATGCATAAATGCAATTCTGTCTGCCTTGGCATATTTCTCAACCATTGCAGGAATATCGTTGCTTTCAGCACAACCAAGACTACCTGTGCAAAGGCAAAGACTGTTTGCAGGACTATCCACAATGCTGAGCATTCTGTCAAGGTTCTTTTCATTGGTTATAATTCTAGGAAGACCGAAAATGGGATATGGCGGGTCATCGGGATGAATTGCCATTCTCACACCGCATTCTTCTGCAACGGGAATAACTTTTTTAAGGAACTTTTCAAGATTTGCCCATAATCCCTCTTCACCGATTTCACCATAAGCGGTGATAAGCTCACGAACCTCTTCCTGAGTATAGCTTGAATCCCAACCGGGAAGATGAATATCATCTTTAAGAGGGTCAAGACCTTTCATCTGCTCCCAATACATTACAAGGCTTGTTGAACCATCCTTTGCCTCTTTATCAAGCTGAGTACGAGTCCAGTCAAAAACAGGCATAAAGTTATAAGTAACGCATTTAACTCCGTACTTTGCACATCTTCTGATATTCTCGCAATACACATCAAGGAGATGCTCAACATTGTTTCTGCCAAGCTTAATATCTTCGTGAACAGGAATAGACTCAACAACATCAAAAACAAGACCATGCTTTTCGCACTGTTCTTTCATTTCTTTGAGAGATTCCTCAGGCCAGACCTCACCGGGCTTAACATCATAAACCGCTGAAACGATTGAACGCATACCGGGAATCTGGGAAATATATTGGAGTGAAACAGGGTCTGTTTCACCATACCAACGGAACGAAAGCTTCATTTTCATTATTTTTTCCTCCTAAGAGTGAATGTATTCGAATGTTTTTAAATCTACAATTAAATTATAAAAATCAGACGTACTATTGTCAAGCAATTAACAAATGTCTGGATATGCAATTTTTGTATATTTTAGTAATATTTTTGCTAAATCGTATTATTTTTAGATTCAAGCAGATTATTGCTTACTTTCTGCCGACCTTACAGTATTCTCAAGAAGCATTGTTATTGTCATCGGGCCTACACCACCGGGAACAGGAGTAATAAAAGAAGCTTTTTTCTCCACCTCGTCAAAGCACACATCTCCGCAGAGCTTTCCCTCTTCATTTCTGTTCATACCAACATCAATGACAACTGCGCCATCTTTTACCATATCAGCAGTTACGAAATTTGCAACACCAACTGCCGCAACAAGAATATCTGCAGAGAGAGTTTCTTCTCTAAGATTTTCTGTTCTTGAATGGCAAATTTCAACAGTTCCGTTTTCTTTAAGAAGTAGCATTGCCATTGGTTTACCAACAATGTTACTCCTTCCGATAACAACACATTTTTTACCGCTTACGGAAATATTATAGTATTTAAGCATTTCCATAATTCCCGCAGGGGTGCAGGGCAAGAATGTGAAATCACCTATCATAATATGCCCTACGTTTATGGGGTGAAAAGCATCCACATCTTTTGCAGGGTCAATGGAATTAAGAATAACCTTTTCATCAATATGTCCGGGCAAGGGCAACTGGCAAAGTATGCCGTCCACCCTGTCATCATTATTCAATTTATTAATAAGAGAAAGGAGCTCCTCTTCGGTTGTTTCCTCAGGTAAGGCAAATTCAAATGAGGTTACACCGATTTCCTCGCAACCTTTTTTCTTGTTATTAACATAAACTCTGGAAGCACTGTTATTGCCTACGATAATAACCGCAAGACCTGTGCTTATACCCTTTTCTTTCAATGCTTCAACCCGTTCTTTAAGCTCTTCTCTTTTTGCCGCAGAAACAACTTTACCGCTAATAATTTCAGCCATTGTCACTCTCCCCTTTCTCGTCACCCAAATCAACTGTTTTTATATTAGTTTGTGCTTTTAATTTTTCTTCTTTGATTTCTTTTCGCATTTTGGCAGCATCCGGCGGAAAATAATCAACACCCTCAATTTTAACAGGATGCTTTTTAACCTTAATGAGCATACCAATAAGAATTACGGAGCAGACTGCAACGATACAGATTGAAAGAAGCTGTGAAACTCTGATATTTGTTGCACCAATATAAAGGCTATCTGTACGAAGTCCTTCAGTAAAGGTTCTTCCTAAGCCATACCAGATACCATAGGAAAGGAAAAGCTGACCGCTGAATTTACGGAATTTTTTAAGGATTATATAAAGAACTAAAAAACCTAACATACACCAGGCAAATTCATAGAAAAATGTGGGGTGAACAAAGAGGTTATTTTCTTCAATGTAAGCACTTACATCAGTCACACCCTCCAAGCCGAATTTATCGGGATGAGAGGCTATGTAAGCCGCAACCTTTTTGCTCATCATACCGAAATTGCCATTTGTAAATGTGCCGAACGCTTCCTGATTTGCATAGTTTCCCCATCTGCCGATACCCTGACCGATAAGAAGGCTCATACCAACCATATCAAGAAGATTGAAGAAATTAAGCTTTTCTACCTTGCAGGTAATAAATGCCGCTAACAGACCACCGATTATACCGCCGTAAATTGCAAGACCACCGTTCCATATCTGAAATATTTCTGCAGGATTCTGACTGTAATAATCCCACTGAAAAATAACATAATATGCTCTTGCACCGATTATTCCCCCAAAGGTTCCGTATATGAGAACATCAACCATTTTACTGAGATTAATTCTCCAGGTATATGCAATTCTTCCACCAAAAAGTGCTGCAAGAGTAAATCCGAAAGCGATAATCACGCCGTACCACTTTATTGAGAAAAGCTTATCACCAAGGTTAAATTCACAGAATACCGAGGAAACATCAAAAACAGTATCAATTCCGCCGAATGTAACGCGGGTAAAATCTGCAAACCATTCCATTTTAATCACTCCTATGTACTAAGTGGGCATTGTAGCACGCCCACCCTTAATTTTAATTTTTAACTACCGAAAGTGCGGCTTTATCTTCATTGAAGCACTTTTTAAGAAGCTCGTTTACAAATTCCAGCTTAAGATTTTTAATAACCTCAAACTCCGAGAAAAGCTCTTCATTTTCAAAATGAGAAACAACAAGACCGTTTGCAACTGTATCAATATCGGTAAATGCTCTTACAGTTTTGCCGTATTGCTTTTTACGGACTGTTTCAAACTGCTCAACCGTTACGCCATTTTCTTTTAAATCCTTAATACAGGAATTAATTTTTCTTGCAACTTCTGCAGGATTTACCGATTCCCCTGAGAAAAGGCAAGCTGCATAATTATGACCATTGAAAAACTCTGTACTGAAAGTACCGTTTATAAGACCTTCGTCAAGAAGCTCTTTATACAAAGGTGAAATCTGACCAGCTATAATTTCAAGCATTAAGGACATTGCAATTTCCTCTTCTAAAGTACAGCTTTCATTGAAGAAATTCTCCTTATAACCTAAAGCAAAAACAGGTGTTCCTACGGGAAGTTTTTCCTCAACATAGTTTTTTACAATGCTCTCTTCTTCCTTTTCGAATGCACGTTGAACTGTAACATCCTCGTCGCTTTCAAGAAGTCTGTCGGCAATTTCAAGAACCTCTTCAACAGTGGTTTTACCTGCAACTGCAAGTGCCATATTTGAAAGGTTATAAAATGTTTCATAGCATGAGAAGAGCATTTCTGCAGTAATCTTTGCGATAGAGTCTTTCGTACCTGCAATATCAATTTTAACAGGATGCTTATGATACAGACATTCAAGCAGATTGAAAAGGCATTCCCACTCGGGAGAGTCTTTATACATATCAATTTCCTGACCGATTATGCCTTGCTCCTTTTGCACTGTTTCTTCAGTAAAATAAGGATGTCTTACAAAATCAAGAAGGATTTCAAAATTCTCTTTGAAATGCCCTGTACAAGCAAAAAGATAACAAGTTCTGTCAAAGCTTGTGTAGGCATTTGCTGATGCACCTGTTTTAGCATATCTCTGAAAAGCATCAAGCTCTTCGCTTTCAAAAAGCTTGTGTTCAAGGAAATGAGCAGTACCTGCAGGAATTTCTGTAAAGCTTTCTCTGTCACTACGCTTGAATCGGGTGTCAATTGAGCCGTATTTTGTTCCGAAAACCGCATAGGTTGAAGTGAATTCATGCTTGGGATAAACAAGTATTTTAAGCCCTGATTTGTGGTCGATACTGTAATATCCCTCTCCGAGAATTTCGTTTTCAATATATTTCACAACATTCTCGCTCATTCTTCAACACCACCTTCCGCAGTTCCTTCAAGCATAAACACAGTATCAAGAGTAACAGCCTTTGCCGCCTCAATAATATCTTCACGGGTAACCTTTTTAAATTGTTCAATAAAATCCTCCGGATACAAAAACTCATTGGAGCAAACCTGTGAGGTAAACCAACTTGAGACAGATTCCGCAGAATCAGAAACACTTCTGAATCCATCTTCAAGTGACTTTACGGATGATGCAATATCATCATCGGAGAATTTCCCTTTTTTAATATCTTCAAGCTGCTCTAAAATAGCATTTTTGGCTTTTTCTTCGTTATAGCTTTCAATACCACTCTGAACAAGCATAACGCCTTTCTGGCGGAACATCATGGCAGAACAATAGTAGCAAAGGCTCATTTTTTCACGGACAACCGTAAAAAGCTTTGAATGAGGACTACCACCGAACAAATCCACCATAACGCGACGGGCGGCATAGTTATCAGCTTCATTTTTCATACCTAATCTGAAGCCCATAACCAGTTTCCCTTGTTTTACCGCTTCTTGTTCTTTAACATATTTAGCATCTTCGCACTCTTCAACGAAAAGTGTTTCGTTCAATTGTATATTTCTGTTCTTATCAGAAACATATTTATTCAGAAGTTCTTGAATATTACTGAAGTTGCCACCACTGACGCATACAAGAATTTTACTGTTACTGAGAATTTCATTATATGCTTCATAAAGAGCTTCAGGGGTGATTTTTTCTATATCCTCAATTGTTCCGTAACGATGAATTCCGTAAAGTTCATTGTCAAACATTATTTCGTTACAACGATTTTTTGCATAAGCTCGTTTATCGCTGTTTTCTGCAATAAGACGTTCCGCTAAAAGTCTTTTTTCGCTTTCAACATCGTCCGGGCAGAAAGCACCATTTTCAAGGCGGGGTTCAAAAATCATTGAGAACAAAAGCTTAAGACATTCATCAGTTATGCTTTCATCATCGATTGAAAATCTATCATCAATGCAGGAAACTTCAATTTTTAAAACCTGATTTTCCCCTGATTTTCCAACATCAACTATAACCTCTGCTCCGTAAAGGAGAGCAAGCTTTTTTTCAACGCTTGTTACATCGGGGTAATCCTTAGAAGAACGTGTAAGCACATTAGGAACAAGAGCATAAAGAGATGCCTTTTCACCTAAAGGCATAACAAAGCTTACTGATGCACAGGCTGTTTTAAAGCCTTTGGCACTTACTGTGCAAAGCTCAACGCCCTCAGATATTTTTTCATTTTTAAAATCGTATTTCACAATACCACTCCATTTTATTGGTTTAACGATATAATTAAATGATATTTTATCATAATATGGCAAATCTTTCCACACTTTTTTCATATTTATTAATTTTCACCTTTCAAAAAAACTTATTCATATTTGGTATTTTTGACTATTTTTTATTAAATATATACATCTGTTAAAATTATTGACAAAAGGAAGGTGTTATGGTAATATATTTGGGTTGTAATATCACCCTGACCGCCCTGGCGAAGGGAGGGAGACCACACCGAAGCAAAGCGGAGGCGTGGTGGAGGGTTCTAGCGTGAAAGCGCGTATAATAAATTCCTTAACCTAATTGGAGGCATTCAAATGTCAGGACATTCCAAATGGAGTACCATTAAGAGAAAAAAAGGTAAAATTGATGAAGCAAGAGCTAAGGTTTTTACAAAAATAGGCCGTGAAATTGCTGTTGCAGTTCGCGAAGGCGGTCCCGATCCCGCAGGTAACTCAAAACTCAAGGATTGCATTGCTAAAGCTAAGGCAAACAATGTTCCTAACGATAACATCGAAAGAATTATAAAAAAAGCCGCCGGTGAAACAGGTGGCGCTAACTACGAAGAAATCATCTACGAGGGCTATGGTCCCAACGGTATTGCAGTTGTTGTTAAAGCTCTTACTGATAACCGTAACCGAACCGCAGGTGATGTTCGCCACTATTTCGATAAATTCGGCGGAAATATGGGTACATCCGGTTGCGTTATGTTTATGTTCGATTACTACGGAGTAATCATCATAGAAAAAGAAGATGTTGATGAAGATAAGCTTATGGAAGATGCTATCGAATGCGGTGCTCTTGACTTCATCACAGATGAAGAAGAAATCTTCGAAATCCGTACTGACCCCAATGACCTTGGCGCAGTTACAAGCGACCTTGAAGCAAAGGGTTATAAATTTATGAGCAGTGAAACCGCTTATATTCCCCAGACATATACTCGCCTTGAAGATGAAGAGAGTATGAAAAAAATGAGCAAAATGCTTGAAATGTTTGATGACAATGATGACATTCAAGGTGTTTGGCACAACTGGGAGAATGAGGACGAATACGAGGGTTAATTCTTCGGCTTTCTTAAATCTTTTCTATTGATTTTTATTTATTATTAATATATAATATGTAGTAACAACTTACGCTCAATTCGGTCATGCGACGGGTGGGTCCTGTGCGACGGGGCACCGTGAACCATGTCAGGCGGGGAACCGAGCAGCATTAAGCGGACCGTCCTGTGCGCCACAGTCCGCCTGCTCGTCGTATGACCGAGTGGAGCGTAAGTTTTTCATTTGCGAGGCAAATGAAAAATGCAGAATTATGAATGCGGAATGCAGAATGTCGGGCACTGCGTGCGGCATTATAAAGCTTCGCAATACTTTTACTAATTCTTCTACGGCGCATTTTCGCGCCCCGACACTTTGCACTTTGCATTTTGCACTTTGCGTTTTTAGGAGTGAACACTTTGTACAGAGCTTTATACAGAAAATGGAGACCGCAAGTTTTCTCTGATGTTTCAGGTCAGAATCATATTACAGAAACTCTTATGAATGAGATTTCTACCGGTAGGCTCTCCCATGCTTATCTTTTCACCGGTTCCAGAGGGACCGGTAAGACTACCTGTGCAAAAATCCTTGCAAAAGCAGTAAACTGCCTTGACCCCCAGAACGGTAGTCCTTGTAATGAATGCCGTATCTGCAAAGGTATTGATGACGGTTCAATTCTTGATGTTACTGAAATTGACGCTGCAAGTAACAACAGCGTTGACAACATCCGTGATTTAAGAGATGAGGTCAACTTCACTCCCGCCGCCGCAAAATACAGAGTTTATATTATCGACGAGGTTCATATGCTTTCAACAGGTGCATTCAATGCCCTTTTGAAAACTCTTGAAGAACCTCCCGAGCATGTTTTATTTATACTTGCAACAACTGAAGTTCAAAAGCTTCCTGCAACCATTCTTTCAAGATGTCAGCGCTTTGATTTCAGAAGAATTCCCCCTGAGGATATTGCCTCAAGGCTTATGACAGTTGCAGAAAACGAAAATTTGGATTTATCAAACGATGCCGCTCTTCTTATTGCGAGAATTTCCGATGGTGCATTGAGAGATGCTCTTTCAATTCTCGACCAGTGCGCAGGCTATAATGAACCTATTACTGTTAACACAGTCGGCAATGCCGCAGGACTTTTAGGCAAGGATTATTTATTCGAAATTTCCGATGCACTTTTAAATCAGGATAGTCCTGCAGTTCTTAATATTATTGACCGGCTTCATTCCTCTTCCTGTGATATGGAAAGACTTATGAGCGAGCTTGTTAACCATTTCAGGAATATTATGATGGCTAAAACCACAAGAAACCCTGAAAAGTTCATTGTTAGTACCCCTGACGAGCTTCAACGCTACAAAGATAATGCCGATAAGATGACCTACGGCACAATTCTTCATATAATGGAAACTCTTTGCCGTGAGGCTTCACAATTAAAATACAGCTCACATCAGAGAGCCCAGACAGAAACAACTCTTATAAGACTCTGCTCCCCTGCCCTCTCAACAGATAATGCGGCAGTTATACGCAGACTTGACGAGCTTGAAGCACAGTTAATGCTCCTTAAAGCTCAAGGTGTTAAGGTAACAGTGGCAGATACACCAAAGGTTGCACCTATCAAGGAAGAGCCCGCTCCGATAAAGGTTTCTGAAGAGGTTAAAGAGGTTGCACCTGAGCAGATTTCAGACCCTCAGGCAATTCCCATTGAGGAAATCCCCTTTGATGAACCACCTTTTGAAGAACCTCCTGCTCTTGAGAATTTTGCTCCCATAATGCCCGAGGAAAAAGTTCCTGAAAAGGTTGTTGAAGAAAAGCAAATCTCTCAACCTGAACCTAAACCACAAAAGGTTGACACAGGCATTGTTACAGATGCTGATAATGCAGTACCATTTGCCGCTTGGGAAAACACCTTAAATCAACTCTCTAAAATAAACAGACCATTATATCCTATGCTTATAGGTTCATCTGCTTACAGAGCAGGTAACACGGTATTTATAAAAGCAAAGAATACCGCATTCAGCCAGATGTTCAAACAAAAAATGCACGCTGATGCAATTGCAGAAGCTCTTATGAGGGCAACAGGCGAAAAGCTTAAACCTATGATTTATAATGACGGCTCTTCCCCTGCTGCAGATGAAACAGCAGAGCCCATAGACGCTTTCCTCACAAAATTAAACAAACACAATATAGATTTTATTATTGAAGAATAAATTACCAAAAAGGACGGTAGAATAATATGAAAGCAAGAATTCCTAATCAGGGCGGAAACTCCCAGGCGGCAATGATGAAAAAAATCCAGGATATGCAGAATGAAATGGCTCGTATTCAGGAAGAGGTTGAAAACTCCGAATTTTCTGCAAGCGCAGGTGGTGGAGCAGTTGAAGTTACTGTTAACGGCAAACACGAGGTTCTTGCAGTTAACATTCAACCCGAGGTTGTTGACCCTGAGGATGTTGAAATCCTCTCAGATATGATTATTGCTGCAACTAACGAAGCAATCCGCAAGGCAGCAGACACAATGGAGCAGAGAATGGGTAGTGCAACAAGCGGTATGGGTCTTCCCGCCGGCTTAGGTTTCTGATATGGCTTATGATGTTGTTGCCCTTGAAAAGTTAATTGAGCAGTTCCAGAAAATGCCCTCAATCGGCAGAAAAACCGCTCAGAGAATGGCTTTTCACGTGCTTGATTTATCAGACGAAGAGGCAAAAGAATTTTCAGAAGCAATTATCAATGCCCACACAAAAATTCACCGTTGCTCTCTTTGCCACAATCTTACAGAAAACGAGCTTTGTCCCATATGCGAAAGCGTTAACAGAGATAAAGCTACTGTTTGCGTTGTTGAAGAACCTAAAGATGTTCTTGCAATGGAAAGAACAAGGGATTTCAGCGGTGTTTATCACGTTCTTCACGGAGTTATTTCTCCTATGAACGGTATCGGACCTGAACAGCTCACCATAAAAAGTCTTATTGAAAGAGCCGCAAGCGGTGAAGTTACAGAGCTTATTATGGCAACAAACCCCACCATTGAAGGTGACACAACTGCTATGTATGTCAGCAAGCTTGTTAAACCCTTTGGCGTTAAGGTAACAAGACTCGCCTACGGTATTCCCGTCGGTGCAGATATTGAATACGCAGATGATGTTACGCTTATGAGAGCGTTGGCAGGAAGAAGTGAACTATAATAATTTGCGATACTTTTACGAAGGGGTGTATATACGGGGCAACCCACCACCGCTGACGCGGTCCCCCTCCCTATTTCATCAAAGATGAAACAGGGATGATAAATTTTCGCATTACTTTTACTCATAAGAAAGGAGTAGTTATGGCGAAACAAGAAAATAAAACAGTTGCACAGAACAAAAAGGCTTACCATGACTACTTTGTTCTTGAAACCTACGAAGCAGGCATTGAGCTTTTCGGAACGGAGATTAAATCCATCCGTGCAGGTAAGCTTAACCTTAAAGATTCCTGGTGCAACGTTGTGAACGGTGAAATGCTTGCCAACGGTGTTCATATTTCACCTTATGAAATGGGGAACCGTTTCAACCGCGACCCTTTAAGACCTAAGCGTCTTTTAATGCATAAAAAAGAAATAATGAAGCTTATGGGCGAGGTTAAGCAACAAGGCTGTGCCCTCATTCCCCTTTCGGTTTATTTCAACGAAAGAGGAAGAGCAAAAATGCTTATTGGTCTATGTAAAGGTAAGAAAAATTACGATAAACGAGAAACTGAAGCAAAAAGAGATGCTCAACGCAATATCGAGCGCAGTTTAGCTGAAAGAAACAGGTAATTCAACTGATAGTTTAGTTGTTTTTACACTTTTACAACCAATAGTTTATAAAAAAACAGTCACTTCAACCTTTGCTATCTTCTAAAAAAATATGTTCTCCGATAGAATGGAATTACCGAAAGGAAAATTCTACCGAAGTAAAGGAGAAAGAATTATGTCAATATTCAAAAGAAAAGAACAAGAAAAAAACATTATTAATGAACAAGAAAATGATGTTCCCGTTATCAACGAAGAGGCACCAGAGGTCTCAACGTTAGGTCAAAAAATTGCCGAAGGAAGAAAGAAAAGCGGTTATACTCAAGAAGAGTTTTCCGAGCTTTTAGGTGTAACTCCTCAAGCGGTATCAAAATGGGAAAATGATGTATCCTGTCCCGATATTCAGTTACTTCCTAAAATCTCTCAACTGCTTAATATAAGTATCGATGTATTATTGGGAAATGCACAAAAGAAACCTGAAGAACAGAAAGAAAAAGTCATTGATACAAGTAAGCTAAGCTTTACCATTAACATCACTAAACAAAACCAAAATCCGGTAAATGTTTCCCTCCCCTTTTCAACAATAAAAAGATTTGCTAAAATGGGTAATGGTATTTCCGGTGTTCTGGGTAATAATACCTTAAACGGTGTTCAGCTTGATGAAATTCTCAATATAGTTGAGGATGGCGCAACCGGAGAAGTCTTCAAGGTTGAAGCCGAAGATGGCACAATTGTAAAGTTTATAATCGAATAAAAAATACATACATATACTCAATCATTATGGTTGAGTATATGTAAAACTTCAACTCTTCACTATTCACTTTTCACTCTTAACTTCAGCGAAGCGATATATGGGGATGAAAGGATTTCGACGGGGATTTTGAACCGTTATAAGCGAGCAGAGGCGTGGTACCGCTTTAAAAACCACACTTTTAAAAATAACTGACAATAATAAAACAGTTTTAGCAGCTGCTTAAGTCAGCTGCCGTTCCTACTGAGAATACCGCGACTCAGATAGGAGCGTCATTTAGCGGTGCACGTGAACAAAGGAGAGCCTTGTACTTTGTCACGGCTTAAAGGGCTACCAAGGGTTAAAGCCTGTTTATCGGCGTTTTCCCAAGGGAATTTTAAAAGATAAACTACGCTCGTAGAAAGTTTCGGGAATAGATTTTCGGACGCGAGTTCAAATCTCGCCATCTCCACCAAAAATCCAAGTCTTCGGACTTGGATTTTTCATTTATGTCCGAAGGACATAACTTCATTACGAGAGAAACGAGTACTTCATTTGACTGCTATCAGTCAACTTCATTGTCCGTTGGCGGACACAAATGAATTAAGTTATCTACGATAAATGAAGTGCTTTGCAATGAAGTACTGCGTAATGATGTTGGGCTTCGCACAAACGGATTACATACACGGCTTCGCCGTAATTTGACTTGCACAACTCTTCCCAATATGCTATACTACGAATATTAAATCCCAAAGGAGTAAACACTATGTCCATCGAAAAAGTAAGAGAATATTTTAAAGGATACGGAATTGAAGATAAAATTTTAGAGTTTCCCGTATCAAGTGCAACTGTTGAGCTTGCGGCGAAGGCACTCAATACCGACGGTTGCAGAATTGCGAAAACACTTTCTTTTTCTGTTAATGAAGCACCAATTCTTATCGTTACGGCAGGAGATGCTAAAATAGATAATAAGAAATATAAAACCTTTTTCGGTACAAAAGCAAAAATGCTCTCATACGAAGAAGTTGAAGAAAAAATCGGACATGCAGTTGGCGGTGTTTGTCCTTTTGCTGTCAACTGCGGAGTTAAGGTTTACCTTGATGAAAGCATAAAACGTTTTAAAACTATTTTCCCCGCTTGCGGAAGCAGTAACAGTGCCATTGAACTGACACCCGATGAATTGGAAAAATATTCCGCTTATTTCCTTGAATGGATTGATGTTTGCAAATTACCTGAATAAAACAAAAATATCAGGGAACATTCCAAGCTTGAACACGGAATGTTCCCTGTTTTATTTATTGTTTAAAAATTTCATTGTAGTTTTTTGCCCATTGTTTAACCTTTGTTTTATTATATTCTTTTGGAAGAGCGGCACACAATGCAATAATTTTGCCTATATCTGCCCCAACCTTTAACATTTTCTTTAAAAGGTTTTTATCTTTTATAATTGCTATTGCGCGTTTCGACATATCCATTGACGGATGAACGAAATCCGTAATGCTTGTGGTATCTGCGGTAATTGTCATTTCACGCCATGTAAGAATGCCTTTTTCAAATATGTAGTCAAGCTGTTCAGGTGTAATTTTTGTCAGTAAAAGTTTTACTGCCGCAAGCGGTGCTAAACCTGAACCCAGATTTTTATAGAATTTATACTGATACTGCCACAAGGTTTCCGCAGTATAGGTTTCGGTTCTGTCATCCATTACTGTTTTAGCAAGAATGGGTGCTGCTCTCAAGGAATTGGCAATACCTGAGCCTATAATGGGAACTGTCATAAACGCGCTGTCACCTATTGCAGCATAACCATTTGCCACCATAACAGAAATGGGTTGGCGAACAGGAATTTCAACAAACTGACCGCCACGAACGAGTTCTGTACCCAGGCTTTCGTTACGGCATCTGAAAAATCCGGCAGTTCTTTCTGCTTCAGCAATATCAAATGGCTCAAATCTGCCAATAAGCAAGTCTGTATATTCTTCTTCAGTTGCAACCCAACCTATACCTAACTTACCCTCAGGAAGAAGACAGACCTTATATTTATCTTTAACAGGATTTTGGATTGCTTTATCATAGAAAGCTCTGTAAACATAAAACTTTTCGTTTTTATCGGGATGTTTTTGTATATTAAACTCGACCGGTAAAGTGCTTCTCACAGGAGATTCACAACCGCAGGCATCAATAATTAAGTCTCCATAAATTTCGCCTTTAGCGGTATTAATACCCTCCACACGATTATCTTTTATAATAGCACCTACAATATTGCAGTTATAAACAAACTTAACTCCATTTTTTTCTGCAGTATCAATAAGCAAATTATAAATATCTTTACGTTCCATTTTAATTTCAAGCTCTTCTTCGGGAACTTGTTGCTTAATTGGAGTTTTTTCATTTGGAGAATAGAAAGTCATGTTCTCTTTGTATTCAAAGAGTGATTTATCTGGCATGGGAATATCTGCTTTCGCAAGTGATTTGGGGTCGAAAATATCTGTCCAGTCATATCCCATATTCTCTCTTGAGTTTTTTTCATAAACTGTTACATCAAATCCATTTCGGGAAAGAATTGATGCTACTGCAATACCACCATGGCCGCCGCCTGCTACAACAATTTTTCTACCCATAAACACCCCACCATCATTATTTACACCTTTAATATATCACATTATATGCCAAAATATCAACAATTTTATGATGTTGATAAATATGTAGTTTTTTTCGGGAATATAAAAACAACGCCATAGTAACCTATGGCGTTGTAATTCTATTTAATTGAGGAATCAGCCACCAAGACCGAGCAATTCAAGAAGTTTTGCAAAAAGACCAAAGATGATATTGAGAATTGTGTTGGGTCTTACAATTTCCTGCTCTTCTTCTGCAGTTGTACCAACAGAGTAATCAAAGATTTTTGTATCTGTTTCACCTGTTGCAACCCATTCACCTGTTGCGTCTTTTGTTTCTTCAACATATGTAACAGTAAGAGTATATTCACCGAATATTGTATGTGTAAAGGTTACATCATAAAGATTTTCTTTAACTCCGTCTCCATCTTCATCAGTGCCTTCGAACTTATTACCTTTAAATTCGCCATTAAACTCATCATTTACATACCATGAATAAGGACGATAACGTGTTGTAAGATAATCTTCAGTATCGTCCATACCGCTACCATATGCTGTGAAACGAACTGTTCTGTGGTGAATGTAAGAGGGCTGAAGACCAATAGCATCGTTGTTATCAACTGAGAAAACCTTATTGCTTTTGGGAACTTCAATATAATCCTTGTGTCCGCAACCCTTAACGCACTCTGCAACCAATCTGTCGTTTTTGGTATAAGTTGCTTCACCTGCAGATTTGTATTCATCATAAATATGGTCAGAAACGGAGAAATTCAATTCAACTGTTCTGATTAAACTTGTGTCTTCGGCAACTTCAATTACAAAATTTTCTGCGTAGTCACCCAAGCCAAGAGCTTCTTTAGGCTGAACTTTAATTGTGTATGAGCTACCAGCCGAAACTTCAACAACTGATGCCAATGATACTTCATAATTGGTTAATGAAGACACAGAAACATTCAAAGGAACATTACCTTTATTTGTAATAACAATTTCTGCTATCTCAGGAGCAGTGTAATCTGCACAAACATCACCAAAGTTAACTTTGTTAACGCTAACGTCAAGTTCATAAACATTCTTCAACCAAGCAGGATAAAAAACAACATCCTCCGGAACGGGAACATTTTGCTGATAGAGGTCATATTCCTTTTCGCCACCATCAACCGTTGTCCAACCAATTTGTGTATATCCAGCTCTTGTATAAATAGCTCCCTTTAAGGTTACTGTTTCACCTACTGAAAGCGTATCAGAAGAAGATTCTCCAGCACCATATTGACCGGGAGCAAATGCAACAGTGAGTTTTTTACTCCAATAGGGATACAAATGGAGGTCGCCCTTGATAGGATCACTCATAACACCAATGTCATAAGCCTTCTCGCCACCTTCAGTCAACGACCAGCCGGTCTGGGTATAACCATCACGAGTAAAAATTGCATCAGGTAATGCAGTTGTAGTATTATATTTGGCTTTTCTTGTTACAGTTGTGCCTGATGTTGTATATGAGTCCGGGTGGAATGTAACTGTATATTCAACACCCTCCCAATATGGATACAATACAACACTTGTTTTCTTTGTGTAATAACCTTTAAGGTTATAATCCTTGCTTGTACCACCATCAACTGTTGTCCAACCAGCCTGAACATAACCTTCTCTTGTGTAGGTAACATCCCTAAGTCTTTCTCTGGTTTTTGTAGATTTTGTTACATACTCTTCCCCTTCAACACCAACACCGGGCTTGTAGGTGATTGTGTACTCAGCAACTGCGAATGCTGTAACGCTGAACACTGATGTTAACATCAAAACAGCAAGCAAGACAGCTAATGTTTTTTTGAAGTTTGTCTTCATTGTGATTCCTCCAAATCAATACATATAATTATACGAATGAATTATAACACATTTGTCAAGAAATTCATATTAACATATTCACCAAACATAAGGCAAAAAAACTGTTAAAGTTAATGAGTTTTTCCTGTTTTGGTTAATATTTTCAATTGTCAGTTATGGGCATTGAAGCAACGGCATTGAGCGTTAAATCAGCTCTCTTACCTGCCAAAAATTCGTAATAACCTTGCGAAGCTATCATAGCTGCATTATCTCCACAATATTTTAACTCAGGCTTGTAAAGTTTGATGCCTTTAATATCACATTTTTCCTTCATCACTTTTCTTAATCGGGAGTTTGCGGAAACACCACCTGCAAGAACAATTTTTTTTGCTCCGTAATCCTTGGCTGCTTCCATTGTGTGAGAAATAAGAAGATCTGTTACGGCTTTTATAAATGATGCACCCAAATCCTCTGCTTTGACTTCTTCACCTTTCTGAGAAGCGTTATGTACCAGATTTACCGCAAAGGTTTTGAGACCCGAAAAACTGAAATCATATTTTGAATCTGCAACCTTCGGAATGGGAAATTTATACTTATTCTCGTCACCGTTCACGGAAATTTTATCCAGGTTAACTCCGCCGGGATATGGGAGACCAACGGTTCGTGCTGCCTTATCCATAGCCTCACCTGCGGCATCATCTCGGGTTCTGCCGATTATTTCAAAATCAGTATAATCCTTAACATTGATAATGTGACTGTGACCACCGGAAACCACCAAAGACACAAACGGTGGCTTTAAATCTTCATCTGATATGTAGTTAGCGGCAATATGCCCTCTTAAATGATGAACAGGAACAAGAGGTATGCCCGTTGAATAAGAAAGACCTTTTGCATAGTTAACACCAACAAGCAAAGCTCCTATAAGACCGGGAGCATAAGTAACCGCAATTGCATCAATATCATTAATGGTGCAACCCGCGTCACTCAAGGCTTTATCCACTACTGAGCATATGGCTTCAGTATGCCTTCTTGAAGCAATTTCAGGCACAACGCCACCATATATTTTATGCTCTTCAACCTGAGATGCAATAACATTTGAAAGCACTTTTCTTCCATCTTCAACAACTGCTGCCGCAGTTTCATCACAAGAACTTTCAATTCCGAGAATTTTCATATATTATCTCCAAATCAACTCAAATAATTCGTCATTAAAATTGCGTCTTCTATGGGTTTTTCATAGAATTTTTTTCTTTCTCCTACTTTTTGAAAACCACATTTTTCATAGAGAGAAATAGCTTTTATATTACTTTTTCTCACCTCAAGGGTAACAAATTCTGCTTTTTCTGTTTTCATCCGATCAACGAGAAACTCTACAAGAGCCTTTCCCACACCATTTCTGCGAAACTCAGGAAACACTGCAACATTTGTTATATAAACCTCACCAAGAACATTATGAGAGCCTATATAACCTGCAATTCTATCATCTGAAAAAGCAACAAAAAAGCGAGCAAAATTATTATTCAATTCACTTTTCAGACCATTCTCACTCCATGGTGAAGAAAAGCATTCATTTTCAAGCCTTACTATTTCTTCAATATGAGCAGAAGTCATTTTTTCAATAATTAAATCCATCATTTTGTATCGTACCAGTTTTTACCATATTGAACATCAACAGTAAAAGGTACTGCCATTTCACAGGCATTTTCCATTGTCTCTTTAAGCAGAAGTGCAACCTTTTCCTTATCCTTTTCAGGCGCTTCAATAATCAATTCATCGTGAACCTGCATAATGAGTTTTGCATCAGGAAATTCATTCTTCAAGCGGTCATAAACCTTAATCATAGCAATTTTAATTATATCTGCCGCTGTTCCCTGAATGGGCATATTCATTGCAACTCTTTCACCGAAACCACGACGAATTGCATTCTTCTCCTGAAGTTCCGGAAGATATCTTCTTCTTCCGAAATAGGTTTCAGCATAGCCTTTTTTCTTGGCACTTTCCTTAGCGCTTTCCATAAATGCCGCAACACCCGAATAGTTTGCAAGATATCCTTTAATATACCTATCTGCTTCAACAATAGATGTGCCAATATCATTCGAAAGAGAAAATGCACCGATACCATACACAATACCGAAATTGACTGCTTTTGCCTTTCTCCTGTCATTGGGAGTAACATTTTCCAAAGGTATTCCCATAACCTGAGAAGCAGTAATAGAGTGAATATCCGCACCGCTCAGGAAAGCATTTATCATAGATTCATCGTTGGCAAGGGAAGCCAAAACGCGAAGTTCAATCTGAGAATAGTCCGCATCCACAAGGGCATAACCCTCTTTTGCCACAAAGAATTTTCTCAATTCTCTGCCCTGCTCGGTTCTTACAGGAATGTTCTGCAGATTAGGCTCTGCCGATGAAATTCTGCCTGTTCGGGTTTCTGTCTGGTTAAGAGTTGAATGGATTCTTCCGTCGTTATCAATAACCTTTAAAAGACCCTCGCAATAGGTGGATTTAAGCTTTGTTAAACCTCTATATTCAAGGATTTCATTGATAATCGGGTGTTTATCCCTCAAAGACTCAAGAACTTCTGCATTGGTTGAATACCCACTTTTTGTTTTTTTGCCGTGGGGAAGATTCAATTTATTTTCATCAAAAAGAACCTCGCTCAACTGTTTGGGGGAGTTTACATTGAACTCGCACCCTGCCATATAATAGATATTTTTCAATTTTTCTTCCAACTTTGAAGAAATAACATCGTTATAATTTTCAATACCTGCTCTATCTACAAGGAAGCCTTCTCTTTCCATTGAGGCGAGAACTCTTGCAAGAGGTATTTCTATTTCATAAAGGAGCTTTTCCTGATTATTTTCTTTAATTTCTGCAGAAAGTTTAATGCTTAACGCTTCAATGTGCCCTGCGCCGTCAACAATATCTTTTTCAGCAAGATAGAAATCTGATAAGTTCTCTGCTTCAATTTTAACAGGCGCAAGAGAATATGAACCCGCCAACATCTTAACAGAATAATCTGATGAATTAGGATTAAGAAGATATGCCGCAAGAGATGTATCAAGGGCTATGTTTTTAAGTTCTATTCCGTTTGCATCGCAAAAACCATAAAGCTGCTTAGAGTCATCAGTATATTTTTCTATACTTGCATCAGAGAAAAACGCACTCGCAAAGGACATAAAAAGGAAATTACTGTTTTCAATAAGCGCTACTCCATCAACATTTTTAAATAAAATATATTCAATTCCACCATCGTTATATTTAACAGTGAAATAAGCTTTACCTGATTTCTTTAATTTATTTAAAAATTCGTCAATATCCTCTATTTCATAAAGCTTTATTTCTTTTGCATTTTCCTGTTCTGCAATTTCCTCCTGCGAAAGATTAAGTCTGCCTAAAAGCTTACTCATCTCCAAGGACATAAGAAGGTTTGTTGCTTTAACGCTATCGGGTGATTTAATTACATAATCACTCAAATCTGTGCTTACAGGCGCCTGAAGACAAATTCTGCCTAAATCCTTACTTAAGAAAGCGTTTTCCTTCGAGGCCTCAAGCTTCGCACGAATGCCTGCTTTAACATCAATAGTCTCAAGGTTTTCATAGATATATTCAATTGAACCAAAACGCCCTATAAGGTCCTGAGCTCCCTTTTCACCAATACCTGCAACACCGGGAATATTATCCGAGGTATCGCCCTGAATCGCTTTAATATCAATTAATTGCTCGGGAGTTACACCATAAACCTCTTTGATTTTATCTGTGTTATATAAAACAGTTTCAGACTTGCCCATTCTGGTTGTTGCAAGAACAACATTAACATTATCTCTTACCAGCTGAAGACTGTCTCTGTCTCCTGTTGCGATATAACAAAAATCATCCTTGCTACAGGCAGCGGAAAGTGTACCTAAAATATCATCGGCCTCATAGCCGGGCAATTCAACAACAGTATATCCAAGAAATCCCAACAATTCTTTAAGGGTGGGAAACTGCTCTACAAGCTCACTTGGTGCAGGCTTTCTTGTGCCTTTATAAGCATCATACATTTTATGGCGAAATGTTGGCGCTTTAACATCAAAAGCTACCGCAACACTGTCGGGCTTATATTCCTCAAGAAGATGAAGAAAAATATTCATAAACCCGAATATTCCGTTAGTAAATCTGCCATCCTTGGTGCTCAAAAGACGAACACCATAAAAGGCTCTGTTAAGTATTGAGTTGCCGTCAATAACAAGAAGTTTCATTTATATACCTCTATACATTAAGTGTTTCAAGTGTTACAAAATGATAGCCATTGGAAGAAAGATAGTTCTCCTCATTCAATGCACGAAGGCATCCTAAAGCTGCAACATTCGTAGCATTACCTGGAATTTTAACCTTTATTCCCGTTGCTTCTTCAATATATTTATCAAGTCCGTAAAGCTTTGCCATTCCACCGCAAAGAAAAATCCCGTCATCAGTGATATCTCTTACAAGCTCGGGAGGAGTTACTTCAAGAACATCGGTTATTGCTTTGCAGATTTCATCAACACAGTCGCGTATTGCAAAATTAATCTCCTGAGCAGTAACTTCAAAAAACAAGGGCATACCGTCTGCCATATCCTTACCTTTGGCAACTGCGGCAATAGTTTCTTCACGCATTTTTGCTCCGCCGATAAGAGCTTTAAGCTCTTCTGCAGTAAGCCTGCCTACATTAACACCGCGGTTATTTTTCAGATATGTTCTTATAACTCTGTCCATATCATCACCACCAACCGAGGCGCTTTTTGCAACGGCAATACTACCCATTGTTATAACACCAACGCCTGTTGTACCTGCACCGATATTTACAATCATAGTGCCGTAGGGCTTGTCCGTCATAACACCAATTCCCAAAGCTGCTGCAAGAGGTTCTTCAATCAGAGTTGCTCTTCCTGCACCCGCTCTTAAAACACAACCTAAAATATTGCGTTTTTCAAGATTTGTTATACCTGCAGGCATTGTTGCAACAACTGTCGGCTTGAAAATTTTATTTTTACAAATTCTTTCTAAGAAGCATCTCAAGAGTTTTTCACTACTCTCCAGCTCGGAAATACCACCACTCAGAAGAGGGCGGACAAGTTTAATTGCATCCGGGCATCTGCCGGTCATATCAAATGCTTTTTTCCCAAACTCAATAACCTCACCGGTTTCACGCTCGAGTGCCAGAACGGCAGGCTCCGAAAGGACAACGCCTTTATTTTCAGTTGCAGCAACAACACTGCCTGTTCCTATATCAAGACCAATCTTAAGACCAACCATCTGAACACCTCGCTTTCATTTTCTATAGGTTTTTTAATCAGAAAAATACATAGTAATTATACACCTATTATTATTTTTTGTAAATAACTTTTACACCTGTTTACAAATGTTTTTATATATATTATAATAGCTTTATAGACCTATAAATAGTACAAGAGGTGTTATTATGGCAGGCGTACAGAAATCTAAATTAAAGTTACTTTATCTTGCAGATATTTTAAAGAAAAAAACAGATGAAGAGCATTTCCTTGCAGCAACCGAAATAGTTGACGAACTCTCAAAATTAGAAATACCCGCAGAGAGAAAATCTATATATAAAGACATTGAAATTTTAAAGGAATACGGCTTTGATATTATTCATTCAGGCTCTAAAAATCGTGGCGGTTATTTTTTAGGAGCCAGAGATTTTGAACTTGCAGAAATCCGCCTTCTTTCTGATGCAGTTCAGGCAGCAAATTTTATATCACAAAAAAAGACTAACCAACTGGTTGAAAAAATTGAAAGCTTTGCAAGTGAAAATCAGGCTAAAATTTTACATTCTCAGGTTTATGTTGACAACCGCCCCAAATGCAATAACGAAGAAATTTATTACACAATAAGTCTTCTTGACGAAGCAATTACAGAAGGCGTTAAAGTAAGTTTTATCTACACAAGACGAAAAATAACAGAGGAATTCAAAACAGCAAAAGAAGATAAATCTTTTACAGTCAGTCCCTATGCGCTTATCTGGTCCGATGACCACTATTATCTTGTTTGCAATAACGAAAAATATGATAACCTTATGCACCTGAGAATTGATAAAATAAAAAAATTGCAGAAGACGAAGTCCCCTGCAAGGCATTTTTCTGAAGTCTCCGATTATAGAAATAATTTTGACTCTGCCGACTATGCCACAAAGCTTTTCAATATGTATAGCGGTGAACCAAAACCCGTTGAACTGATTTGCAGCAATGAAATACTCGAGGTCATTCTTGACCGCTTTGGTGATAATGTTAAAATCCAGAAATATGATGAAGAGCATTTTCTTCTTAAAACCAATGCGGTTGTAAGTGATGGACTAACCAAATGGGTTGTTCAGTTTGGCGGCAAAATCAAAGTTAAATCACCCAATGATTTGATTTATGATGTAAAAAAGAAAGCAGAAGAGATACTCAGTAACTATTAAGCTTCCAGAAGACAGCGATTAGCAGGTAGCAGGTAGCCGATAGCATTTAGAACTTAGCATTCCGCACTCCGCACTAAAAAAACACCGCAATCTGCGGTGTTTTTTTATATATCAAAATATTCTAGTATGCCCATATAAATTCCTTTTGCAACGTATTTTTGGCCTGTTGAAGAGTTCAGGAGCTTGAAGTCGCAATTGGCTTGAGATTTGGCATCAGCAGCCGGAGTATAAATGGCGTTTGTGTTAGAAATAAAACCACATTCCACCAGAACTGCCGGGCAATTTTCAACCCTTATAACTCTGAATGGATAAAAATGAAAGCCTCTGTCGGTCATTTTGTAGCCCACATCTTTTTTTAACGTCTTTGGAAGATTTTTTGAAATTGCTTCCGCCAAAGGTGCGGAATAGTTTTTATAATAATAAACCGATGAGCCGTGAACAGATTTAGAGCTTGAAGAATCAAGGTGAATTGATATAAACATATCAGGATTGTTTTTCATAGTATTGATTCTGCGTTCTTCAATCTCGGGAACGGAATCACTGTCATCTCTTGAAAAGATAACATTTGCCCCTTCGTTTTCAAGATATTTTTTTAGTTGCAGAGCAATTTTATATGTAATATCGCTTTCAAAAACACCTGTTCCTGACCCTGCACCCGGTTGTTCTCCGCCGTGACCGGGGTCAATTTCAATTGTTCTGCCTTTTAAACTTTGGGTTGGCTCTTTAATCGAAATAACAAGAAGATTATTCTTGTTATAGGTGGCAGAATAGCCGTAAAATTCTCCCTGATTTCTAAAATAAACGCGCAAAGTTGCAGTTTTGTTATCAGCATTCAAAATCCATTTGCAGGATTTAATTGTGTCACTTTCAGGGAATGTCAATTCACCTTTTGCAGTTTTTGTATAATGAAAAGTGAAATCGATATATTTACCTGTAAACTCTCCATCCTTAACATTGAATTCACGTCCGTCATACCCGATTTCATATTTCTGAGGCTTGATTGTTACATTAAAAGGTACTCGCCAATCGAGAGCAAGATAAATCTTTGTGCTGTCTGCATCATAGGTTATTGGGTCACGAAGCTGAATGGTATTATCCGGCATTTTATAGCCTGTAAAAACCTTTACTTCATCCGCATAAATCCTTCTGCCCGAACCTAAAACATAAAACTTTTTACCACTTTCAGCATCTTTTACAGGACCTGATTTAACATAGTCAAAAGTACCTTTTGGTAAGGGTGAATATAGCGGGTCGGATTTATCGGTCACAGGTGAAGACGGAAAAGTCTCACCGCAATAAGTCTTTACCTTACAGAACTTCATTTGGGTTGATGATTTATGCTTTGTGGTCGGTGTAATTTGTGTTACCTTATTAAGAGTCCAGTTCGGGTCAATATCAACCGCCTTTAAAAGCGCTTTTTTAACATCCGCAATGCTGACAACACCATCAGAATCCATATCTGCTTTTAAAACACTTTCTTCCGTTGGAATTTCCATCAACGAAGCGATACGCATTATTTCACGAACATCAGAAAGCTTAATCTCGCCATCAGAATCCATATCACCTTTAACCTCTGCACAAAAGCAAGTGGAGAATGGTGCCAGTACACAAAGCACAAGCACCATTGAAACTATAATTTTTAATATACTCTTCATAGAATTATGCTCCATAGGCAGACTTCAAGGCACCTCTTGTTCCCGAGCCAACAAGTCCATCAACATCTAATTTTTTATCTGTCTGGAACTCTTTTACTGCAGAAAGAGTTGTTGGACCAAAAGAACCGTCAATATCACTTTCTTTAAGGTAATCCAATTTCCACAGATACCATTGAAGCCATTTCACTGCATCACCACTATCACCTTGGCTAAGAGTTGCATCAGGCTCTGAATAGGGACAACTATCTTTATCAGGTTCTTCGGGAGTTGTGGGAGTATATGTACCGATTTTTATGTAATCCTTATGACCATAGCCTGTAACAGTATCTCCATCAAGCTCGAAGGTCACTTTATACCAATCACCGGTTGCACCAAGAATTGTCAAAGCAAAGCCATTTTCAAGCTGAGCTACAACATCTGCACTAGTACTTGCTGATTTTCTGACATTAAGATAGCCGTCTGAAATATCAACATAACCCGCTTGAGTAGGTGCTTCTCCGCTTGTTGTAACAGAAATTGCTGAAGAATAGGATGGTGAATAAAAAGTTCTGTCATCAGTTTTCACATATGCTCTGACTTTATATTTATAGGCAGTTCCGCTAACAACGGTATTATCCGTAAAGCTTGTTGAAGTGGTGGAATCAATTTTCTCGTAACCGTCTGAAACCTCATCATAACGATAAATATAATACCCTGTGCAATCGACACCGCTCCATTTAATTTTAACAGATTTCTCATCATTGGAAACAAGCTTCAGACCCGTTGGACTTTCAGGCGCAACAGTTGCCTCAAACACTGAACTATATGAGGAATAAATTGTTTTGCCTTGATTATTTACATAATATGCACGGACTTTATATTTCTGAAAATCTCCACGCGAAAGACCCGTATCGGTAAAACTAAGTTCTGTGGTTGTTTTTACTTTATCATATTCCTTAGTTTTCTCATTATATTTATAAAGCTGATATTTCTGTGCATTTTCGATGCTTGTCCATTGAAGAGTAACAGAGCTATCTGTATATTCAGGAACAGAAATTTCAGGTTTTGACTGCTTAAAATAATCTTCTCTGGTCAAATCAGCACCGGGCATATTCTTGAAAACAGGGATAGAAAAAACTTTTTTATTTTGAATAATATTGGCGGATACATAGGCTTTATATGTCTTTTTTGACTCCGAGGCGGCTGCTCTTACATTTGCCATATATTCATGCCCATAAAGAGTTTCAGATTTGGGGTTAACATTAAATTTCTGCAAATAACCCGTATATTGAGTTTCTGAGAATGAATCATAAATATACTGCGCGCCATAATATATTGTTTTTTGAGGGTTTGTCCATGGCCTTCCGTAAGAGGTATAGGCAGAAATATTACTCTTCTTTATATAACCTTTGTAAGACTTACCACTTACAATTGCGCTTACTCTGTAAAAATCTCCGCTTGTAGAAATATAATAAACCTCTGTATTTGATGGAACTGTAACAACTTTTGAAGAATCTGTATCGGCAGATTTATACATAGAAACCTTTTTAATAGTCTTCATAAAACCATTTGCCCATTCAAGACCATCACGGACACCTGTGTATGCACCGATATTATAGTAATTATATATTCCATTGAAGGGAGCATTCTTGCCGCTTGAACCACCCGCATTGGCAGAGGATGAAGAACCAACCTCCTGAACAATTTTAGAGGCGAGATAATACGCGCTCATACCACTATCTTTCGCAGATTTCAATATCACATCCGAATATTTAACCGCTTTTCCATCCTCTTTATATGTTTTTGTGTTACCTAAAGCATTGAGATAGGTAATTTCAGAATCATGCATCCATGTGCTTTTCAGAATAGCTTCAACACCTGCTTTTGTATGGGTACTGTCATAGGCGGTGCTTTCAAACTGGAATATATATTCTTCATTTAAGAAATGACGAGGGTCCATATAGTATTTGACAGCCTCTTCAGAAGCACTAACCCAATTTGAACCTTCCTGAATTACACCTTTACACGATTTGCAGGAACACATATAAGAGGACTGAACATTGTTTTCAATAAGCTGCTTTTTATGTGGGTCACGCTCACCATCGATGCTGGCCTGCCAATCAAGACCTGTTATCATGGGAACAAATTCCCATTCGGGATATTTTTTATGAAGCTCTACCAAATCTTCAACATAGGATTTCGGAAAGCCCTGCCTCAAAAGACCTTCCTCATAAGTCTCCAAATCAACAGATTCTGCCAGAATAAGCTTAACATCTTCAATAGTAATCGAACCATTTTTATTCATATCGGCAACAGTTTTTTCTTCATCATCAGGTTTTTCCATTACTGAAGCAAAGCGCAAAGCAAGTCGGGCATCTGCAGAGGTAATGTAACCATCTCCATCTATATCGCCGAGAAAACTTTCCGCCTGAACAACCGGAACTATTAAGTTAAAAAAAAGAATTGAAAGTAATAACGCCACAAGCCTTAAGCTTCTTTTCATAACAACCTCTTTGAATTTAACTACATTTTGACTATTTTACCCATAATACAATTTTATTCTACCATATATAGCAGATTTTTTATTTCTTTTTGAGAAATTTCACACACATTCTCGCCAAAAGAATACGAATAAGAAAACAGCGAAAAGCCTTGCCACACAGGGCTTTTCAGCGTTTGTTCATATTGGCGTGACAAAATGTTTACATTTTCCACCCACTCATTTTTACCCACCCCTGCATATTCATCAACTTTTCCGCATTTATATGGTGCAAGACCCGGTACAAGCTCAACAGTACCGTTGGAAACGATTATTTCCCATTCTCTCATAACATCAATAAAAGGCATTTTTTCATTTTCAAAGCCATAATATATCTGAGGTATTAAAACATCGACAAAGCCCTCTTCCCTGCACCATTTTTCCACATCGGCATAAAAAACATTTTTGCATTTTTCAATATCCGCAGACGGACTTACTGAAAATATCAGATTTTCATTTTCGGCTTTTATAAGTGAATAAACCGAGCTTACAAGCGCATTCACATTTTCCCTTCGCCAATCTGCTAAAGATAATTTTCCGCCTGTTCCTTTATATTCTTTATATAATTTTCTATCATTGATTTTTTCTGCTTCAGGATAAAAATAGTCATCAAAGTGAAAACCGCTGACTTTATATTTTTTTAAAATTTCTTTTACACCTTTCAACACAAGCGACCTTGCTTCGTTAGATGCAGGATTCAAAAAAATACCTGATTCGCAAATAATTAATGAGTTTTTATTAGCCTTATATATTTTTCTCGCAGGTGAATTTTCAGGCAAATTATCAAATTCATTATCGTAAGAAATTCGATAGGGATTAACCCAACAATGAACAGAAAGCCCATAAACCTCAGCTTTCTCTAAAAAGATTGCAAAAGGGTCATAGGCTGGCGCTATATTTTCAGCGACAATATACTTTGAAACCGGAAAAATCTCTGACTTATAAAAGCTATCGCAGAAAGCGCGACATTGATAAAAAACAGTATTTATTTTGTTAGCTTTTAAACCACTTAAAACATCATCAACACTTTCTTCATATTCAGCTTCGGTTTTATCCTTAACAAGTGAGCCTATTTCAGAATATGTGAGCCAGACAGCAATTATTGGATTTTTCTCTCGGTTTGCATTTTTTTCTGTTACTTCTTTTTGTTGCTGACTGATATTTTGGACTATTGGAATACTCTCTTCTTTTTTATAATCCTTAAAAAACATTACCACTACTCCGGCGATAACCAAAATAAAAATCAAGCCAACTAATCGTTTCATAAAACACCTCAAAAGAAAAAATAACGCGAAACCACTCAGAATTTCCAATAAAAAATCCGCCTGTATAATTTATACAGACGGTGGGTTTTATTTATTCTTCAATTGTATCGGGCAATAGAAAATCGTCTTCAAGAGTGTCAATACCAAAGCCCTCATCCTTGCAAACATTCCGTGCTTTTGGAAGTTTTTTTATATTCTTTTTCGACATTTCCTCTTCTTCTTCGCCAAGCCTGCCATAATAAACAGCAACCTGAACAAACATTATAACATTAAAAAACAACTGCAAAAGACAAAGAATTTTCGAAGCACTACTGTTAGAAAAAAGATTTGAAAAAATACTGCTGAAAACATTTATTTCATATTTTACAACTGCGTAATTGAATAATTTATAAACATTATATATTAATCCGAAAAGAAAAGTTATTGCCTCAAGCGGAAGAAGTTTTTTATGAGAGTTATCACGGAAAATATACCAAAGCGAAACAATGCATAACAACAATCCATAAGTGCTTACCGTGGAAATCACACTCATTATGGAGCAGGCAATTATTCTTCCTGCACCATCAAGGGACATAGCAACCATATCAAAGGCGCCTTTGATAAAGTTCATAAAAAAGCAAATGCACAAATGTAATTTAAAATAAGACGTTATTTTTTTGCTTTTTCTGTCCTTAAATCTTTTGTGCCCTACGCCTTCACCGTTAAAAGCAATAAAACCAATTATCAGCACAATATATAAGGCAGTGTTAGAAAGGCTTGATCCCAATTCCGTAAAGCGCTGAACATCGGTAAAGGAGCCCACAGTAAGCAAGGCGTTTGCAACAAACAGCAAAGCAGAAACACCACACAGCAATTTCGCAGAATTGCTTAAATAATTTGATTTTGCCATAGGCACTCCTTTCTTACTTTCATTTTCTTAAAAAATCGGCGACACATTTGTGCCGCCGAAAGATTTCAAAAGAATTAAAGTTCTTTATTCTGTGAACCAACTGACAACTGCTCTTTAGCAAGTTTTTCAATAGCCTCTTTATCACCTGACATTGCAATCTTTGCATCCTCTTCGCGACGAGCAAGGAGTTCAGCGTACATACGCTCTCTCTTTTCACCGCTAAGGTCATAGAAGAGAATGGGAACGATACCGAGAAGACCTGTAACTGTGGGAATAATAGTTGCCATTGCGAAAAGACCAAATTTGGTGTTATCTGTCTGAGCTTCACCTCTTGTGTAAGAAGAAATATCGTAACCGATAAGCTTCTTAAGCTGGAGGGAAAGAGCAGAGTTAGCAATACTTGCAAGCTTCTTTGTTAGGTCACGGGCAACGGAGGTCATAGCCTCTGTACGATAACCATTCTTCCATTCACAGTAGTCCATAGATTCGTTATACATTTCACTGGGAATAACTCTACGAACACCCCAGAATACCATATAAATGGCTTCCTTGATTGCCATAACGAAGAACATAGGCAATACTTTCTTATAAATACCGTTATGCTTACCGCCTATCATACCAATGAGGAATACAGGAATATCAAGCAACGGCTGGCTCTTTGTACCAAGGAGATAGAGGGTTTTTGTTGAGAACCTTCTTCTGAACCAAGGAACAAGAGAGAATGAGAAGGGGTTGATAATAGCACCGGGAATACCTGCAACCATTGTCATTGATGCGAAGTTAAGAACGTCAATGTAATAGTCGTTGATGCTACCGCCAACACTGAAGTTTGAAAGAGTTTCCGAAAGAGTCAGCAACAAGATGGGCTTGTTGTTAACAACTGATTTCAAGCTCTGTACAATGCTTGGTGTTTCAACGGACTGAAGAACACGCTCACGGGTCATAACGCAGAAGATAAGGGATGCAACACCACTTACAATCGCGGTAAAGTTACCCATAAACATAAAGGTTGAAGTATATGAAAGGTTAATAACCTTGTTACCGATAAGGTCGATAAGAACGGTTAAAATCTGCTGAGGAAGCTTTTCACCCAGAAGACCCGAGAAGAACTCGGCAACCGTAATCAGTCGGGTACGGTCAACGGGATGCGGCGTTATGGTTGCCAGCATACCTGTTTTTGCAATTGCACGGAATGTACCTGCACCTTCACGGACAATGGCAAGAATGAAATATGTAAGGAACTTTGTCATATCTCTTGCACCTTTCCCCTTGAAGAACATGGGAAGAAGCCAATAGAAACAAGTACCTAATGTACCGGGAATACCCAAACCAACAAGATAAGGTTTGAATTTACCCCAACGGGTACGGGTTTTTTCAACGATTGCCGCTGTGAAGATATCGTTGATAACATCCCAGAAACCGTTGAAAACGCTAACGATTGTCTGGTAGTCAAGGTCAATTTGAAGAATACTTGTGATGAAACGGTCGTTAAAAGAGTCGATATTAAAGCTCTGGCACATATCATAAACAACATACCAGATTGTTTCCTTCATACCAACATATCTTCTGTTTTCATAGACATACTCACGAGAAGCAGCGTCTATTTCCGGCGTTTCAACAACAGTTGTTTTTTCGTCTGCCAAAAGATACACCTCCGTAGATTTTGCAATAAAGCATAAGAACATACTTTATCACACTACTAATAGAGAAAGTATAACACAATTAGTTTTATTTTTCAACCGATTATGCAATTTTAACACTAGTAATAAATATCAAAATAAGATGTAGTTTGTTGTGCAAGTTGCCTATTGCAAAGTGCAAAGTGCAAAGTGCAAAGCGCAAAATGCAAAGTGCTAAGTGCTAAGTGCAAAGTGCTAAGTGCTAAGTGCAAAGTGCTAAGTGCTAAGTGCAAAGTGCAAAGTGCAAAGTGTCGGGTGCTGCGCACGGCAATTATAAATTTACAGAAAAAAGCTCTTTTGTTCTGAATATTTAAATATTGAAACCAAAATTATTGATTGGAACGAGTTCCGGTTACGAATATCAGTTATAATGTTTGGAAGCGGAGCTTCCCCAACATTTCGAATTTAGAATTTCGAATTTCGAATCCCTCACTAAAAAACAAGAGGACGGATAACTCCGCCCCCTACAATTATAAAATTTTACCTAAGAAACTTTTAAGCCTTTCGCATTTGGGATTGTCGAAGATTTCTTCGGGAGTACCGTCTTCCTGAATGATACCCTCATCCATAAAGATTATGCGGGTTGCAACCTCTCTTGCAAAGCCCATTTCGTGAGTAACAACAACCATTGTCATTCCCTCTGCAGCAAGCTCCTTCATAACATCAAGAACCTCGCCTACCATTTCAGGGTCAAGGGCGGATGTTGGCTCGTCAAAGAGCATAACATCGGGTTCCATACAAAGAGCACGAACAATTGCAACTCTCTGCTTCTGACCGCCTGAAAGCTGGCTTGGGTAAGCATCTGCTCTGTCCTTAAGACCAACTCTGTCAAGAAGCTCGAGGGCTTTCTTTTCAGCCTCTTCCTTACTCTTTTTAAGAATAGTAACAGGAGCACTTGTCATATTTTTAAGAACAGTCATATTTGGGAAAAGGTTAAAATGCTGGAAAACCATTCCCATTTTCTGACGGTGCTTGTTGATATTTGTTTTAGGAGCAGTAATATCTGTTCCGTTAAAGATAATTTCACCATTTGTGGGAATTTCAAGAAGGTTCAAGGAGCGCAGGAATGTACTTTTACCGCTGCCTGAAGGTCCGATTATAACAACAACCTCGCCTTTATTAATCTCGCAGTTAACACCATCGAGAGCTTTGACCTCACCGCCGTTATAGTGCTTTTTAAGGTCAGTTACTTTAATAAATGCTTTATCGCTCACTCTTCCTCAACCTCCTCTCAAGCTTTCCTACAAGGGACGACAGAATCATAACCATTACAAGATAGATTATCGCAACTGTGAAAAGCGGAATAAAATATTCAAAGGTTCTGCCTGCAACAATGTTACCTGATTTTGTAAGGTCCATAACACCAACATAACCTGCAACAGAGGTTTCTTTTAAAAGTGCAATAAACTCATTACAAAGAGTTGGAAGAACTGCTTTAAAAACCTGAGGAATAATTATGTAGCGCATTGTCTGGAAATAGTTGAAGCCAAGGCTTCTGCCTGCCTCAAACTGACCATGGTCAATGGACATAATACCTGCACGGAAAATTTCCGCAACATAAGCACCTGAGTTTATACCGAAAGCAAAAATCGCAACAGGAACACCATCTTCAGAAGCTACAAAAATAACAAAATAGCAAATCATCAACTGAACAACAACAGGTGTACCACGGATTACAGTCAGATAAACTTTGGAAATTGCGTTTAAAATTGAAAGAATAATGTAGCCTGCTCCACCATGGAGCTTCATTGATTCTTTATTCTTGTCAAAGGATGAACGAACAGCGGCAATAAGAACACCGATAACAATACCAACAACCAAGGCACCTGCTGTGATTTTCAAGGTATTGGCAAAACCGTCAACAATAAGCTCCCAACGAGCATCGCCGAAAACGAATTTAAATTCTTCGATTAAATTCATAAACCAGTCGAACATACTTTAACACCCCTTTCTATCCAAAAAACAAGGGCGGAGAAAATCCGCCCTCTTAATAAAATCTCTAGAAATTATTCTGCAGGAATATATTTTTCGATTACTTCTTTAACAGAACCATCAGCGATGAGCTCTTTAAGAGCGCCGTCAACTTTATCTTTAAGCTCTGTATCTTCTTTTGCGAAGCAGATAGCATAGTCTTCAACTGTGTATTCTGTATCAAGAACCTTAAGACCTTCGTTAGCTGCTACGTAAGATTTAGCGGGTTCGTTATCAATGATAACGCAATCAACCTTGTCTGCAAGAAGAGCCTGAACTGCAACTGCACCGTTGTCATAACGAGTGATAGCATCTTCGCCGTAGTCACCTGTTGCGTAGATATCACCTGTTGTTGAAGTCTGAACACCGATTTTCTTACCTGCAAGGTCATCAATTGATTTGATGTCGCTGCCGTCTTTAACGATAACAGCCTGAATACCTGTTGCGTAAGAAGTTGAGAAGTTAACTTTTTCAAGTCTTTCGTCGTTAACAGTAAGACCTGCCATACCCATATCATATTTACCGCTCTGAACACCGGGAATGATTGAGTCAAAAGCAACGTCAACGATTTCAAGTTCCATACCGAGTTTGTCTGCAATAAGAGCTGCAATTTCAGCATCAATACCTACGATTTTGCCATCTTCAACATACTCATAGGGAGGGAATTCTGCATTAGTAGCCATAACGAGCTTTTCTTTTTCGCCGCCGTTACCGCCGCAAGCTGCAAAGCAAGCAATCATAGCAATAACAAGAACTATGGAAGCAACTTTTAAAAACTTTTTCATTTTAAAAACCTCACAAATTAATATTTTCGGAAGATTTTTTCATAGCATCTCTTCCGTTTGTGAGTGAATTATACAACTAATATTTAAAAAATGCAACAAATTTTTGAAAATTAATTCATAATATACAGTTTTCAATGTATATTTTTGCGAATATGCACTTTATTAAAGAAAATATACATTTTAGGTATATACAAAAGTTGGGAAATGGTGTATAATAATTAAGCGCAAAGTGTAAAACGCAAAGCGCAAAGTG
Organism: Acutalibacteraceae bacterium; assembly: GCA_045606545.1. Classification (GTDB taxonomy): domain Bacteria; phylum Bacillota; class Clostridia; order Oscillospirales; family Acutalibacteraceae; genus DTU089. The sequence continues at coordinate 18,312 of JAZUSD010000025.1, read as the reverse complement.
TCGGGTCTGCGACGCATTTATCAATGTTTGGAAGCGAAGCTTCCCCTTCATTTTGCATTTTGCACTTTGCATTTTGCATTTACATACAGGAGCATAAAATGAAAAAATCTCTATCTTTAATCTTAGCGTTAATTTTAATAATATCATCTATCCCCCTTGCAACTGCCTTAAATTACAATGGCTTTGTTTACACCGATAATGGTGACGGAACCTGCAAGATTACAGGCTACAATGATTTTTATGCAGAGGATGTTGTTATCCCCACAACTATTGACGGACTTACTGTTGTTTCCGTAACAGGCTTCCGCCAGAAAAACTCAATAAGATATGTAAGCATTCCTGCAACTGTTGAAGAAATCGGCGCACAGGCTTTTTACAACTGCAAAAAGCTTTATTCAGTTGCAATCGGAACAGGTGTGAAAACAATTGGAAAAAGCGCCTTCTACGGATGTGCTGAACTTACAAGCGTTAATCTTCGCAATACCGAAGCTCTCGGAGAAATGGCTTTTTCAGGTTGTTCAAAGCTTGAGTGGGTGGACTGCGGAACTGCTTTAAAGAGTATCGGCACCCGTGCCTTCTGGAATGCAAAAAAGCTTAATTATTTAAAGCTTTCTCCTACCCTTGAAACTATCGGTGACTATGCCTTTGCAAATTGTGAAGCTCTTCCCTCACCCGTTTTCCCCGACAGTTTAAAAACTATCGGATTAAGCTCATTCAGCAACTGCAAGGCAATTGAAACTATTACCTTCGGCACAGGTGAGCTTGTTATAGGCGCCTATGCTTTCGAGAACTGCACCCTTTTAACTGAGGTAACAATTCCCGAAAACATTGTTTCAATCGGCAGAAATGCTTTTGCTTTCCGCGAAACCAATAGTACAGAAACTACCCACACAGTCAAAATCAACTGTCATTTAGGCTCTGCAGGTGTTGATTACAGCATAAGAAATAATGCTCCTGTATATATTATTGAACTTGACAGAACAATAAATTCTTTTGGTGATATTGATGGCGACGGCTCCGTTACAACTCTTGATGCAAGAAAAGCCTTAAGACTTGCCTCGACAATGGACATTGGAACCACCGACGAAATGATGCTCCTTGGGGACCTTAACCAGAACGGTTATTTTGACCTTGAGGACGCAAACATAATTCTTCAGAGAGCATCAGGAATTTAATTTTTCTTTACAATAACTCCGTCAAACCCTGCTTTTTTTAATTTTTTAACATAGCTTTCCGCATTCTTTTTACTTTGGAAAGCACCAACCTGAACACTATACAACGTTTCGTCTTTTGATGAAGCGTTGTTTTCTTTTTCTGTATGACGGTCAATCTCGTCCTCAGTATTAACTCCGTAATAATCGCAAATGCCCTTTGCAATTGCCTCACCGATTTTCTTTGTGTTTTTTCTTATAAAATCTGAGCCCTCTTTGGTATCGTGGAATTCACACTCACAGTAAACCGTTATACCCTTTGCAGAGTTAATTTCATAGAAATCAGGCTTTTCCACAAGTCTTTCTGCACTTTTACCCGGGGTTATCGGTGCAAGACGTTCAAGCACAGCCTGACCGACCTTTTTCCTTTCACCACTTAAATTATAAAGAAGAATTTGTGTACCACCGGTTATATTGTGTTTTGCAGTTGCATTGGTGTGAATTGCCACGTGCAAATCCGCACCAAAAGAATTACTTTCTCTAACTCTTGCATACATATCATCGTTATATGTACACTTTACTGAAAAGCCTTTCTTTTTAAGGTATGCCACACAGTATTTTGCAATTTTATGGCATTGCTCTTTTTCGTTTGTTTTGCCTGTGGCATAAACATTTCCCACCTGATTACTTGGTGAAATATAAATTTTCTTACTCATTCTTTCACCTCTTCATTTTTTCTCACATCACAATCGGTACAATAGGTCATTGCCCTTTCACTATCGTTAATACCCTCGGTTGTGGGGTCAACAAGAACTCCGAGAAACGCCAGAATATTAACCGCCATTGTGATTAATCCCGTAATTTCGTTTTCTGTTATTTTCGGCACAATATCAAAGGCGCTGAGCATCTGATAAACAAATGAAACAACAAGTGCCGATGCGGATAAAACAAACATTTTATTTTTAAATCGTGCTTTAATATTTATTTTCATATTATAAAATCCCTCCACTATTAATCTTATTTTCGCTTGGCAAAAAGGTTAAAAGCTCCTCATATTTATGCTTAACCTCACCATTTCCGCCATATTTAATATATTTCTCACCTGCAGCAATACGCTCTGAAAGTGGCATTTCGTGAGACATAATTGTAAGCCTTTTTATAGATAAATAATTATCAAGAGAGTGTTCACTTTGCTCTTCCACCCACTTTTCCCATTTACGAATAAATTTATAAGCCTTTACAGCGGTTGCAACAATCACTCCGAGAGCCGTAAGCGCAGAGCCTGTTAAAATAACTTTTTCAATCAATACTCTTCACTCTCTTCTAATTTCTGAAGTTCATTTGCTTCTTCAACTGTTATCTCCTGCCAATTGTTCTTGTTATCGTTTTTACCGATATAAACAACTTTACCAAAGGTTTCGCCATTGGTAAGCATCATTCCTTCTTCAGCTTTTAAAATCGTCTGCGTTTCTGTTATCATAAACCTTCTCCTTTTTATTTTTCATAAAGAACCAAAGACCAACCTTTATCCAGTATGGTGGCTTTTTGCTCATCTGATAAAACCACTGCTTTATTCAATGTAACGGTCAATCCGTCACCGGTCTCTTCAAGAGCATCAACAATGCTTTGCACACTTGCCGAGGAAAGCTTTGCACTGTCTCTCATATTGAATTTAATATGTATTGTTTCATCTGCAAACTGTATCTCTTCAAGCTCAGGTGCATTGATTAACATTATTGAAGTTTCTTCACAGTCATATATATCAAGACACCCTATTACACGTTTCAACTTCATACAACTTGAAAACGCATAACTAAAACTATTCAGGCACATATACTCTATACCAAAGTCAATCTCTTCCAATTCTCTGCAACCGAAAAAGGCTCTGTGCATTGAAAAAACTTCATCTTCCTTAAGGTTTCTAAAAGTGACCTTAGTTAAATTAACAATGTTATTGAATGCACTTTCCATTTTGGTACAATTAGGTAAATTCAATGTGTATTCTGTGTTTTCAGGTAAAACTATTCGGTTTATAAAGTTATCGTTCGGTGCGCCTCTCATAAGGTTACTTATATCTTCCGCATATTGTAAAAGCGGTATTTGTGCGATACTTTTCATAATATCGTAAGTTGTTGCATTTTCGTCAAGCTCGATGCAATGCAGAGTATCGAGATGTTCCCGACCTGTTGCATTGGCATTTTCCACCTGAGCTTTCAACTGCTTTAAGGTTGCCATTTAAGCACCTCCTACAAGAGCAGAAACCGCATCAACATCGCCCTGAATTTTTCCTGCTATTTCATTGATACCTTTTGCGGAATAGAACTGCATTTCAGTTGCATCCTCTGTGAATTCGGGAAGCACATTTTCTTTAATAATCTGATTCCAACTCTCATAAAGCCTTGCACAGTATTTTTCGAAATCAAAAAGCTCGGGTACCTTTTCTTCCCCACGTTCTTCTGAAAAAGAACCGTTTTCAACACCGAACATTGTAGGCTTCGGAGAATACATCAGCTCTGTTTCTCCAACACTCTCCCTGTATGCATATACGCCTAAAAGACAGTTACCTTTCTCAAGGGCAGGAACAAGGCATCGGGAATTGACAACAGGCACGGGAATATGATTAAAAACAGCCATAACACAAAGCTCTTTAAAGCTTTCAGGTAAATCGAATTCTCATTCGTTAATATTATATTCTCCTTGGTTGACCTGACTAAGCTCTGTAATATTCACATCTTTTTCAGTTACTGTTACCTTCATTCCACCCCTCCTTATTTATAGATTTTATACATAGCCTTAAGATATTTTTTATAAGTACCATATTTTTTCTTTGCTTCATCGTGAGCATAATACTCAGTTTCTGTCATAACACCCGGATAACCGGTTGCAGAACAAAACTCCTTATATGTTTCAGGATAACTTATAGTGTCACTTGCTTTCTTTTTCTTACTGTCTGAACTGCCTGAGCTTTTAGAAGCATAAAGCTTTTGAAGAGAGAGCTGATAGTCTCTGTCGGCATTTGCCTGGTCGCGGTCTGCCTCTGCTTTTTTGAATGCCAATTCCTTTTCAAATTCTTCTCTGTCAAGAGCATCTGTCTGCTCCTTGAAAGCAAAATCCCTGTCGTTTTCCCATGCCTCAACAGAATGAAGAAACTGCTCATATTCCGCATCGGACATAGAAGTAAGTCTTTCTAAAAGATATTCACCGTCTTTATAATATCTCTCAAGCTCGTTAAGATATTTATCATAATCATCGCCGTCAAGAGAGCGAAGAAGCTTAATATCTTCAAAAAGCTTATCGCCTTCATCGCCATACTGTTCATATGCCCTGTCTCTTAAATCAAGAGCAACCTCATTAAGATTATCAAGATATTCGTGATATGCCTGACTGCCTGCAGTTACGGCATAAGAATTGGAATACCCTCCCGTTAATGCTGAAGCCTGACCGATTGTATCCATCATTGCCTTTTTGCCGTTTTGAGTATAAAGCTCACGATACTGTTCATAAAGCGGGTCAGCATTAAGGTTATATGTAAATTTTTCCCTGTTGAGAATATCATTCAGAATACCATCAATTTCCGCAGAATATTTGCTTTCATATTCACCGGGAGAATTTTTCTCCCACTTATTAAGCTTTTTCTCTGCCTTTTTAACAGTATCGCTTTTTTTATATGTAGGTCGTTTGGTTTGCTTTTTTGTGGTTTTACTTGTTTTGGTATGTTTTTTTGTGGTTTTATTGGTTTTAGTGTTGGCAGTAAGACTGCCCCAGGTATTTTTACCAACAATACCATCAACGGAAAGATTGTTCTTTTTCTGATAATCCTTAACCGCAGACTGTGTTTTCGAGCCAAACTGACCATCAACGTCAAGCTTATAACCTTGTTTGTTAAGCTCTTTCTGAAGCTTTTTAACATCATCTCCAGAAGAGCCGTATTGAATTGTTTTATATGCCATATATTCACTCCTTTATATTTAGTTGTCGGTCACCACACTAACTCCTGTAGGCACTATAAATTCCACTTACATAAATATAATCTCCCGCCGCAATCTCCTTGTTACAACACACAACAAGCTCACCTGTTTCGGACCTGATTCCGCCCTGACCGATTTTTTGCGTACCATCGTTTATAAGTACAGTTAAGGGAGTAAACAAGGTAGGGAATTTATCCATAGTTGCAATAATATGAGAGTTACCTGCTGAAAGAGCCTGATTTGCAGTAAATCTTAATTTTACAGCTACCATTTCAAGGCAGGGAAAAAATCGCACATTACCTTTTTTATTTGTAACTGATGAATAGAGCTGGGGTTCAACCCTCTCATAAAATAAACTACCTTTAACATTCAGATCCCACCCAACAGTCAGCTCGTTTTCTTTTTCCGAATAGCAACCGAATGATGCTCCGTTTCCGCCTTTTCTTATATTGAAAGGTATTGCAGAGCTTGAAACACTTTTCTCGAGAAAGTCCGTATTATCAGTAATGCTGTCGGTTATTCTGAAAGCAATGGTATAAGAAGTATTATTAAGAAAATCGCCTTGCGGTAAAATGCAGGGACTATCTGTTAATTCGTATTCGTTGCTGAATACTGTTGAGCCTGCCGACTTATATTTATATGTAATCTTATAAGCATTTTTATTATTAACGGAGCTGTAGGCCCAACTGAAATCAGCAAGTATTTTTGTGCCTGTGGTTGTTTTATTTCCGTTTTCATCACACCTTGAAAGGCTATTAACCATAACCGATGGCACAGAATATTTTCTGACATTAATGGTTGTGCTTTTTTTAACAGTAAAGCCTCTGCTATCCTTTACGGAAACACTTACGGTTATTTCTCCAGCCTTTGTTAAATCGAATGTGGCAGGAAGCTTGGATTTTGAAGATGAGCCCACCTTTGCAGTATATGAAACAGCCGTAGCACCATATTTAAGCTTAAGATTTTCAATATTCAGCTTCACCTGACTTTTACCTTTCACATATTCCCCGAAACCTGAGGGAACAGAATTATCAATTCTTTGCACAACAATGGAAAACTCAGGTAAATATTCATCCTCCTCGGGTATGGATAATTTAAGAGCATAGGATTTCGAACCTATTTTCTTCGAACCCTTATAAGTGGTTAAGGCAACGGAAATGCTGCCGCTTTTAGAATCTGTTATTTCTTCTGCCCAGGAAGCAGGAACTGTTAAAGCATCAGCAGCTACACCTGCAGAAAGAGTATGGGTTACAGAAGAATCGCCCAAGGACCATTTAATCTTATGACTGAATGAGGATGATTTACTTTCAATAGTTGCACCAACCGTACCCAAAGGATTGATTTTTGTTTTTGAAAGAGTAAGAACTGACGCTCTGGGAATATCGGTGCATTCAAAAGTACCGCTTACACTTCCCCCATCAAGACTTGTTCCGCCCATAGTAAAGCTACCACTCACGTTAAGAGAAAGTGTACCGTCATCCGAGTGAGAAACATCTCCTGTCCAGGAAGCAAGGGTAAACTTTACATTGTTTCTTGTATCAATGCTTAAGTTTTTATTGACCTTTTCTTTACCGCCAATCTTTAAAATAACTTTGTTTGAGCTTTCATTCAGGTTATATGCCGAAGAGGCATAGCCGTCATTTCTCTTTAAAAACAGCTTTGCTGTAATATTGGTTTTATTATCTTCAATACTTTGGGAATTTTGTTTCACATTAATCCATAAATCATATTTTTTGCCTGATGAGCCTGTACAACTACCATAAAAATTAACTGCCATTCAGCCATGTCACCTCCAACCCGTTTTCAGTAATATCAAATGTAAAATAGCCATCTGTGGAATTACCTATTCTAAGATAATCAAGTATTTCCGCTCGTGTAATATAAAGATTGCTTCCTGAAATATATGCAACCTCAGAAAGACCTTGATAAAAAGAAAGGCGGTCGTTTGTAAATCGGGCTTTGATATTGCTGTCGCTTCTGCCGATTTCAATACCAAAAACACCCTCTTCCAATTCTCCACGGCGAATATACACATCAAGAGAGGAAACAAGCTCTTTCACCTCACCGCCAACAGAGCTCAAATCCTCATTGAATGCAGAAAGGCTTTCAGAAAATGTTTCCGTAATACCTTGCGCAGTCTGAGAAATCTGGGAAGATACCCTTTCTTCCAACTCTCCTAATTCTGTTTTAGCAGAATATATATTGCCAACTTGGGATATAATCTCCTGTGCCTGAATCGAAAACTGAGAATTAGTTGAAATTTTATAGTTTTCCAGCTCCGTGCTAAGCTCTTCCGTGCTTTTTGCGTTAGCAGATATACTTTCTGCCGTCTGCAAAAATTCTGTATCAACCTGATTTTTATATTCACCCAATTCCGTTTTGGTAGCAAATTCACCTTGAGCAGTCTGTAAAATTTCTCTTTGGCTTTCAGAAATGGCGGTGGAATAGTCCAATTCTATTTCCTCCGCCGTCCTGATAATTTGCTCCTTAAGCTCCTGAAATCGCTTTTTGCTGTCATTTTTCAGGCGAATAACATTTTGCTCTTCTTCGGTTTTTTCGATTTCAATTGTTTTTTTCAGGTTTTGAATTTCACTTTCTGGTCTCTCTCCCAACGCAAAGGACAGGGTTTCGTTTAGCTCGAATAAATAGTTTTTCAGAAGCAGAAAGCGGTTGTCTGTTGAATATTTGGGAGAAGTAAGATTTGGCACCGATAAATTAAGGTCGTACATTCAGTTCACTCCCAATCTCAGTTTTTCGGGAAATGCCCAACACCTTAGCCTTACCCTTACCGCTTATTCTTATTTTCAGATGGTCGCATCTCGGAGATGAAAACGGAAGCGAGAACGCCCCTGTTTTTTCAACTAAAAAGCTTAACTGCCTATCCCATTTACCTGTAGAGTTTATTTGAAAATCTATATTAATTCTCGCTCCCGTTTCGCCTGAGACCCTAAAAACAATTCCCGAATAGTATTTATTCTCGGGTATATCAAGTCCCCAAAGGCCTGTCTCACAGCTCCAGTCAAAATCTCTTTCAGGAACCCAGCCTGAAAGCTCACCGAAGAAATTACCGTAAAGATTTTCGCCATCTGCAAGGCAAAGCCTTTTTATGCCCTCAAGAATACCGATGAAATACAAATTTCCGTTATGAGTTGCAAATTCTTTAATATCAATATTATCTTCCTTATGCCAGATATTACGGCTTTCATCGTAGTTAAAAAGAACTCTACCGCCATTTTTATCACTCATACAAATGTAGTATTTATTTCCGAGAACACCTGCAACCGCATTGGTGTAATAAACACCGCCCAAAGCTTCTGAAATATCAACAGGCACGCCACCCTCAAAAGCACAAATGCCGTTCGGGCTTTTATAATAAAGTGTTTCATTTACAATACATAAGGATTTATGTGACCCTTTCTGCACACCTCTTATATACGAGGTGTTAACGGTATAGGGCGGATTTTGTCCGTAAATTTTATGTATGCAATGCTCTTTAAAGAAGATTATGTAGCCCCTGAAAGAAACTGCACCGGTAAATTCACCATCTGTGCCAACTGTAACGGCATAAGAGTCGGTTGAAATACCCATAAAGCTATCAAAGTTTTTCGGGTCACCTAATTTAGATGCGTAAATTTCATTTTTCTCGGAATTGCAACCCCAGATTCTGTTACCGCTTTCAATAACAAAATCCATTTCGGGAAGCTTTCTCTCAACCCTGATGGATGCAGTCTGTTTTATGGTGTTAGGAATAATACCAGTAACAGTAATGAAATCATCACCCTTGTCACGAATAATGTGAGAGCCGTTTAAATCTTCATTCTCTAAACCATTTAAAGTAACTCCGTCATATATTTCAAAATTCTTTCCGATACCGGCACAAGAAATTCTCACATAGGTTTCCGCTAACGGCATCCACATACCAAGAGCATCAGAATATTGCTTAAGCTCGTTGGGTGTAACTGAGGTATCAAGCCATAAATCACCATTTTTCACCTCTTCAGGTTCAGAAGAAGAAACAATATAATCTTCATATAAATCTCCGTCCCCCTTTGCAAGTGAGCAGGTAACGTTCGTTCCCTCTTCGGTTTTAAACTCTGCTTCAAGCGGACCAAAATCCGATAAATCTGCGGTGTTAATATACATTTTATCAGGAAATATAAGCACCTTCGCACCCATCGAAACGAACTGTCTTTCCCCTTCAATATCAGGGAAGCAAGGACCTGTAACCGCTTCACCGCCATAGTAAAGCAACCCATTGTTGATATACATAATTTTAGATTTAGAAAAAAGCCCGTGAAGTCTTTGACCTTGAACATTAAAAAATGCTCTCTTATTTCGGGGTGAAAGCAAAGGAAAATCAACACAACCCATATTTTTTTCATCCTGAAAGCAGTTATCGGGAATAACAGAGTTGCAATTAAAACCACCAAATGAAGAAATCAACTCCTGTGTTTTTTCCTGTTCATATATAGCAGGGTTATACATCGTAATCCCCTGCCTTTAAATCTGTATTAACGGGAATTTTTTCATTTCTATTAATGAAATCGTGCATCTCCTTATACATTCTGTTAAAAAGCATTGCAGAATTGTTATAGCGACCAATTTCACCATTCATATAATCAAGCTTCATATTCATATAAAGAGTGTAAATCTCGGCATATTCCTCGGGAGCCTTAACAACTGCATCAAGAGGAATTTCCTTACCGTAGCCGATATATTCTTTATCACCCCTGGGCTTTAAAATCTCGCCCCATATTTTTAAATCCAACTGTGAAATCCAGCGTTTTTTAGTAAGAATGGAAACATTGTTAGTGCGTTCACTATCAAAGTTTTCAATAACATCACTTAATGTCACCAAACTCCTCCTTTCAAAAATATAATAAAGTTAGGAGTTAGGAGTGAGGAGTTAGTAGTGTCGGGACCTGCGGTCTGCATTGTAAAAAATAGCAAAACCGAACTCTCTAACTCTAAATATTCCCGACACCAAATTAAGTTTATTGCGAGGAAAATGTATCAGTTATGAATAACAAATATAATGTTTGGAAGCAAAACTTCCCTTACATTCCTCACTCCTCATTCCTCACTCCTCACTTATATTGACGCATTCGCGTCAATATACCTTGCCGCAACTGCCGCCATCTGTTCACTGTTTTTAATAACCTCTGCAAAGCGTTTGGGAACCTCAACAGTTTTGCCTGTCTGAACAAGAATTCTCTCACCGTTTACCGCAACAAAACGTTCTGTATCATTTCTTGATTGCTTGGGAATAAACACGCTCACAAGCTCTTCATTAGATTTTTTTGTCTGATTATTTTTATTAGCCATAGTAATTTCCTTTCGTAAATTCAAATGCTAAGTGCTAAGTTCTAAATGCTAAGTATAAAATACGCGAACCCTTACTTAGCACTTAGCATTAAGCATTAAGCATTCAGCACTTAGTTATTAGTTTTCTTCCGCAGTTCCGCTGAATGTGCTACCGCTTTCAATTCTCACAAGGTATTCTTCAACAAGTCTTTTTGCAGTTTTAAGACCTTTCCAACCGATAGAAGAACGCTGGTTAAGAGGGTCGTTGCCGTAGCCCTTCTGTTTAACAATGTGTTCAACTCCGCCACCTGTAACGCTTGTTACACCGTAAGCATCCGCACCGATAATAAGGGTTGCAAATACCGCAGGAGAATCGCCGTTTTTCCAAATTTTAGCTTCTGTGCTTTCAACGAAACGAACGCCGCCAAGGCAACCGATTTCACCGTTGAGCATATTTTCGGGAGTAGCATATTTCTGAACCTCCATCCACTGATTGCCTGCTTCCTGCATAAGGTCATAAGCAACATAAGGGTGAATAATACCCACATAATAACCGTCAATTTTGGGAGCGTTCATAGCCTTAAGCTCTGCTGCTGCTTTGAAAACATCCTTAACACGAAGAAGAGATGTATTATCAATAGCACTTCTTGATGTAACCTCTGTTTCGACACCGTTAGCTACTTTCGGACAGTAAAGCACATTAGTACCACCAACGATTTCGTTACGAACGATTGTGTCCATAGTAAGACCTGCCTGAGATGCAAGCTGTTTTGTTGCCTCAACAATGGTGTTATCAACTGCGGTAAGCTCAAGCATATCAGTCTGCTCAATGTAATCGCCATACTGTTCAACAGTAGCGCTTACAGCAGAAACATTAAGCTTGTTTCCTGTTGGAGTTACACCCTCTGTAAGAGGAGTGAGTGCCTTGGGAAGAGAAGAGAATTTTCTGAATTCAATAATCTTACCGCCGTTTTTGGGAATATCACGTTTCTGACCGAACTGGTCATGAACAAGATAAGGTGAAGCGAGAGTAATAAGAGTTTTGTCATAAAATGTTTTCATTTCTGCGGAAAGGTTTTCCGAAGTTGTAGAGTTCACAACATCACCTGCCGCAAAAAGCTGAATATTAATTTTAAAATCTTTCATTTAATCTTCCTTTCTGAGAACGTATTTTTTAAATTAAAACTAGATTTAGAATTTAATACTCGCACCGTTCTCAACCTGCTTGAGTATTCTATGAATGTCTTTTGCTGTTAAAGCATTAACATCAATTGCAGTCATAACTGCGCTTTCGGAGGAAATACCGTTTTCAAGAGGGCGCCTACCCTTGGTTTCAATATTTTTAACTACCTGCTCACGAACCTTGTCGGCAGTGTAAGCCATAGCCCCCGAAATAATTTCATCCTTATGAACAATTTCATAAGATGCTTTTAAGGGTGCACCTGATAGCACAAGCTGCGAAAAAAGCTTTGATGAACGAAGCTCGTTCCTTAAATCAAAATCGGGATAAGTTTCCTTAACCTCGGAGCTTTCTCTAAGCCAACCCGAAATACGATTTCTTAAACGCTCTTCTCTTTCATGAATGAAATCTTCCTCTTCTGCATCTTCTGCAACAACCTCATCATCTTCAATTCCTGCCTCGTCATTAAGACCATCAGAGTTATTTCCTTCATTCATTCCGCATTCCTCTGCCTCATCAAGAACATCAGAATTACTTTCTTCATTCATTTCATTTTGAGCTTTGCACTCTGCACCCTGCACTTCATCATCACTTTGCGCTTTGCACTCTGCACTTTGCACTTCATTAGTTCCGCCTTCATTTCCTCCATCAGCAAATAACTGTATATTTAAAATCAATTTAATATTTTTCATAACTACCCTTTCTGAATATGTAAATTTTCCGCCTAACCTCTCTTCGAAGAGAGGGGGACCGTCCTGAATATGTAAATAACACAAACAGTTCCTAAGCGAGCCTATTGTAAAAGTTACGAATAAAGTTCAGCGGAACGGTGGAGAGTTCTCTACGCGAGCCCTCGAGCGTAGTTGAAGCGTGAGCTTCAATTGTAATAAACCAACCGGGAACAACAGCTATATTACAGTTTCACCATTCGGTGAAAAGACGCTCGAAAACTCGCGTCAAGAACCACCCACCACCCGACCAACTTAATCTCATTCTCCACTATTCTCGCGCTTGAAACTTCATTTATAGTAAAAACAAATTGAAAGGTGGTCCCCCGCCTTCGAAGGCAGGTATAACACACAGCCACTTTATTCCAATCTATATACCTTTTGCGAAGCCCATTCCGCACTCCGCACTAATATAATGTTCGGAAGCGAAGCTTCCCCTTCATTTTGCATTCTGCATTTTGCATTTTGCATTTACAAAACATTCCCTGCTATCTTATTTATAATGTTGGTTTTTCCCTCAAACTCCATCATAGACAATGCCGACAACGCCTGACTTTTCATTTCAGGGTTAAAAAATCCTGCATTATATAATTGCAAAGCCAGCTCATTCTGACTGATTTTTGTAAAAGGTGTGGCAGTCTGTGCGCTTACCTTAATATCAAATATAGGTTGGCGCATTCCCATTTCAACACCGAATGCATTACCCTGATTTCTTGCAATAATTGCTGAATTATCATAGGAAACAAATTCCTGCTGACCATTTGGAGAAACAATACGGAAAAATCTGGGCTCGTCATAGAATTGTCGGATAAGCTCAATTGCCAAGCAATTAATTTCAGAGAATGCTCTGTAACCGCCCTTAACCATATCGCGAGTAAGCTTACCGCCTGCTTCCTGCAACGCTGCAATAGCACTTGCCGCAGTAACACCGCTTGAAACACCACCCTGTGAGAAGTCCCTGTTACCGCTGGTTTCCTTAAGCTCATCAATTTTAGAGTTGAGAATACCCAGATAAATTTCTGGAATACCCGATATTTTTATTTCCCTGATGCTGTCTTCACCAAGATTACTGCCCGAAACATGAACAAAGCTGTTGGACCAATCCGCAAACTCTTCTTCATTAACCGCACCTGCAGAGTTAATGAAATATCGCGGAGTTGTTGCCATAGCCGCATTCTTTACAAGGGAATTTGAAAGCACATCAATCTGCTTCTGAGCGTCTTTCATTATATCTATGTAACCGAAACCGCAGGGCGTGCCCTCTTCAACAAAAAGAGTGTCGAAAACGAATGGGTATTTGCCGTGGTCATAAAACCCTCTTTGACTGTATTCAGGGTCATTTTCCGAGGCGTATAACAGCTCGCCGTTACAGAATTTGCAGTAGTGAACAGTTTCAACACCATTAAGAATTTTCTTGTAATAGCGGTCAATTACCGCACTTTTATCCTTGGTATCAACATTATCGTCATAAACATATTTTGCAATTTCAACAGTTGAATTGCCCAGCTTACCGCTTAATTCGGGATACATTGCAATAAGCGTTTCGTTATCAATAAGCTCAACGTGAAAAATATTCTTACTTTTTTGAATATCCTTAATACCGGGCTCCCAGAAAAGATTGAGAATATCAATCTGCTTAATTTCAATATCGCCCAAGCCATTGCTTTTCAAAGGATTCCAGAATATACCATATACAGCAGTGCCTGCCTTAAGCTTGTACCACCAGGCATCGCTATAAATTTTCTCAAATCCGTTACGCTCAAATATAACGGGTAAAATCTGTGAAAGAATTTCTGCAGAGCTTCTGTCGCTTTCCTCACGAGGTAAACAGGTTACCTGAGGAAAATTATCCATAGCGTCCGCGTGCTTGTTGGCAATGGAGTTAAAAAGCCAGGCGGAAGCATTTTCGTTTCCCTTGCTACCATTTAAAGTATCCCAATGGCGGAGTCTGAACCATTGCTCATTCTCAACAATCCGACTTTCAAGGACACTCTTGCCCTCTTTATATTTCTTCAGAACTTCAAGAGCTTTTTCAACTTCATCAGTGCCAATAACACCCGATTTGCCAACTGTCTCAATATTTATTTTCTTATTAAACTTCAGTTCTTCTTTTTCTATTTTTCCTTTTTTCAATTTTCCACTCCCTTAATCAATAATTCCGCACTCCGAATTACGAATTTATAATAGCGATATACAAGCAAGCTTGTTCGATATATTTTGCTTCACAAAATTCGATATATTTAGCGTCGCTCAATTCGATATGATATAAAACCTTATTTTCTCGTGCCAACGGCACATATCGAACCGAAGGTATATCGAATCGTAAGATATATCGAAAATCCGTCAGGATTTATATCGATGGGGCGTTCGCCCCAACTCTAACGGGTCATCATACAACAACCTTTGCTCTTTTCTTATAGTGGGCTTTATTGGCCTCGCCATACACATATACCTCACTTCATCAGCAATGTGATCCTCACCTGTTGTGTCAAGATCCTCAGGATTTGAAACACTGAAAGTCAATTCAGGCATAGTCCGTATAAATCCCTTGCAGGTGTTAAAAACATACATCATGGGTATTCCCTTTTCGTCAAAGGAAAGCCTGTAGTGGACCTGCATCCAACCGGGAAGACGCTTGTTGTCTCCCTTATTAAAATAGACTCCGTTTCTGTTTGCCGCCTCAATTATTGCCTCACCTCTGGACGCATCCCATATAGACGGGTCGGCAACGCCTAAAATCTGCTTACCCTTTAGCCAACGGTGCTCCCGCTCTATTCTGGCAATTTCTGAAAAAATCTTCTCAGGTGGCCATTTCACACCCTCGTTGTGAGTTTTGGAGCATCCGTAAAGCTCAAGTATCCGGTAAAGCCTGCCGTCATAATCCACCGCCCACCAAGCGCAAGAAAAGGGCTTTGCATAGCCAAAGTCAAAGGAGCGATAAAGTGTCCAGTCACGAGGTATTTCAAATGGTTCAATAACGTGAGTAAATTCTCCGTCCTTATAATGCATTGGCAAATCCCTGAACTCCTCGAAAAACTGTCCGTCAAAAATATCCCAGTTACCAAAGCGGTGAGCTTGACGAAGCTTTTCAGGAAGCGAATCAAGAACCTTTACGTATTCAGGGTTACTTTTCATAAGCACTGTATTGTCATCAATAGTGGCAGGAATAAAAACATAATCATCAGGGTCTTCGTTCTCTTCATATCTGCCCTTAACAAAAAGCCTTTTAAACCAGTTATGACCAACTCCGCCCGGGTTTCCCGTAAAATACATTCTCGGCTTAAAATCTTCTCGGGTAGTTCTGTTACAGGTAGTAAGAAACTGAATTTGCGAAAAGGTGAAATGTGTGCATTCTTCAACCCCAATCACATCATATTCCTGTCCCTGATATTGATAAATATCGTTCTCCGTGTCGCAATAGCCAAGCCTGATTCTTGAACCATTTGGGAAAATAAACGCCCTTTCATCCCGTTTATATCGAGCAATTCCGTTTAATTGTGCCAGCATGGGTAAAAGGTGATTTTCACGAAGCTCAGGAAGAGTTTTTCTAAGAAGCAATAGCTTCAAGCCACTATATTCAAGAGCTAATAATATAAACTTTGTTCTGAGCGCCCATGACTTGCCACCACCTCGTGCACCACCGTAACCAATAAAACGTTTCTGACTTTCAAAAAACAGCTTCTGCTTTTCATTAGGCGGAGAAATAATAAGTTCTTTCATAAAATTCCTTTCTTTAAATAGTGAGGAGTGAGGAGTGTTGGGGAAGCTTCGCTTCCAAACACTATATTGTTTTTGAATTCTTAAAAATTAATCACTAAATATATTTCATATAAAGTTATAAATATTTAGAACAATAACATTGCAGTTTGAATTTTAAAATTGCCGACCGCAGGTCCCGACACTCCTAACTACTCACTCCTAACTCCTAACTATTTACAATACTTCTCCATCTCCCGTTCAAACCTGATAATTATCCCTTCATCACACCCACTGAAACCGTCATACTCCGATAAAAGCTCATAAAGTTCTTTCAGTGCACCAACGCTTTCTTTAAGAAACTTTGCATCAACCTCAGGCTTACCATTCTGCTTAAAATTCTTTCTTGCCTTTTTGATAATATCGTCAATCAACGCGCTCATATTCTCCGTTGCCGAAGAAACGCACTTCAAAGTCTTGTCACCTTTTTTGTCAGTATTTTTACCATTCTTAATATCTTTTTCTATTTTCCTTCCACCTCATTCCGCACTATTTCGCGATATACAAGCAAGCTTGTGTGATATATTTTAAGAATAAAATGCGATATATTTTGCTACGCTCAATGCGATATGATATAAATCCTCATTCTCTCGTGCCGCCAGGCACATATCGCACCGAAGGTATATCGCATCGTCAGATATATCGCAAAGCCGTCAGGATTTATATCGCTGTGGCTTCGCCACATTATCTAAGTCCTTTCTCATACAACTCATTAACTCTTTTATAATGAACACATCGCCTGCCACACTCTGAACTGCAAACTGTATTTTCAAACATACCCTTTTCTTTATTGTTTTTGAAAAAGTGTTTATCTACCGTTCCTTTTATAACACCCTCGCAGGCGATATAATCTTTTCCCTCACCCTTATAAAAAGGGCACTCAACAATAACATCAATAGCTTTCGGCATATATTCCTCCATTTACTCGAACGTTCGTTCGGTTGATTTGTGCTCATTATATCCCCTTTTTTCATTCTTCGCAACCCACTTTTAGAACGTTTGTTCGTTTTTGTATATATGCACAATCACTTGTCTAAAAAACTAAACATTTTTAACGAAATTAAAAAAATTTGAAATTTTTTGTGACTTTTTGCGATTTTTTGTCATATAGGTAAAAAACTTGTTATTTTCATTAAAAGCACCTCAAATAAACACATAAATCCCCCATTGGCACCCAATGGCACCCATCCGCACCCGATAAAGAAATAGATAACAATAAGATATTTTAATAGAAATAGTAGTAGAAAAATAAATAGATAGAGGAATAGAGTTAGGTTTAGGAACGAAATAGTTTCTGGTGCCATTTTTCAATGTTCAAAAAACAGGCACTTATGAACATTAACTGACAAAATTGCGGATTTAACTGACAATGGGTTGCATTGAGTTTTCCCTATTGTTATAATAAAACCAAACAAATGTTTGTTAGGGGGTTTTAAAAATTACCAAGAAAAGCTTTTTAGTATATTTTGATTGGGAAGCGCCATTATGGGAATTAACCGATGAAGAGTTAGGCGAATTATTCAGAGCAATGTTCACTTATGCAAAAAACGGAAAATTAATCGAATTTGAACATCGCTCTCTTAAACTGGTTTTTGGTTTTATCAAAAGTGCTATTGACCGTGACAGAATTGCATACGAAGAGAGATGTAGAAAAAATGCAGAAAATGCCAATAAAGGCGCAAAAAAGAAAGCAGAAAAAGTTCAGGAAAAAGGCGCAAACATAGATTTCAAATCCCTGATTGAAACCGTTTCCCCTTCTGAATAAACAAAAAAGAGAATGGAAAAACCACTCTCTGAATTAAATTATTAACCTTTATATTTATATTTTTACAGAATATATATCCTATTAATTCCACATAAAAAAAAGAGGACGGAAAATACCGTCCTCTGAATCATTGAAAATTAAATTATTTAATTTGAACTTTTGCGCCTGCTTCTTCGAGCTTAGCTTTTGCAGCTTCTGCATCGTCTTTAGAAACAGCTTCTTTAAGAGTTGTGGGAGCACCATCAACCTTAGCTTTTGCTTCTGCAAGGCCAAGACCTGTGAGCTCACGAACTGCTTTGATAACAGCGATTTTGTTTGCGCCAACTTCTGCAAGAACAACGTCAAACTCTGTTTTCTCTTCAGCTGCAGCTGCTGCTTCTGCGGGAGCTGCTACTGCAACTGCTGCTGCAGCGGATACGCCGAATTCTTCTTCTACAGCATGTACGAGTTCGGAGAGCTC
>JAZUSD010000024.1:0-2825 GCA_045606545.1 Acutalibacteraceae bacterium | reverse complement strand
GGATGAATCAACAAAAGCAATCGGACTTTTTAAACACGAAGGTGTACAGGCACACCCGAACGACAAAGGCATGGCGGCTATCGCCGAATGTGTTTTGTCCGGACTTTTTGCCTGAAAAGGGCAGTTTGTTCCCGGGAAATGGAAAAACTACCTTTACCAGATGGTTTGCTTAAAGTCAAGCCGATTTTGAAATATTTTTGTAATTTTCATCAAATTTTTTATCGGCGATGACCATACCTCTGAGGATCAGTAGCATCTTTCTCATCACCGCACATCGTGCCTGCATTCTGGTATTACCTCTGGCAAGTAACCTGTTATACAAATCTTGCAATAGCGGAATTCGAGAGACTGCCGTTTTGGAACACATATAGAGAAATCTTCTGACTACAGGACTCCCTTTCTTGCTTAATCGCGTTGAATTAACACTGGTTCCAGACTGTTTTTTTGCAGGATTAAGTCCGCACACTGCTGTTATTTTTTGCCTGGTCGGATAGTTTTTCAAAGAACCTAATTCGCAAAGCAAGACGACGGCAGTACCAATACCAATCCCCGGCATACTTGTCATAATTTCAACTTCATGCTTGATTTCAGGAGTATCAGAAACAATCTTTTCTATTTCCCGATCAAGAGCATCTATTTCTTTATTGATCGCTTTTACAACAGCAGTACACATCCTTTTGGGCAAGGATGAATCAATGTTGTCATGGTGATTGTCAATGGCAGTCCGTTGATCTTTCAAGAATAATCTGGTTCGTGCAAGTTCGCGAAGTTTGGCCATTTCTGCCGACATTTCCGGTTTTGGGTCAGGCGAACGCTCACGACCATAGCGGGCAATCACTTGAGCATCGCTTTTATCAGTTTTATTCTTGATATTCAAAGAAATACGGAATGCCTTGATTGGCTCTGGATTAGCAACAATAACCTTAGCGTCGGGAACTGAAGCATAAAGCATTTTTTTCAAAGTAGTGGAACTCAAACCTGTCGCCTCCATTAAAAAAGCAACAGGGAGATTATTTTGTTCTTCATCCGAATATTGAGCAAAAAAATCGCTCTGCTGCAGCTGAATCCAGTTCAAAAAACTTCTGACTCCGGCTGAGGTCAACTTAAATTCTCGGTTTGGTAAATCAGAAACAGGAATTTTTTGCTGATTACTGAATAACATCGGAAAGTCCAGCGCAGCATGAAAACTTTTCATACTGACATCGATTCCGACCCATAATTCTTGTTTTTGGATTTGCATTTTTTCACTCCCGGATGTATTTTTGTTTTGTGCCTCACTGGTCATCCTTGCCGCTATACGAACTTTATGTTCAAGATGGTGTTTACGACCTTTTGTGAAGAGCACGGTAACGGAAGATACGCATAACCTGACAATGGATCTATTGGATCAGGGAACAGCACATGCTGTATCTTCCGTGTGTTTTTTTCGTGATCAACCGAAATAAAACACTCTTTACCATAGCATCACTTCAGCTATCAGTCAAGCAGCAGCTCTTCACCTTTGGCTCCGACGAGTTAAAATACCCATTCTCGCCAAAGGGAGCTGCTGCTATTTGATAACCGGGAATAATATACAGGGAACAGAGCTTCGGTAAAAAGGTTGCCGTGGAAGCGGCGGCGAACCGCGGAGCTCGCCAGAGAGAGCTGCTGCTGTTTGATGACCGGGAGTAATATACAGGGGAACGGAGCCTTATAAAAAGTCAGAAAAAATATTTTTTATGCTTGACAAAGTTTAGATTTTATGCTAGATTTACTACGTGCATTGTTTTTTGCTTATTGATGAATAAATGTCTGAAATATTTACGAAGATAATATCTTCAGCTGAAGTGATCCGCGGCAGCAGAAAATGAAAAAATAATAGAGGGACGGGGTGGTTATGAAAAAAGGGCAGTTGATCTCCTGGGATGATGTTCAATTGGTCTATTTGGACTTTGACGGAGCTTTCACAGATTACAACAATCCTGAGTTGGGACTTGATTTTACCGTTGATGTTTTGAATTCCGGGATCGATACAGAAAAACAAACTCAGATCGTGGATCTGCTTAATTCTATATATCAGGACAAAAATGTCACTTTTACATCAGAGAAGCCTGTTGAAAATGTTGAATACAGTACTGTTTATGTGGGCAAAACAGATGCTTTCAATGGACTGGGGGACTTTGCCGGTCTTGCTGAAACGATTGATTACGGCAACAAGAACCGGAATGACGATGCTTTTGTCATGCTGGATAATTCCGCTTCTTTGAATACAATTGTGTCAGTCATAGATCACGAAGTCGGTCATATCGTTGAAGGCAAAGAGCATAACCTTGTAAAAGGCGATCTTTCAGATTATGCAGCAAGTACAATTTATGAGTCCACAGACAGTGATCCAGCCAAAGATGGAACCTACAATGGCCCATATTCGGTATATAACAAACTGACGATCCAGGGATACGGCGGTGGAAGCGGATTCGCCAGCTCCGGCACAAACTATGGGGGTATAAACTCTTCATTTTCTTACGACACGGACGGCTATACGATCAGAGCAATAACCGACACTCTTTATTTCAGGGTGGCCTCTTCCTCTGTTTCAGGCGGTCAGCTGGTTGTTTATGATGGCTCCTACAATTACACTTTGGGAGTTATGCCTAATTTTCGTACCCATATTCAATCTTTATCTGACAGAAATACATATAAATTGACCGGATTGAAATTCGGCGACAAGATAAACTTTGTAGTCCAGGGCGGGATCGGCAGTTCAGCGGGCAACTATACTCTTGAGTTTTTTACCCCGGATTATTACAACGGCGGCAGCAGCAACAACGGCGGCAGCAGCAACAACG
>JAZUSD010000023.1:0-21738 GCA_045606545.1 Acutalibacteraceae bacterium | reverse complement strand
TTTTTTGCCAAGAAAGAAGTAACTTTCTGAATGTTCTCTATCAACTGATCACAGTCTTTGAATACCGTTCCATTTATTCTCTGAAGAGTATATATCTTCTGTACTGCCCCAACTTGACTAATCACATGAAACGTATCATTGATATGACCATCACCAAAAACCTTTGCCGAAATCACTTCCCCTGGAATGTCAAATTGAGAAATAACTTCGAATAATCTTTCCTTGGTAATCTTATTCATCTTATGCCTCCCACAAATACTCTGGGTATTTCCCGTCGTCTTTCATTTTCTGGATTGCATTTACTACAACCGGTTTATCTTCTTTATATGTTACACCAAACCATCTGTCTGCAGTTTCGATAACATCAACTGTGCATTTGCCCTCGCTCAACATATCGCGAACAAGGAAAGGAAGGAAAAATTCAGATTTAAGAGGGTTCTCAGGAACTTCATTTTTAAGAAACTCAACAAAATACTTTTCAATTTCATCAAGAATTCCTGCGGGGAAACACCAACAGTTCATTGAACCTATGCTATCTTCGGGAAGCTCTATCCAGCTTTTCTCGTCTTCAGTAAAGCAAATTTTACCGTTTACGCGCATAATTTTTGTTCTTTCGATAACATCCTTGAGCTGACCGTTTTCATCAACATCACAAACACCGCGAGAAACAGTTCCGTTATCAGTAAGAGTGTTTTTAAGATAATAACCTGCCATTGCAAATTTATATTTATTTCCTGAGAAATCAGTTCTCTCAATCCAATTTGCAAGGTTAGAATATGCACCGCTACCATAGAAATCATCGGAATTGATAACAACAAAGGGTTCGTTTACAACACCTTTACAGCAAAGAACCGCGTGAGCAGTCCCCCAGGGTTTAACACGCTCTTCAGGGCAAGTAAAGCCTTCAGGAAGTTTATCTAAGCTCTGGAAAACATATTCAACTTTAACGTGTTTTGCTACCTTATCACCGATAACCTCTTTAAAAAGCTGTTCATTTTCTTTTTTAATAATGAAAACAACTTTGTTAAAGCCTGCTTTAATTGCATCATAAATAGAATAATCAATAATAATTGAATTGTTGGGACCTACCGGGTCAATTTGCTTCAAACCGCCATATCTGCTACCCATACCAGCCGCTAAAATTACGAGTGTTTTATCCATATTATACCAACCTTTCGGAATTTGTTTTTTGTATATATTTCATATAATAACACAATTATTATATTTTGTCCACCTTAACAATTTTATTTGACTTTTCATAAAATAAATATATAATAAAATTTACATTATTTTACAGGTGGCAAATATGACAAATTTATTAATAAAACTATTTTTAAAAGATAAAGATGCTTCTACTCCTCACGGCAGAGAAGCTTACGGAAGAGTTGCAGGAATTGTTGGTATTATCTGCAACCTTTTGTTAAGCGTTATTAAATTCATTATCGGTTCTGTTACAAACAGTGTTTCAATCACTGCAGACGCTACCAATAATATGACTGATGCAGGCTCATCAATTGTAACATTAATTGGTTTCAGACTTTCAGAAAAACCTGCCGACGAAGACCATCCTTACGGTCACGCAAGAATTGAATACATAACAGGTCTTATTATTTCATTTTTAACTTTAATAATTGGTTACGATATTTTAAAAAGCTCTGTTGCAAAAATTTTCGCCCCTGAAGAAATAGTTTTTAACTGGGTTTCAGTTATTATTCTCGGTGTTTCAATTTTCTTTAAATTATGGCTTTCCGTATTCAACAAAACCTTAGGTAAAAAAATCAAATCAAAAGCACTTGAAGCAACTGCCGCAGACAGTAGAAACGATGTAATTTCTACTTCAGCAGTTCTTATTGCAACTGTTATCTCACATTTTACAGGCTTTAACCTTGATGGTTATATGGGATTCTGTGTTGCGGTGTTCATTATTATTTCAGGAATTGGTCTTGTAAAAGAAACTGTTGGTCCACTTTTAGGTCAGGCACCATCAAAGGAAATGTATGAAAAAATAGAAAGCAAAATTCTTACATACGAAAATGTTTTAGGCGTTCACGACCTTATGGTCCACTCTTATGGTCCCGGTAGCTACTTTGCTTCTGCCCATATTGAAATGGATGCAAAAATTGATGTGCTCACTTGCCACGACATTATGGACACCATTGAAAGAGATTTTCTGAGGGAAGATAACATTCACATTGTTGTTCACCTTGACCCCACAGTTTTAGACTGCGAGGAAACAAACGAATTAAAAGAAATTGTACGAAATATTCTTATTGATATAGACCCCATTATCACATTCCACGACTTTCGTGTTGTTTTCGGAGAGACAGCAAAAAATGTTCTTTTTGACATTGTTGTTCCACCAAAATACAAATATTCTGATGAAGAACTTATTTCAATTATAAAAAACCGCGTAAATGAAGCCGGTAACGGCAACCTTTACGCAGTTGTGGTTATTGACAGAAGCTACGGCATTTTAAAAAGCGAAGCAGAATAATTACAGAATTATGCAAATAAGACCACTGCAACCATCATTAATTATTCTTTCAAGAGTTTCCTGAATTTTGCCTCTTGCATCAACGGGCATATGGCAAAGCTTATTGCGAAGCCCTTCGTTTACAAGCTCATTAAGAGATTTTCCGAAGATATCAGACTCCCATATTTTATGGGGGTCTTCTTCAAACCCTGTGAGCAGATATTTGAGAAGCTCTTCCGACTGACTTTCCGTTCCCACAACGGGTGCAACCTCAGTTTCAATACAAGTTTTAAGCATATGGATTGACGGAGCAGAAGCAGAAAGGCGAACACCATATCTGCCACCTTGTTTAACAATCTCAGGCTCTTTAAGGGTCAGTTCATCAATGTCTGGCATAACGATTCCGTAACCTGTTGCCTCAACCTCTTCAAGAGCATTTTTAATTTTATCATATTTCTTTTTAATCAGAGTAAGCTCTTCAAATTGTTCAACAAGCTCCTGTTCATTTTCAATCTTAATTGCGGTTTTCTCTTCGATTATTTTATAAATAAGCTCACCCGAAAGCACAGCTTCAATTTCTGCGCATCCTTTACCTAAATCAAGCTTGGAAATCTGCGCAGAGGTAATATATTCATTATCACAGATACCTTTTACAACCAGACCCGCATCCCCTACACAGCTTATACCGCAAGAGCATTCTTTTACACAATTACAAATTGATTTTCTCAACCAATGCTCTCTGCCGAGACCCATAACCCAACCGGGAAGAGAAATGCCGATTTCACGAACAGGGAAACGAAAAAGCACCGCACCGAGAATTTCACGGATTAAATCTTCGTCTATTTCAAGGCAGTTTACAGGTATAACAGGAACACCATATTTCTGAGTCAATTGTGATGCAAGATTAATTGTCTCCTGAGAGTTGGGATAAGTACAATTTAAAAGGGTTACAAAGGGTTTATTAATAGCTTTAAGCTCTGCAACAACTCTCTCTTCCGCCTCTTCATATTCCTCTCTGGGAATATCACTAATGCTACCATCTGTTGTTATAACCAGGCCTATGGTAGAATGTTCGGTTATTACTTTTTGTGTGCCCAATTCAGCCGCCATATTAAATGGAATTTCATGGTCGTACCAAGGGGTTTTTACCATTCTTGGTTTATCTTCTTCAATATAACCTAAAGAACTTGGCACAATATAGCCAACGCAATCAATAAGGCGGACATTCAATGAAGCATTATCAGGCAAATCTACTTTTACCGCTTCTTCGGGAATGAATTTTGGCTCCGTTGTCATAATTGTTCTTCCGGCAGCTGATTGGGGTAATTCATCCTGTGCTCTTTCTCTTTTATACTCGCTATTCATATTGGGCAAAACAAGAGTATCCATAAAACGCTTGATAAAAGTTGATTTTCCTGTTCTTACAGGACCAACAACCCCAATATAAATATCACCGCCTGTTCGGGTTTCAATATCCTTATAGATGCTTGTATCTGTCATAAATCTACCTCCATAGACCTTTTAAAATCTTCAATAAAGGGTATGTAGCATTTAAAAGATTTATGACAAAAAGAAAAAACTAGAAAGAGGCATTATTTGACATTAAAAGAAATATATATTATAATACACAGATATATTAAGTTTACTTTTCAGGAGATTTATTATGTTGTTAAATGTTACACCAACTTATGATGTAATGGATGTTATAAATACATTCATTTCAACTTTCAAGCTGGAAAGCTTCTTCCCCTATCTTTTGGGGCTTGTTACAGCAGTTATTTGCGGTGCTTTAATCGGTGTTGAAAGAACCTTCCGCCAGAAAGAAGCAGGTATCAGAACTCATATTATTGTTGCTTTGGGTTCTGCACTTATTATGATTGTAAGTAAATATGGTTTCTTCGATATTGTTGGCCTTGCAGACCACGTTAACCTTGATGGTTCCCGTCTTGCGGCACAGGTTGTTACAGGTATCTCATTCCTTGGTGCAGGTATCATCGTTTTCAAGGGAACTGTTAAGGGTCTTACCACCGCAGCAGGTGTATGGACAACTGCAGGCATCGGTCTTGCGGCAGGCGCGGGAATGTACGGTATTGCAGTATATGCAACCCTCATTCTTCTTATTGTTCAGATTGTTATTCATAAAATTCTTCCTGTTGAAAACACAAGCACAACCGCAGTAAGTATGAAATTAAAGGATGACCCTGAAGCAATTGAAAACATCACAAACCTTTTCAAAGAAAATGACTATATATTAATTTCAAGCTCTGTTGAAAAGAAAAACGAAAAATATTATTGCCTTTTCACAATCCGTGCAAAGTCACATATCAACCCCGATGATATAAGCAAGCTTTTCACAGGAAATGAATATGTTCTTTCGCTTTCTGTTTAAACTGACCATTAAACTGCTCTATTTTAGGGCAGTTTTTCTATTGCCAAAAAAGTTTTAATATTGTATTATATCTGTTGTATAAAAACATACTTTAAAGTGAGGTTTTGAATTTGAAAAAAGGTATTACTTTTGATAAAGGTAAAAAAGTTCTCCCTCTTATTACTGCAATAATCGGTCTCGGGCTTGCAATTGCACTTCTCGTTTTGAGACTTAATATTGTTGCTGTTGTAAATGTTGGATTTATGTGCATTATGTCTGCAATTATTTTCATCGGCATTATTTCAAAAAAGAAAGTTTACCTTTTCAATATTGTTGGCTATTGTGCAAGTGCAATCGGCATTTTCCTCTATTTCTTAATCTGGGGTGCTGATGCAGGCTTTGGTGCTTTCTCAAGCGGTAAAACAGGCTGGGCAAGTGCAGAGAATCCCTTGTTCAGTGGTGCAGGTTCTTTCCTTACAAGATTAGGCGGCAACCTCCTTTTACTTCTCCCCTGTGCTATTGCAGTTGTTGCTCTTGTTCTTGTTGCCAAAAAGAACTTTGAGAAAAAAGGCGCACACAAATTCCTTACATCAGTTTTAAGCATTGTTCTTGCAGGTACATCTGTTTTCTATGTTCTGACAATGAACCTTCGTGCAAAACCCAATGTTGACAGGCTCTGGGAAGGTCACGATGATTATCTTGACGGTGTAGATAAAGCAAAATCAAAAAGTCCTAACGTGCTTTTCGTTCTTATGGATGATATGGGTTATGGTGATACCTCCCTCAACGGTGCAATTTACGAAACACCTAATATGGACAGAATCGGTGAAGAGGGTCTTAACTTCGATAATTTCTATTCAAGCTATTCAGTTTGCTCTCCTGCAAGATTTGCTCTTATGACAGGCAGATACCCCTTCAGAGGTTATGCAGATAACGTTATTTATCCCACTTATGATACTTTCTCACCATTTGCTCAAACACGTATTTTCAACTCAATTGAAATGGGTAACAACTGCGATGGTATGCTGGGTGACGAAATCACTCTTGCAGAAACATTCCAGGCAGCAGGCTATAACACAGGTGCATTCGGTAAATGGCATTTAGGTGACTATGGCGAATATCTCCCAACAAATCAGGGCTTTGATTATTTCTATGGTAGCCACCACGTTAATGATATGGCACCCTTCTACCACGTTGCAGAAGAAAACGGTGAATTTGAAATCGTTCACGGCGTTGAAGAGCTTCGTGATGAAAACGGCAAAAAAGACCAGCGCCAGCTTTCTGAATGGATTCACGAAGAAATCACTGATTGGATTACTGATAAGGTTGAAAACAGCGATGAACCCTTCTTCGCATATTATGCAACTCCCTGGCCTCACGCTCCCGTTTTTGTTGGTGACGAATTCAACGGTGAAACAGGTATGGGTACTTATGCAGACTGCTTAACCGAGTTTGACTATTACCTTGGTGAGCTTTTCACAACTCTTGAAGATTTAGGCGTTATGGATGATACTATCATCGTTTTCACAAGCGATAACGGTCCTGCTCTTGAAGGCTCTGTTGGAGGTCTGCGTGGCGGTAAATACCTTGCTTATGAAGGCGGTCAGAAAGTCCCATTTATGATTCGTTGGGGTAACAACGGCGGTCTTTGGAAAGAGGGCGAAGAAAGGCACAACAGCGCAACATTTGTTGATTTGATGCCCACACTTATTGAGCTTTGCGGTATCACAGGCAATGGCGGAGAAAAGAATTATCTTCCCTTTGACAGAGATATTGACGGTGTTTCAATTGTTCCTCTTCTTAAAAATGACAAGGTTATTCATACAAAAGATTATCCCATTCTTCATATGAAGAGAGAGAGCCTTAAAGCAATTCAATATACAGTTCCCACAGAAGATATTCTTTCTCAAGAAGAATACAAGGATTATAAATATGATGTTCTTACAGATAATGAAAACATCACATTCAAATATTTCAAAAGAATTCAGAATGATAACTCTGCTTTCTTTGATAAATACAGAAAGAACTGGTTACATATTTTAAGCGATGACAGAGGCGAAAACCTTAACCGCTCATCAGTTTATCCTACAATTGCAGAAGAAATGAACGCAAAAATGGACGAGATTATGAAAAACTTCAAATCCGACAGACGTGGAATGAACGAAAATTACTATAAATAAATCAAGTAAAGAGCCTACCGTAAACAGTTGCTTTTCGGTAGGCTTTGTTATATAATTTGACTATAATATTTGTCGATATGCAATCTAGGATTGCTCGATATTTTAGCGTCGCTAAATCGATATGTTTTCGCTTACACTCAAAACTCGATATGATATAAATTCTCGTTCACGAAGTGAATATATCGAGTTGCTTACAACATATCGAGTTCGTCAGAACATATCGAAAATTCTGATAAGAATTTATATCGATAATTTTCACAAGGAGTGAAAATTATTATGCCCCCTCTTTCAATTATGATTAAGCCTGCATCTGCTCTATGTAATATGCGGTGCAAATATTGTTTTTATCACGATGTTACAGACCATCGGGATGTTAAAAGCTTTGGTTTTATCAGCGAAGAAACAACAGACAATTTAATAGAAAAAGCATTGGATTTTGCCAACGGAGAAAGTGTTGCTTTCGCTTTTCAAGGCGGTGAACCAACCTTAAGAGGCATTGAATATTTTGAATACTTCTGCAAAAAGGTTGACGAGCTGAACATAAAGAACAGTAAAATATATTATGGTTTACAGACCAACGGCACTCTTATTGACGAGAAATGGGCAAAATTCTTCAAGGAAAAGGATTTCCTTATCGGTTTAAGCCTTGATGGTGATTTTGACAACAACTCATTCCGAATTGACAGTAATAATCAAAATGCTTTTTATAAAATAATAAAAGCAGCCGATATTTTCACCAAAACTGGTGTTCAGTTTAATATTCTTACTGTTCTAACAGGCAAATGTGCCGAGAACATTGATGAAATCTTGCGTTATTTCAAAAAGCGTGGTTTCAGATATTTACAGTTCATCCCCTGTCTGCGTCCCTTTAGTGATAAAACGGAAAGTGAGCTTTATATGACAACCGAGCAATATAAGCATTTTCTTATTCATGGGTTTAATGCTTATGTCAAAGACTATGTTCAGGGAAATTACACAAGCATCCGCTATTTTGACAACCTTGTGCATTTATATCTCGGGAACCCAACAGAGCAATGCGGTATGTGCGGTCACTGTATGCACCAGTTTGTTGTTGAGGGTAACGGAAACATTTACCCCTGCGACTTTTACTGCACGGATGAATGGCTTTTAGGCAACATTAACACCCCAACAGAAAATTTTGATACCCTCGCCCATTGCGAGAAAGCAACAGAATTTTTGAGAGAAAGCCTCTATATTCCTGAAGAGTGTAAGAAATGTAAGTTTTACCCCATCTGCCGTGCAGGTGGATGCAAACGCTCAAAGGAAGACAGAAACTATTGCGAAAGCTACAAAGCCTTTTTCAGCGCCTGCCTGCCACTATTCAGAGCATTTATTGCAGAGAAAAAATAAAAAAGAAGGACTAATCTCACCTCAATGGTTTGATTAGCCTTTTTTCTTTTACAAAGCAAACTTAATATGATATAATCTCTTTAACACGTCATATTCCTCCTGAATTCTCTTTTTAGTGGGTGTTAATTTCTGTTTTTGTAAATTAACATTTAGTTGTCGGAGGTAGAAATATGAAAAAAATATTTATAAAATTATTTTGCTTGGCTTGTTCGGGTATTTTATTCTTAACATCCTGCAATATAGCAAGCGCAAAAATTGAGAATGATTTTAACATTGAAGAAGAGGAATATCTTATAAGATTTACAATGGTAGGTCCAATGTTATATAAAAAATATATGTTCGTTCTCACACCCGACAACAAAATTTTAGCTGAGTATGTTGACGAAAACCATAAAATACATAAATACAAAACAGAATTAAATGAATTACAATCAGGTGGTATGAACCAGTACATAGAAGAGGTTTTAACCTTAAAAGAAGAGGACATTACAAGATTTATCGCCATTAGCGATTTTTGGTATTGTACGATAAATTTCAATGATGTCAGAGCAAATTTCGACTATGGTGCAGCAAACAGTACAGCTGTAAACATACTTCTTGAGCAAATAATCGGTTGTTGTGATGGCGAAAAAACTTTAGAAACTGTTGATAATCTATTACCGGCATCAGTATTTCACAGAGAATTTAACAAAATGATTGAAACAAGGTGGGAAAACAATGAACCAAAAGCAAATCGGTAATTTTATTGCACAAAAAAGAAAAGAGAAAAACTTCACTCAAATGCAGTTGGCAGAAATTCTTGGTGTATCAAACAAAACTGTTTCTAAGTGGGAAAACGGCAATTGTATGCCCGATTACAGCATAATTAAACCTCTTTGCAAGGAATTGGGAATTACCGTTTCCGAGCTTATGGACGGTGAAGAAAAGGACAACACTCCCGAAAATGCAGAGGATATGAGAATAATGTTTTTATTAAGGCGTGTTCATAGCCTTGAAAAGCAAAATAAAACTATTTACGGATTTTTGGTTATTGTTCTCGGTGTTACATTTTTAGTTCTCTCCCGTCTTTTAGGGGGAACAAATTTCACAGATTTCTTTTCAGGTGTTTTTCTTGGTGTATCAATCGGTTTAATGTTAACAGGCGTTTATATTATAGGTAAAAATCTGAGGGTGTAGCTATGAATAAGAACGTTTTTTTAGTTGTTTTGTGTATAGGCATTTTACTTTCTTCAATATGCGTTATTTCGGCATTCACAAAAGAGGGAATCAAGGTTTCTGAATTAAATTCAATGGCAGATTATGTAATACTTGCGAGTACAGATAAAGTCCGTTGCATATACGGAAAAGAACCTGAAGAAATCAAGCACATAACGAGCTATGAAAAAAACGGTAAATATTACACAGAGGTTTATGTTGATTGTCCTGTAAAGGAAAGCATCGGAGAAATTATAACCATAGTAAATGAGGAATATTATTTTGAAGAAGACGGTTCATTCTTGCTTTTCATAAACAAGGTTGAAAATGAAGAAAACACATACACAACACTCAATGGAAAAACAGGTATAATCAAGTTTGAAGAAGGCAAAGCAAAGCCTTTAGATAAATCTGTTAAATTAGATACTGTTGATTTATTATGGGATTGGGCTTACCTTAACAGTCAGAAAAAGCAACAAGAAATTCTAACATCAGAAGGTATTTATTACTTCACTTATTCCACAAGCATTTATGAAACTATAGAAACAACTTCAGCACCATAAAAATACAACCCTATTAAGAAAAAATCTTTTCTTAATAGGGTTGTTAAATTATATATCTCTACTGATTATATCATCAAGGGTTTCGCCTTTTACTGCGATATAATCTTCGTCTCCGTTTACCATAATAACGGGAAGACGAGGAATTCTGTTGTAATTTGAAGCCATTGAAAAATTATATGCACCCGTTGTAAGAACTGCTACAAGGTCTCCCCTTTTAATGCTTTCCGGAAGCATTACCTTAGGCTGAATAATATCTCCGCTTTCGCAACATTTGCCAACAAGGTCACAAAGGAAGTTGCACTCCGCTTCTGCCTTATCTGCGGCAATAACGGTATATGCGGATTCATAAAGGGCAAATCTCGGGTTATCGGTCATACCGCCATCAATGGCAACATAGTTTTTGTAGCCCTCAATTCTCTTTACGTTACCTACCCTGTAAAGAGTGATACCCGCATCTGCAACAATGCTTCTGCCGGGCTCCATACTAACAACAGGTTCATTTATATTAAGTTCTTTGCATTTAGCTTTGAAATACTCCGCAACCTGACGGATATTATCTTCAATATCAATTGTAGGGTCGTTTTCGGTGTAACGAACACCATAACCGCCACCAAGATCAAGCTCTTTTGCTTCATAGCCTAAGGTGTTTTTTACCTCTGCAATGAATTCAAGCATAATTTCTGCAGAGCGGATGAAAACTGAAGATTCAAAAAGCTGAGAACCCACATGACAATGAAAACCTGCAAGGTCGATATTCTCTTTTGTAAGGGCATACTTTGTGATTTCCATTGCGGCACCCGTTTCAATGGGGAAGCCGAATTTGGAGTCAACCTTACCTGTGTTAACTGCTTCATATGTATGAGTATCAATACCGGGTGTAACTCTGAAAAGGATTTTTTGCTTTATTCCTCTTTCACCTGCAAAGCAGTCAACAGCGTCAAGCTCTTCAATATTATCAACAACGAAGCATCCAACTCCGCAGTCCATAGCAAAATTGATATCATAATCATTTTTGCTGTTTGAATGGAAGCACACATTTTTCATATTGTAGCCTGCTTTAAAAGCGGTATAGATTTCACCAACGGAAACCACATCAACGCCCATGCCCTCAGATTCTACAATATTATAAATCTTTTTAAAGCTACAAGCCTTACTTGCATAAAAAGGCTTTGCATTTTCGCCGAAATAGGTTTTCATCCCATTAACATACTTACGGCAATTCTCTCGTATTTTCTGTTCATCCATTACATAAATGGGTGAACCATATTTTTCAGCAAGGTCAACTGTGCTCTTGCCTGCAAAAAATAAGGTATCATTTTTTATATGTAAATTATTGGAAATCATTTTTCAATTCACCTTTTCGGGTTCTTGTAATTCTTTGGATGTTCAATTATACGCTCCTTACGTCGCTAGAACCCTCCACCACACCTCTGCCTTGCTTCGGTGCGGTCCCCCTCCCTTCGCCAGGGAGGCATAGTCATCGCTCTCTCAAAGACATTAAACATCAAGTCCCTGTTCTCTCATAAGTCCGAGCATTTTTGCTTCGTTTTCGGGTTCCATTGTTGTAAGAGGAAGTCTTACATAATTCTCACCGAAACCAATTGCTGCAACTGCCGCTTTTGCGGGAATAGGGTTTACCTCGCAGAAGAGAGAGTTAATAAGCGGAAGTAATTCAAGCTGAATATCACGGCTACCCTCTAAATCACCTGCAAAGAATTTATCGCAAAGCTCAACTGTTTTCTTGGGAAGAATGTTTGAAACAACGGAAATAACGCCTTTACCACCCAAGGACATAAGAGGAACAATTTGATCATCATTACCTGAATAAATATCAAATTCGCCTTTGGTAAGTGCTGCAATTTCTGCGATCTGAGAAATGTTTCCTGAAGCTTCCTTGATACCAACGATATTGGGATGCTCTGCAAGAACTGCGCAGGAAGCAGGAGTAAGATTGCAACCTGTTCTTGAGGGAACATTATAAAGAATACAGGGCTTTGTTGAAGCATCCGCAATTGCTCTGAAAGACTCAATAAGACCTTTCTGAGTTGCTTTGTTATAATAAGGTGTAACAAGAAGCATTGCATCGCAACCAACTTCGCAAGCAAATTTAGTAAGATCGATAGCGTAAGCAGTATCGTTTGAACCTGTGCCTGCGATAACAGGAACTCTGCCTGCAACCTTTTCAACGGAAAAACGGAGAACCTCTCTGTGCTCTTCATCGGAAAGGGTTGAACCCTCACCGCTTGTACCTGCAATTACAAGAGCATTGATACCCTCTTCAATCTGCCATTCAATAAGTCTTCCGAAAGCATCATAATCAACGCCGTTTGCGTTCATTGGGGTTACAAGAGCTGTTGCAACACCTGTGAAAACTGTGTTTTTCATAATTTTTACCTCACAAAAAAATAATAGTTGCCGAAAAGCAACTACCCACACAAAAATAGATACTCCAATAAAATGAGTATAATATTATGTAAGATAGCTCTCCACCAAAATGGTGACAACAGTAAAGATATTATTCCGTACTGCCAGACCAGCTTTTTACCGTAAGCTGACTTCGGCATCTGCTCCTTTCATCGTAACGGTTTTGGCAAACTTTTTTAAGTTACGATTACTCTTAACAAAATGCGCCTCTATCGGTTGCTATTACTATATCATAGAGAAATTATAAAGTCAATTAAAATTTACAACAAATAGCAATATTTTATTACATATCTAATTATATAAAATACCAAAACGGGAGGGTCAAGACCCTCCCCTACAATTGCACTAAATTAACTAACTGCTAATTGCTAATTGCTAACTGCCAACTACTAATTGCTAATTGCTAATTGCTATTTGCTAATTGCTATTTGCTAATTGCTATTTGCTATTTGCTAATTGCTATTTGCTAATTGCTATTTGCTATTTGCTAATTGCTAATTGCTATTTGCTATCTGCTGGCGACTGGTAGCTAAATCAAAACGCCATAAGAACTGATGCAACAAATGAAATTCCTGCTGCTATGTAATCTGATTTAGTTAATTTTTCTTTTCTTATTGCACTTATTATTGTTGAGAAAACCATAACACCACCTGTTACTAATGGATATTGAACGGAAGCCGGTAAATGAATAAGAGAAATAAGCAAGAACCAGTTACCAACACCATTGAAAATTCCGTAACCGCCTGCAAATAAAAGTGGTTTACCTTTAACAACAGGTATTTTCTTATATTTTATAAGAAGCCATATTCCACTGATTATGATACTGGCCAAGGAAGATAGGAACATAAAGCCTGTACTGTCTGTATGGGGAATATTAGAGGATTGATGGATTTTTGAAATCACACCAACTCCACCATTGAGAACAAAAACCGCCATATAGTAGAAAAAAGCTTTTTTGTTACCGTTTCCGCCTTTAAGATTCAAAAGAACGGAAACAACAATCAAACCGCAACAGATGAGCTTGAAAACGCTCATTTTTTCATCATAAAATCCGACACCTAAAAGAAATGGCAACAGCATTCCCCCAAGCATTGAAAAAACGGAATAAACCGAGAGATTTGCAATGGTAAAGGCTTTCAGACTGAAATATGTCATCAGAATACAAGCAATTGCATAAACAGTTGCCAAGATTACACTAAAGGGCGTTACGATTATTTTAAATCCGCTTATTAAAAGCATCATAACAACAATTATAATACTTTTATAAAAAGTAAATTCCAAAGCGGACTTTAAATCGCTTCCCCTGCTCTGTTCAAATCTCTGATTAAAAAAAAACTGCAAAGCAAACAGAATCGTTGCACCGAAAACAAGTATGTAATAAAGCATTTTTATTCCACATTTCCTTTATAATATTTTTGTAAAAGTCTTTTCGTCTTTCTGCTTCTGCAGATTTCACCATTCAAAAACAACCTTTCTTTTTCGTGACGGTAATAAATTTTGTAATGGTTGTACCCGATACCTCCGCGATTATACAAACTACGATATCTTTTTATACTGCGAATATCTTCCCAGCAAATTGTTTCTCTGCGCTTGAAAGGATGACAAATCACCACATTTTTATTTGAGAAAACATAATAAGTTGGTGAAACAAGTAAAAGAAAAATAAAAATCAAAACAATCAAAATACCAAACACGGTAAAGATAAATTCATCTGCCCACGAACCAAATGAGGCTATCACAAAACCAAAAAAGGCACTGAACAAGTAGAGAAAAATATGATTATTAAAAGCTATGTCTTTTTCTGTAGTGACAGGTGCTTTAGTTTTCATTTTTTGCCTCACACCCTTCCAGTTATGAGTTTAAAATTTCAAAATATTTTTCAATTTGCTCTTGGCTCGGTTTATAATCCGGCACTGAACAACAAGGAATATTGGGTTCTCTGCCGTCTGTATAATAGAAAGGTGTACGTCTGTCGTTTTCATATTCCTTTCTACATTCTTCATTATGGAAATCGGGAATATCGTAAGGCTTTCCACCTTCAAGCATAGAACGGTGACCAAGAATTGCAACAGATGCCATCGTTACCGCAGAATAAATATCATAAGGATGTTCAGGTTGTTTGCCATCTTTAATACACTCAAGGAACATTCTCACAACAATGTAATCGCCACCACCGTGACCTGCCTGATTTATGAAAGCTTCATCTTTATCATTCCATGTAGGCTCATATAGGTTTACTTCCTCTTTACCTTCGGGAATTGACCAATCGTTGTAACGAAGCATAACCTTGCTACCCATACCGCGAAGATTTTCAATCTGTCCATTTTTTCCGCAGATACGGTATGCGTTATGGTGAGCACCGAAAGCACCACAGCCTGTAAATTTAAAAACAGAGCCATCATTATTCTGTGTCATCATAATTGTAGCGCTGTCACCAACATATCGAGTTGTTCCATATTCTTCCATAGGCGAGAAAACACCATAGGCAGAAACCTTTTCAGGGGTTGCACCTGTTGACCACATAAGCGGTGCAAGAGAATGGGTTACATAATATGAACGAGGCAGGAAATTTCTCCAATGCTCAGGGAAATACACATAGCCTTTATAAAATTCATAGTCATTGGGATTAAGAGGATGGTTGTATTCTCCCTCCGCATAAAGAATTTTACCGAGTGTTCCGCCATCACAGACTTTTTTCATTTCACGATTAAAAATCATCTGCGGATAATTTTCTGCCAGCATAAAAATTGATTTACTTTTTTCAAATGCACGAAGAAGCTCAACACCTTCCGCCATTGTACTATTAGAGATACATTCACAGAAAACGTGAATCCCCTTTTCAAAGCATTTAATTGCAAAAGGAGTATGCTCATGGAAATAGTTTGCAAGAACAACTGCATCCATTTCGGTTTCTAAAAACTCATCGAAATCTTTAAAAACAGGAACTTCCATACCTAGATTTTTAAGACCGTCTTCCGCTCTTTTTTCGTTTATTTCACAAAGGGCAACAATTTCACAGTCCTGAAGCATAAAATTTTTCGCTATATCAATACCGCGACCTGCACCCAAAACGCCGATTTTAATCATTTTCAACACTCCTTTGGAGATATTAAATTCAGTTTAACAAAAGATTTCTCATTAAACAATAGAAATTTTCTATATTTTTATTTAATTTAGTTGTTTTTTCTTGATTTGAAATAAAAACTGTAGTAATGTGTAGTAAATATATTAAGAGGACAAAAAAATGCCAAGAAAAAATATTTGTAAAATTACCACACCTTTAATTTCCACGCCATTTTTTGCATCTCGTTTTATTCTTGAAACGGATGAAGCTACAATGAAAACTCCCTACACTCTGCAAGAAAACAGACTTTGCCTTATTGCTAAAGGTAAGGTTAATTTTAAGCTTTCTTCCACAGTTTTTGATTTAAATACAGGTGATATAATTTTCTGTTTCAAGGGTGAAGAGTTTTTTGCTACAGAAACACAGAACTGTGAATATATGTATATAGATTTTGATGGTATACGTTCAACTGAACTTTTCAAACGTTTCGGAATAATTAATTCAAACAGAGTTTTTCCGGGCTTTGATGGGTTAATACCATTCTGGCATGAAAGCCTTTCAAGAGCCTCCACCGAAAGCATAGACCTTTCTGCCGAAAGCATACTCCTTTACACATTTTCAAGATTATCCGTAAACAAACCCATAGGAAATCCCATTGTTAATAAGATAATGGAAATTTCAGAAGAATATTTCAAGCAGTCAGATTTTTCAATTAACACAATAGCTTATGAATTAGGTTATAATGCAAAATATCTTTCACATATTTTTAAAGAAAAAACAGGAGTAACCTATTCAGAATATTTAAGAGATTTACGAATCAAATATGCTGTTTCACTTTTTAATCACGGATTGGAATCTGTAAAAAATGTTGCTGCCTTATCAGGATTTTCGGACCCATTATATTTTTCAACAGTATTCAAAAAATGTATCGGAGTTACACCAAAAGAATATAAAAAAGGAAGAAAGAGTTGATGCTCTTTCTTCCTTTTCTATATCTATTTTCAAAATAAATATATTTTTAAAACTATCAATAATATTCCTCTATAAATTCAATTAAAGCTGTATTATCGTCTAATCCATGAGGATGATGGTCACAGCCCTCTTTGAGAATTTCAAAAAGAATTCCGCCATTTTCTTTATAGTAATCCGAAAGGAACTTTCCGTTCTCTTTATAAGGAACAACAGTATCACTATCGCCACATATAAGGGCAACGGGAATATTATTTTCAAAAAGCTTCTGAATATTGTCAACGGGGTGATTTCGATAGTTTATCATATCAACCAAAGTAAATCCTGTTGCTTCTTCAAACTCTCTCTGACTATCGTCATTCCCCTCACCTATTGAATACGGACAGCTCAAAAAATTCATAACGGGAGCATCAATATAAACTACCGCAACACATTCGGGATTATTAGCTGCAAAATATATCGCCTGCATACCGCCACAACTCATACCAACGGGAACGCATTTTTCGTTAAGACCAAAATTTTCTGCAAGGAACTTACAAAATAGCGGTCTTAATTCATTATCTTCTTCACAATTCCAACGGGTTTTAGTATCAAAATGAGCAAGGTAATAACCTCTTTTAAGCATTTCAATTTCAAACTCGGGAAATGCACCAAAATATTCGGTTTTAAATAGCCATTTATTACCCTTAACAGCTTTTTCAGGGCATACCAAAAGTGCTTTTCTACCACAAAAATCAAAGTTAAATTTCTTAAAACCATACCATTCTTCAGAGGTATATGAAATTTCTTTTTCTTTAAAAAACTTTTCCATATATTCTAACTACTCTAAAAGCATTTTCCACTTTTGCAATCCTGAACATTATCACTACCACGATAACAAAGTTCATTTTCACATTCATTATTTTCAAAGAACCTAACAAGGTTATTTACGGTTGTTTCTGCAATATTTTCAAGAGCTTCTTCTGTTAAGAATGCCTGATGAGATGTAACGATAACATTGGGCATTGAAATAAGCCTTGCCAAAGTATCATCTTCCATAATGTGACCCGAATTATCTTCAAAGAAAATATCGGATTCTTCTTCATAAACATCAAGGCAAGCAGCACCAACCTTACGGGATTTGATTCCCATAAGAAGTGCCTCGGCATCTACAAGACCGCCTCTTGAGGTATTGAGAATAACAACACCCTTTTTGCACTTTTCAAGGGCCTTTTCATCAATGATATGGTTTGTTTCCTCGGTTAAAGGACAATGAAGAGATATAATATCGCTATTTCGGAAAAGCTCATCAAGTTCAACATATCTTATGGTATCACCATTGTCAAGGTCGTTTGCTTTAAACTTATCATAGGCTAAAACTCTCATACCAAACCCACGGCAAATATCAATAAAAACTCTGCCTATTCGCCCTGTTCCGATAACACCAACGGTTTTACCATGCAAGTCAAAGCCTGTAAGATTTGCAAGGCTGAAATTATAATCTCTTGAACGAATATAGGCTTTATGAATTCTGCGGATTGAGGTCAGAAGGAGTGCCATTGTATGCTCTGCAACAGCATAAGGTGAATATGCGGGAACTCTCAAAACGTGAAGCTTTCCGAAAGCGTGTTTCATATCCACATTATTAAAGCCTGCGCAACGCAAAGCAAGCACATTAACGCCCATTTCATTAAGCTTATCAATTACAACATCATTTATTGTATCATTAACGAAAGCACAAACACCATCAAAGCCTTTTGCTAAATCAACGGTATCTTCATTTAACTTTGTTTCAAAATATTTGAATTTAATTCCTTTTTCCTGACCGTATTTTTCAAAAGACGGTTTATCATAAGGTTTTGCATCAAAAAAAGCAATTTTCATATTTGTCACTCCTTATAATACTTTTATTAATATGCTCAAAAAATCTTCAAAACCAACATAAAACTTGTTAATGCCACAAGGAACAAAAGGTTAAGAAGAGTAAAATGCTTCATAAAATGCCCTGTCATCATAGGATTTCGTTTTGTATATTCGCGGAATGTTATCAGACTTGCAAGTGAGGAAATCAGAGTACCAACACCGCCGATATTAACGCCAACCAACAAATCCTTATAATTCTCGGTAAATTGAGATAACAGAATCGCAGATGGAACATTACTTATAAACTGGCAGGAAAGAATACTGACTAAAAGAGTGTTCTTTTCCAAAAGGAATGAGAAGAATTCTCTTACAACATCAATTCTTGCCATATTACCTGCAAAAATGAAAAAGAAAACAAAGGTTAAAAGCAACGGATAATCAACCTTTTTCAATGCGCTTCTGTCTGCAAAAACCAGAACCAAAGGAATTATAATAAGACCAATCCAATAAGGTATTCCTCTGAAAACAATTGCAATTGCCAAAGCAAAAAGCACTAAATACAAAGCAACTCTGAGTGGTGGTAATTTGGTGTAGGCTTCTTTAATTTCAAGAGGTTCGGGTTTAATAAAAACAATGCAACAAATTGTTATTAAAGTGATTGCAATAATAAATGGCGGTGCCATTATTTTCACAAATTCGCTAGTTTCTATATTAAATTTTGAATAAAGATAAAGGTTCTGAGGATTTCCGAAAGGTGTTAACATACCGCCTAAATTTGCGGCAATATTCTGCATTACAAAAGTGAATGCCATATATTTTTCTTTTCTTGTTTTACGAAGAACATAATAGCCTAACGGCAAAAATGTTAAAAGCGCCATATCGTTTGCAATAAGCATTGAGCCGATAAAGGTTATATATACCAATGCAAGAACACTTAAACGGGCATTTTTGAAAACCTGCACTATTGCTTTTGCAAGAGTATAAAAGAAACGGATATTTCTTAATGCACAGACTACGGCTAAAACACAGAAAAGACAAGTCAGGGTTTTGAAATCGAAATAACCTAAATATTCTTTATCAAAAGGCACAAAAAAACAGGTAATGACCGCGGCTACAAAAGCAACCACGGTCACAGTATTCTTTTTAATAAATCTGACAACTTTCTGAGATAAAGCAGATAAAGACATTTTGTGACTTCTTTCTAAAACGCATTAATAAAAGCTATATTTTATATCTGAATTAATAAAAGCTATATTTTTAAAATCATCAGGATTTTTACGGATAATGTAATCAATGTAAGAATCAATTAAATTTGCAGTAAAAATATAGCCCATAGGATTCATATGACCATAAAGGAAGAACTTTTCTCTGAAACGTTCATCATAAACAGGACCATATTTATAAAGGTCAATAACATAAGAATTGCTGAAAACCTTTGTTAAATCATAGAGAGCTTTTATGGTCTCTCTTGTTTGCGCCTCTGTTCCGCGAACATGGTCATTGGGAAATGTCACAAAGAAAAACTTTGCATCGGGACTGATTTCTTTATAACGGCTGATAATCTGAGCATAATTACCGATAAAGGTTGGTTTATTATTGCAGTAATCGTCATGGTCAATATCTTCAACACCACCGACCTCTAAACCACCGTTGTAAACATCATTTACGCCAAGGGCGATAACATAAGCCTGGCATTTTTTATCTTCATCCCAAAATCCGTTCTTCTCTGCAAATGAATCGAGATATTCTCTTGCAGTCATTCCGCCACGGGAGAAATTATAGGCTTTAAGCCCATTTTTTCTTGCAATATACTGCCCCCAGGAATAATCGAACATATCGTGATAGTTTTTATTTCCCTGTTCATCGCAGGTTTCAAACTCGCCTGAGGAAAGACTATCGCCTATAAAAGCGATAGTCCTGAAAATTGATGTATAGCTATACCCTTCTACTAACTTGTCAAGAGGTTTTTCATCCGGGTCAAATAACAATTTTTCCCAATCCATATCAGTCCTCATCAGGATGAGCTGCTCTGTAAGCGGCAACTGCATCGTCATAAGCTTTCATGGATTCTTCTGTAGGAAGATATTCTGCTCTTTCTGTATTTGCAATAGTGGGAGGATTGCCCTTGGAATCGAAGCAAGGAGTAAGGAAATCGTTTTCCCAGAGCTTTCTGTCCTCTTCCTTACGGAAATCGGGAATATCATAGGGTTTACCGTATTCCATAGCACTTCTGTGACCAAGAATTGCAACGGAAGCCATTGTTGTTGCGAAATATTCGTCCATTACGGGCTTTCTGTTTTCTCTGATAGCATTGAAGAATTCTCTTACAATGAAGAAGTCGCCACCGCCGTGACCTGCTTTTTCTGCAGCTTCTTTTGCATCAGGCTCAAAGTCTGCTTCATAAGCGGTTACTCTTTCCATACCCTCGGGAGTATGCTGTTCATTAAATGAAAGAAGAACCTTGCCATCCTCTGCACGAAGATTTTCAATCTGACCCAATTCACCGCAAACTCTGTATGTATTAGCATGACCGCCGAAATGAGACCAGCCTGTTACACGGAAAACAGAATCATCATCATTAAGGCAGGTAACAACTGCACTTCTGTCGGGCAATCTCCAGTAAAGATCACCCCCGCCGTTTTCCTCGTTAAGAGGTCCGAATACGGGCATTGCAGTAACTCTTTTTGGGAATGCACCTGTTATATACATAAGCGGTCCGAGAGAGTGAGTGATATAGTAAATTCTCGGAATATGGTATCTCCAATGCTTTGAGGTGGGGCAATAATGAGCAATTTCCTTTTGAGAAATAATGGGGTGGTTATATTCGCCCTCGCAGAACAAGGCTTTACCAAGTACACCTGACTGATAAACCTTACGCATTTCCTGATTGAATTTCATAAAGGGATAGTTCTCAGCAATCATATAGAAAGCATCACTTTTTTCAACCGCTCTTACAAGTTGAACACCCTCACCCATTGAAATGTTAGAGGTACATTCACTTAAAACGTGAATATTTTTCTCCAATGCTTTAATAGCATAAGGAGTATGCTCGTGGAAATAGTTGCAGAGGAAAACCGCCTCTAATCCCTCATGGTTTATAAATTCATCGAAATCGGTGTATGTAGTAACATCAGGATGGTCTGCTTTTGCTTTAGCGAGCTTTTTCTCGTCAAAATCGCAAACGGCAACAACCTCACCGTTGTTGGCAGAAACGCCATCATAGAAACCGCTACCGCGACCTAAACCAAATATACCGAATTTAATTTTTTCCATAATAATACCAAGTCGGA
>JAZUSD010000022.1:0-43615 GCA_045606545.1 Acutalibacteraceae bacterium | reverse complement strand
ACGAGGAAGCCGTGTTCACCGATAAGGGCGGCTCGGAAGAACCCGTTAAAATGTCAAAAGGTGAGAAAAAACAGAAGCCTTCTCAAAAATCCTCTAAGCCCAAGGGCGGCGGAAAAAGAATCTCATAAAACCTGCCATAAGAGCAGTGTCCATACAGGTGTTTATATGTATTTATCGGGGAGGAAATATCTCTGAAGAAAGGTTCCCCCCTTACAAAGACTTTTGATATAATATCAGCCCCATAGGGTAGATAACACAACGCTCAGATTTTCAGAACGTTTCAGTGGTACATACCCTATGGGGCTGAAATTTTATTATAAAAGTTTTAGGAAAGGTTTTCCTCAATAGTACGCATAAACTGCTGTACGGACGCCGTTCTTACGGCAGCATTATATATTTTCGGAGGCCTTGGAGAGTGCCTCGTCGATGTGGGTGCAGAAGTTATCCTCGCCGACCATTCCGAAAAGTCCTGACTTTTTCATAGCGGCTAAAGGCTGTGCGTTTACGTGTGATAAAAGCACCCTGATATTCTTTTTCTGACACTTGCGGTAAAGCTCCTCGAGCGAATTCATAGCTGTGGAGTCGATGGCAGGAACAGCCCTCATCCTGAGAATAATGCAGTCGATGCTCTCATCAAGTGAAATGGATAAAATCTTGTCAGCCGCACCGAAGAACATAGGGCCGCTTATCTCGTAAACTCTGACATTTTCGGGGACTGCACGAAGGTCGATACTATCCGAGTCGTTTTCGGGGTCGATGTACTTCCAGCCCGTGACGCTTGCCTCGTCGCTCATTCGCTTCATAAACAGCATAGCAGCAAGCACCATTCCGACCTCAATAGCGATTACAAGGTCGAATATAACTGTAAGTGCAAAAGTGATTACCATAACTGTAGTGTCGCTCTTTGGGGCGTGCTTTATGGTCTTGACAAACTTTCTCCACTCGCTCATATTGTACGCTACGATAAAGAGTATTGCCGCAATACAAGGCATCGGAATAAGCTCAGCGTAAGGCATAAGAACAAGAAGTACAAGCAGAAGCACAACAGCGTGAACCATACCTGCAACAGGAGTTCTGCCACCGTTTTTAATATTTGCCGCTGTTCTTGCAA
The DNA here is from genome assembly GCA_045606545.1 of Acutalibacteraceae bacterium. Classification (GTDB taxonomy): domain Bacteria; phylum Bacillota; class Clostridia; order Oscillospirales; family Acutalibacteraceae; genus DTU089. Next base: position 42,504 of record JAZUSD010000022.1, on the reverse strand, counting down.
TTGCACCTGTAGCAGGAATGCCACCGAAAAGTGCAGAGGCAATATTACCTGCGCCCTGAGCGATAAGCTCTGTATTGGAATTATGTCTGCTACCTGTCATTCCATCTGCAACAACGCAGGAAAGAAGAGATTCAACCGCTGCAAGAACTGCAATTGTGAATGCATCGGGCATAATGGCTTTTACTGTTTCGAAGGAAAATTCAGGAATAGACGGAACAGGGAGAGAAGAAGATATTGTATAAAGCGAACCGATTGTGTTTACATTCATATCAAACACTTTTACAAGCACTGCAGAAATGATTATTGCAAAAATTGAAGGCGGGATTTTCTTTATAAATTTCGGAAATACAATAAGCACTCCGAGAGAAATTGCACCAATTATAAAAGCTTCAAGATTGAATGTATGAAGCTGATGGGCAACTTCTTCAACCTTTTCAACAGTTTCAATGGGAGAATTTACAAAAGTAAGACCCAGAAAATCTTTTACCTGACCAATAATAAGAGTAACGGCAATACCGGTTGTAAAGCCTGTTGTAATAGTATAAGGAATAAATTTTATAAGACTTCCAAGTTTAAATACACCCATAAGTATGAGCAATATACCTGCTATAAGAGTTGCAAGAACAAGTCCCGAAAAACCGTTTTCTGCAACGATACCTGCAACAATTGTAGCAAATGCGGCCGTAGGTCCTGCAATCTGAACCCGGCTACCGCCAAGCATTGAAATCACAAAACCTGCAATTATCGCAGTATAAAGACCCTGTTCAGGAGTAACACCTGAAGCGAGTGCAAGAGCAATTGAAAGAGGAAGCGCAATAATGGCAACAATAACACCCGATGTCAAATCCTTGCCAAATTGAGCACCACTATAACCTTTCAGACAAGAAATAAGTTTCGGTTTAAAAATTGATTGCTTTGTTTTCTCCATAATTCTCCACCATTTCCACAAAATACTGTTTGATTATATGCCTTAATTTTTTCATTTTCAAGGGATTATGTCAATTCCCGGTTGATTTTTGAATCATTTATAATCCTCAACAAAATATGCGTTGGTGTTCGCCTTTTTTCCTGAAGGACCTATTACTTCAATACGAAAATACACATCCTCATCCTCCAACTGAAAATCTGCTTGAGTTACGTATTCACCTACAGGAGCGTGTAAAGCTTTCGAACGTCTGCCTGCAGTAGAGAGTGCTATACGCTGAGCCTGCGAACATTCAATGTGAACTCTGCCATCCTCTAATGTCAGTTCAAAAATTTTCGGCTCACGAGTACAATAAAATGACCCGCTCTGCATAGCAGATATAACAGATTCATAACTGAGAGAATCACATAGAAAAACTGTTTTTCCTCCGAAGCTGTCGCAACGCACATCACCAAAAGGAAATTCATTATGATTATCCTCTGCCATAGTACAAAACAGTCTCTTTCCGCTACGGAGCATTTCATCATAAACCTGCTCTTGTCCGTCATCTCCGCCCTCAACATACACAGAATTGTTATATATTTCAACAATACTGCAGCCTTCTAAATCACGATAGTCATCAAGGCACTGCATTGACCAGTAAGGATGGTTATATGCAACTATAAAGCCTAATTTTTTAAGTTTTTGTATATATTCGTTTACAGCTTTCATATCTCTGTAGTCAGGTGTGGCAGGAAGCTCAACTTCTTTGTCACCATTTATATTAAATGCATTGAGGTGATAGCATCTACGGAACTGACTGCTACTGACAACATTGTCGCTGATATCCGCCTCAAAAGAATTAATTGCAACAAAATCATCTGTGCAAAAATCACTATGATCAAAATAATTATCGTGGTCCGAAAATGCAACTATGCTGTACCCTTGTTGCTTATATGCATCACGAATTTCTTCAGGTGTTTTTCTGCCATCTGAAAGTGTAGTATGACAATGCAAATTAGCAATATATTGTTTTTTCTCTTTAGAAATTAGTATATGTTTCATCAGCGCTCTCTCCTTCAATAACCACTTCGTTTGTGCCCATATTTTACCACATTAACCCCATATAATCAATGTCAAAACAATCTTTGCTATTAAAAAAACAAATAGTTTCCGCAAGGAAAACAAGTTGATGTACTAACGCAAAAAATATCCACCCGATTTCTCGGGTGGAATTTTTTGTGTTAGGAATTAGTCCTTGATAGCTGCCTGGGGAGCAAGGAAGAAATGTAGGAGTTTTTGTTGACTTTTTTACTGTATTTTGATATCATAATACCAAGATATTATGATATCATTTTGGAGGGTTGAAAATGAACAAATCCAAAACTCCAACATCAGAAAAAATAGGTATTCCATTACGATTGGAACCTGCTTTATATGAAAAAATGATGGATAGAGTTCAAAAAGAAAAAAAGAAACAACGTGGATATAGTGTAAATCAACTTTTAACAGAACTTCTTGAAAAAGAACTAAAGGAGAAAAAAATATGACTCGTACAGAAATGATTTTTCGTATCGGAAAAGAATATCACACTTCAAACATTGAAGGTGGAGAATATAGTTATGTGCAAGAAGCAGGTTCTAAAGCTAATCTTGAAAAAGCTCTCGGTCACAGTTTTTCACATTTTAAACTTGATATCCGTTTTGAGCTTAATGATATAGTTGTGCTTATAGAAACCAAACAAGTATTTGTAAAAAACGATGAATCACAACTTGCAGAATATGTTGAAGAAGAGTTGGCTTTACATAACGGAAAGAAAATAATTGCTATTCTTGCAAACACAAATAATGATGAAATCAAGGTTTGGAAATCTACTGTCGATGATGAACATATTTTAACTAATGAAACTGTTCTTGATAAAATGGAACATTATGTTAGATTGTTTGACACAAACAAACAGAACGACAGAGAAAAAGTATTGAAAAACACTTACGATTTAAATGAGCTACTCCATAAAATGGATATTGACGAAAGACTCCGTAGTCAGTTTGTTGGTACAACTCTCCTTTATTTAAAAAATTTAGTTGAAAGATTTGGTGCCAAGAAAATTGATGAAGAATTAAAGAAAACGCTTGATGCCCATTGGTCTGTAATGGATGGTAAACAACTTCGAGCTGCGATTGAATCAACTTTAGATAGTTTGCTTGATGGTTCTGATAATAAGGCAAAGAAAATTGAGTTACTTCAAAAGAATGTTCTAAATGACCAAAAAGTTAAAAGGTTGACAATAACTCATTGGATTAAAATTTTAAATACCATTCTTATGGATATTTATCAGTATATTGATACAAATAGTTCTGAAGGACAGGATATTTTAAATCTGTTTTTCATCGCATTTAATAAATACACCGGCAAAGCGGATAAAAATCAGGCATTTACCCCTGACCATATAACTGAGTTTATGTGTAGATTAACCGAAGTGGATAGAACAAAACGTGTGCTTGATATTACTTGTGGTAGTGGCTCATTCTTGGTTCAAGCTATGGTTAAAGAATTGGCTGATTGCTCTCGCGATAAAACCGAAGATGAAGCCAAAGCATTACAAAAAATCGTAAAAGAAGAACACATATATGGCATTGAAGTTGAAGAAAAAGCTTATGGTCTTTCTACAACTAATATGCTGATTCACGGTGACGGCAACTCAAACATAAAATTCGGAAATTGTTTTGATTGTAAAAACTTTATTAAAGAAGCTAATCCAGATATTATTTTAATGAACCCACCATATAATGCTAAACCTATCGGTATTCCTGAAAAATACAAAAAAGATTGGGGAAAAGCAAAAGACGGCAAGGATGATCCAACAAAAGGCTTAGTTTTTATTCATTACTTATCAGATGTAATAACAGAGATAAATAAAGAATTAGAAAAAAATGACAAGCCAAGAAAAGAAGTAAAACTTGCGGTTTTACTTCCTGTATCTACGGCGATTGGCACAAGTTCAATTATTGAAACTGAAAAGATTCAAATGTTAAAAAGCAATACACTCGAGGCTGTGTTTACACTTCCAAATGAAATTTTCTATCCGGGTGCTTCTGCATCTGCTTGTTGCATGCTGTTTACATTGGGCAAGCCTCACAAAAAAGCTGATGATACTGTTAACGAAACATTTTTTGGATATTGCAAAGATGATGGATTTAAAAAGAAGAAGAATCTTGGCAGAATAGAACAATTTGATGAAAACAATAATTCAAAATGGAAAGCAATCGAAGAAGAATGGTTGTATTTGTTTAATAACAAAAAAGCCGTAGATGGCAAATCCTCTACAGCTATTGTTGATGGGAAATCAGAGTGGCTTTGTGAAGCTTATATGAAAACTGATTATAGCACACTTTCCGAGGAAAATTTTCAACAAACTTTAAACAACTACCTTGCCTACTTAATGAAGGAGGGTAAAATATATGAATCTTAATAAAAAAGAGTGGAAAGAATTTATATTAGGAAAATTATTTATTATCAAAAAAGGAAAACGCTTAACTGCCGCAGAACAAGAAGAGGGCGAGAACAACTATATTGGTGCAATAGATTCTAATAATGGTGTTGCAAACCATATAGCACAATCTCCAATACATAAAGGCAACACAATTTCACTAAGTTATAATGGTTCTGTAGGAGAAGCTTTTTATCAAAAAGACCCATATTGGGCAACAGATGATGTAAATGCACTATATCCAAAATACAATCACTTCAATGAAGCAATAGGTCTTTTTATTGTTAGTGTTTTAAGACAAGAAAAATACAAATTCTCTTACGGAAGAAAATGGACACTTGAAAATATGAACTCTACAATAATTAAGCTTCCAATAAAACACAACGCAGACGGAACAATATTTGTTGACGATTCAAAAAAGTTTTCTGATCAGGGGTATGTACCTGATTGGCAATGGATGGAGAATTATATAAAAAGTCTACATTATAAACCTCTCACTACAGCAAACAACAAAAGTGATATCCTTAAATTTAATGTTGATGAATGGAAAGAATTCTACATATCAAGAACACCTACACAATCCGGACTATTTGATATAGAAAATTGCAAGTGTGGCAGTGCTGGTAATTTAGATGATGGTAACGATATAAACTATATTGGTGCAAAGAAAAATGATAACGGTGTTATGAGAAAAGTAGCTCGTGAAGAATCACTTGTGTCAAAAGGAAACGGAATTATGTTCATTTGTGACGGAGAAGGTTCGGTAGGATATACAAATTATATGGATGAAGATTTCATTGGTTCAACAACAACATCTATCGGATATGATGAAGCACTTAACCCTTACGTTGCACTATTTTTAGTGTCGATTTTAGATAAGGAGAAATTCAAATATTCATATGGCAGAAAGTATCGTGCACATATAAACGAAGTTATGATTAGACTTCCGATTCAAAAGAACATGGAGGGGCTTCCAATTATAGATAATTCAAAGAAATATTCAAAGGAAGGCTATCTTCCTGATTGGACTTTTATGGAAAACTATATAAAAGCGTTACCATATGGAGATAGAATATAATAATAAAATGCGAGGTGGTTTTACCTCGCTTTTTATTTTAAACACAAAAACTCCCCATATTCTTTCGAATACGGGGAGCTGATTGCACATTTAATAGCTGTTATACAGCTACAACTGATGTAGGAGAAATTGCAAAACCCTTGATTTTATTGGGGTTCAGCTTAATTCCTTCATCCCTTAATAGCTGCCTGTGGTGCAGTTAGCAAAGTGGGGAAATTAAAAAGGCTTAATTTATAAATTAAATGATTTATAGCAATACCATAAAATATGGTCGAGTTCGCTTTTGGTAATTTTGTCATTGTGTTTATTGTCTCTTGCGTTATGTAGTTTTTTAAGCCAACAATAAAGTTCTGTATATGTCAGATTGTTAGCTTTTTCTATACTTTTCAATTCTGAATGTTCAACACCATAGTAATCCAAGTAAAATAAAAGCATAGCTCTAATATAAGAATCATTAATATAATAATTATCCTTTTTGAAGGCAAACTCACTAAGATATTTGCATATTTTACTTGATAAACTTTTTAGACCCGTCCCACATTGACTTACAATTTCATCTGGAAGTTTAATATCTCCACTTTCTAATCTCCCCCAAAAATTGCTGGTTGGATTCATAATATATAATATCATATTATGAAAATTATTCCTGTTTTTCTTATATCTCCATACATTAGTATTATTATCGCGGTCAATCTCTCTAGCAACTGCAAAAAGCGATTTATCTGTATTATCCTTGATTTTGTTTATCCCGTAATAGTCAAAAATCACTTTTGAAAATGGAAAATAGTCATCATCGTTCTCTATCAGATTTTCAATGATTTTTGCATTTTCTTCCGTCAATAAAACAATTGGATTCTCACCATTACCCACTTCTATGTTATTGTTTTTAATTAAATGGTCAAACTCCTCAGATTTCTGAATTATTTTTGCTCTAGAGTTATACTTAATTTTTCCCTTATCTCTTTTTTCCATTCCAGCTATGCCACCTTTCAAAAAAGCACAAAAACCTGTGATGTACTTCACCTAAAATTTTAGCAAAAGAATTTTAAAAAATCAACTAATTTACCAAGCTAAACAAATATCCTCACAGATTACCCGATGGGGATTTTTTAGTTATTTGCTTTTCCGAATAATTCAGTTAAGAATTAGTTTTATTTTAGTGATATTCTGTCTTCGACAGAGTGATATTTTCGCGTTGCGAAAGTGATATTAAAGCCTTAGGGCTTTAGTGATATTGTATTCGCCCATAAAACTTGCGAAGCAAACATCACTTGGCATTAGCCAAATATCACTGCGAAGCAATACCACTCGCTGAAGGCGAATACAACTCATCAAAGGCGCAAATAAAAAATGCTGACCCGAAGGTCAGCATTTTATTATTTGCTATTAGCCTTTGATGGCAGCCTGAGCTGCTGCGAGACGAGCAATCGGAACACGGAAGGGAGAGCAAGAAACATAGTTAAGACCAATCTTGTGGCAGAATTCAACGGAAACGGGGTCGCCGCCGTGCTCACCACAGATACCGTAGTGGAGGTTCTTACCGCTTGCTTTACCTTTAGCAACAGCCATTTCCATAAGAGCGCCAACGCCGTTCTGGTCGAGCTTTGCGAAGGGATCGTTCTCAAAGATTTTGCTGTCATAGTAAGCTGTGAGGAACTTACCAGCGTCATCACGGCTGAAGCCGTATGTCATCTGAGTAAGGTCGTTTGTACCGAAGCAGAAGAAGTCAGCTTCTTTTGCAACTTCGTCAGCTGTGATACAAGCTCTGGGGATTTCGATCATTGTACCAACTTCGTATTTGAGGTCTGCGCCTGCAGCTGCGATTTCAGCATCAGCAGTTTCAACAACAACCTTCTTAACGAATTTAAGTTCTTTAACGTCGCCGATAAGAGGAATCATAATTTCGGGAACTACGTTCCAATCAGCGTGAGCTTTCTGAACATTGATAGCTGCACGGATAACAGCTTTTGTCTGCATTGCAGCGATTTCGGGGTAAGTAACTGCAAGACGGCAGCCACGGTGACCCATCATGGGGTTGAACTCATGAAGAGAAGCGATGATAGCTTTGATATCTTCAACGGATTTGCCCTGAGAATCTGCAAGGAGCTTGATGTCTGCTTCTTCAGTGGGAACGAACTCATGAAGAGGTGGATCAAGGAAACGAATTGTAACGGGGTTGCCTTCAAGAGCTTCATAGAGAGCTTCGAAGTCGCCCTGCTGATAAGGAAGAATCTTATCAAGAGCAGCTTCTCTTTCTTCAACTGTGTCAGCGCAAATCATTTCACGGAATGCAGCAATTCTTTCTGCCTCGAAGAACATATGCTCTGTACGGCAGAGACCGATACCTTCTGCACCGAGCTCGCGAGCCTTCTTAGCATCAGCGGGAGTATCAGCATTTGTACGAACTTTAAGAGTTCTGTATTTATCAGCCCAATCCATAATTCTGCCGAATTCACCTGCGATTTCAGCGTCAACTGTGGGGATGATGCCGTCGTAGATGTTACCTGTTGAACCATCGATTGAGATATAGTCGCCTTCAACGTATGTTTTACCAGCGAGTTCAAATTTCTTGTTTTCTTCGTCCATTTTGATTTCGCCACAGCCGGATACACAGCAAGTACCCATACCACGAGCAACAACAGCTGCGTGAGATGTCATACCGCCACGAACTGTGAGGATACCCTGAGAAGCTTTCATACCTGTGATGTCTTCGGGAGATGTTTCAAGACGAACAAGAACAACTTTTTCGCCACGAGCATTCCAAGCTTCAGCATCTTCAGCAGTGAATACTACCTTACCGCAAGCAGCACCGGGAGATGCGCCAAGACCTTTACCTGCAGGAGTTGCAGCTTTAAGAGCTTTAGCATCAAACTGGGGATGAAGAAGAGTGTCAAGGTTTCTGGGGTCGATCATTGCAACAGCTTTCTTTTCATCGATCATACCTTCGTCAACGAGGTCACAAGCGATTTTAAGAGCAGCTTTTGCAGTTCTCTTACCGTTTCTTGTCTGGAGCATATAGAGTTTGCCTGCTTCAACAGTGAACTCCATATCCTGCATATCTCTGTAGTGATCTTCGAGGATTGCGCAAACCTTTGTAAACTCTGCGAATGCCTCGGGGAATTTTTCAGCCATTTCAGCGATGGGCATGGGAGTACGAACACCTGCAACAACGTCTTCACCCTGAGCGTTTACAAGGAATTCACCCATAAGGCCTTTTTCACCTGTAGCGGGGTCACGAGTGAAAGCAACACCTGTACCGCAATCATCACCCATGTTACCGAACGCCATAGCCTGAACGTTAACAGCAGTACCCCATGAATAAGGAATATCGTTGTCACGACGGTAAACGTTTGCACGGGGGTTGTCCCATGAACGGAAAACAGCCTCAACAGCGCCCATAAGCTGTTCTTTGGGATCTGAGGGGAAGTCTTTACCGATTTTTGATTTGTATTCAGCTTTGAACTGACCTGCAAGTTCTTTAAGGTCTTCAGCAGTAAGCTCAATATCCTGAGTTACGCCTTTAGCTTCTTTCATTTCATCGATAAGCTGCTCGAAGTATTTCTTACCAACTTCCATAACAACGTCAGAATACATCTGAATAAATCTTCTGTAGCAGTCCCAAGCCCAACGAGCGTTGCCTGACTTTGCAGCCATAACTTCAACAACATCTTCGTTAAGACCAAGGTTAAGGATTGTATCCATCATACCGGGCATGGATGCACGAGCACCTGAACGAACAGAAACAAGAAGGGGATTTTCTTTGTCGCCAAATTTTTTGCCAACAATTTCTTCCATTTTGTCGATGTATTCCATAATCTGTGCCTGGATATCATCGTTGATTTTTCTGCCGTCCTCATAGTACTGAGTACAAGCTTCAGTTGTGATTGTGAAACCCTGAGGAACAGGAAGACCGATGTTGGTCATTTCTGCAAGGTTTGCACCCTTACCACCGAGAAGCTCACGCATTGAAGCGTCGCCCTCTTTGAACAAATAAACGAATTTCTTGCTCATAATTTACCTCCAATAAATTTTTTGCGCATTTTGGCGCAATTAGAGTTATTACACCATCGCTCATTGTAACACATAATTTCAAAATTTTCCATAGTTTAAAGGTAAAATTCCCACAATATAACAAGATTTTTTTTGGTAAAGATAGACAATCGAAAAGAAAGACACCGCCAAAGCGGTGCCTTTCCCGTTAATTAATATTTATCTTTAATTGTTTTTGTGTTTGAATATGCGCTATAAGTTTTGCCGTCATAGGCTTTTACTTTATAAGTATATTTTTTGCCTTTCTTTGCTTTCTTATCGGTATATTCAACCTTCTTGTAGCCTTTGATGGTTTTAAGTTTTTCATATTTACCGCTACCTGTTTTGCGATAAATAATGTAACCATCTGCGCCCTTTACCTTTGACCATTCAAGCGCAATACCTTTCTTTGTGCTCTTAGGTGTTTTCAAGGTTGGGTCTGTAAGGAATTCGATTGAAAGAGATTTTGAAAGTGAAGAGTTGCCTGCTTCATTTTTCGCTCTTATTGCATAGGAATATTTTGTTCCTGATTTTGCTTTCTTATCTGTATAAGATCTTTTGCTTGTGGAACCGATATATTCCCAATCTTTCTTTCCTGTTTTGCGATATACTCTATAGGAGTCTGCACCGCTTACCTTGCTCCAGGAAATTTTCACACCCTTGGAAGTATTTTCAACCTCTCTGAGCTTGGGTTTAGAGCATTTCAACTGTTTGATTTTTGCGGTTTCAAGAACCTCTTTACATACTTTACATTCTTTGTGTTTTTTACCCGCTTTATCAACAGTTGCTTTCTTATCGGTTATCCAGGAACTTGGAGTATGTGCTTTTTTAGCTATTGTTCCTGTTTCAAGAACTTCTTTACATACTGTACATTCTTTATGCTTAGTACCTGTTTTGGTACAAGTTGCATCTTTATCAGTTACCCACTTTGTGGTTTTATGTGCACAAGACTCTTCAAATTTGAAGCCATTCTCAATTGCATATTCTTCAGCAGCACTACCGGGAACACCATAGATTACGAAATCAGGAATTGCAACTGTTCTGTCGTAATAATTGCCCCACTGTTCATCATACACTCTTTCAACAGTATAACCAATAGCTAAGCCACCGATATATGTAACGCTTTCAGGAATTACGATACTTGTAAGGTTTTCACAGTTATAGAATGCAGCATAACCGATATATTCCATTGTGTAAGGAAGCTTAACCTTAGTTACGCCTGACTGATTCTGGAATGCGTAATTTGCGACACTCTTTGTACCGAGTTTTACATCAACTGTGTATTTTGCAGGTGCCATGTTATCAGTTTTTGCATTTTTATAGCCATACAAGATGTGTTTGAAATATAAATCTCCATCTTTATGAGAATTGTACCAACCGGTATTATCAAGGGCAAAGCCATCAACCTCAAGAAGTGTTGATGGAATATCGAAGTCCTGAAGAGAAGTACAACCATCAAACTGATGATATGTAAGGCTTGTTACATTCTTAGGCAACTTAATATTAGTAAGCTTTGAACAATTGCTGAAAGTATATCCACCCATATAAGTTACACTATCGGGAATACTTAATGATTCAAGACTTGAACAGCCTGAGAAAGCGTTTTTATAAATACCTGTTACACTATCAGGAATATTTATTGAGGTAAGGCTACTGCAACCTGAGAAGCAACCCGCTTCTATATACCTTAAACCTTTATCAATTTTTACGGTTTTAAGAGCTTTACAATTGCTGAAAACATAATCATATATATATTTCACATTAGCAGGAATATTTATTGAAGTAAGACCTGAACCTGCAAAAGCTGAACCATTAATATTCTTGATATTAGAGGGAATATTTATCTGCTTCAATGCTGTACATCCCAAGAATGCGCCTGAACTAATATAAGAAATTCCATCACCGAAATCAACCTGTGAAAGGGATTTGCAGTCAGCAAACATTTTATAGCCCATTTCCCAAAGAGAATCAGGAAGGACAATCTTTTCAATTGCTGTGCCTTCAAATGCACAACTACCAACATAAACCAGACCTTCGTTAAGAGAAATATCTTTTAAGGAAGAACAGTTAGCAAAAGCACTATCAACAACACTTAATGTTGAAGAGGGTAAATCCAGAGCTTTAAGTGCAGTATTATCTGCAAATGCCGACTCATCAATTAAAAGAAGACCTTCAGGTAAATCAACTGCTTCAAGAGCTGAACAGCCCGCAAACGCTGCATATGAAAGTTCTGTTACGTTAGCAGAAATTTTAGCACTCTTAACTGTTTCGTTACCTGCAAAAGCATAGGGTGCAACATCTGTTACACTTTGCTTCATAACATAATTTGCAGGAAGCTGCTTTGCAAAAAAGATTTTTGTGAAATCACTATTGTATATAATGCCGTTTTCTTCTATGAATGATGTATGTCCCTTAGCAACTGAAACGCTGTTTGCATTTTTCAATGCAGTTAACATATCTTCGCTTAATTCTGTTGTGCTCAACGGAATTACAAAGTCACCGCAGAAAGCATTGGGAATAATAATAACATTTTCAAGGGAATAATCATAAACTATTCCGTTCTGAGATTTATAATAGGCATTGTTTTCGGAAATATTGACTTCCTTTAAAGACTCCCACCAACGGAAGGAACCGCTGTAAAGCTCTGTAATTGTTTCAGGAAGATTCAATACTTCTACGCTACGAGGACTTGAATATCCTGCAAAACCAACAACAGTATAACCTTTTATCTGAGAGGGTACTGTAAGTTCTTTTGCTTCTGTATCAATATATGTAATTATACAAGTGTTTTCTGAAACAATCTCTGCTTCGAACTCACCTTCAACAATGATATCACCGATATGTAAGTTGTCGTCACCGTCACCGGAGCCTTCACCATCCATATATGTTACATCGAAGATTATTGTTTGTCCGCCTCTGTAGTTTCCAACGGTACCTACAACAGTTTCTCCGGCTTCCAAATTAATATATAATCTGAAATCGTAACCGTTGTTGTCGTCAGCATAATATTTATCTGAGCCTTTATACAAATCGATTCTCGGGTCACCGTTACCGTAGGATTCGAATTTATACTCACCTGTTTCAGGTGCGGTGAACACAAATTCAGTATCCTGTTCCAGCTCATATTGAACATCAACGTCAATTTTATTTGCATTTTCCGTGTTCAAACCGCAATTTACGCAAACGCTATCAACAAAATTATGACCTTTTCTAGATACATAATCTGATTCAATTGATTCCTGACAGCCATCACAACGATAGGTTGTATAACCATCATTAGTACAAGTGGGTTCCACTGTTTCACCAACAGTAATATCGTGTGCCGGGTCATCAATAATTGTTACAGCAACATCGTCCGAAAGTGCACAATACTCTACATCAAAGCTGTTTGTACCGCCAACTACCCAAGGCTGTTCGTATTGATTACTTGTCACGTTAAGTCTGATACTATTGCCTTCAGAATCGAAAGCATACCATTCACCCATATCCCACTTTGCTGTGGTATATTCAATTGATGAACCATTTTCATAATTCAAAACAATCTTCCAGCCCTCACGGCAGACGTTTTCTTCCAGATAATAACGGTAATAAACTTTATCATCATTATCTGTTGTCAGATATGCATTGGAATGTTCGTTTATCTCCAAGGGAGATGAAGGTATAACCTCCATTGAAACAGGACCTGCTAAAACGGTAACAGGAAACTCTGTTGAAGCACCATAAACAAAAAATTCAACATAGTTTGTTCCTATTTTCCAATGATTTTCATACTGGTTAGTGTAATAATCATAATCCAGCACATCGCCGTTCTTATTCACAAACGCAACATCAGAGTTACATGTCTTTTTATAGAATGTATCGCTTGTTCCGTTTTTATAATTAACTGTAACGGCAGTGCCATCAGGAATCAGGCTCGCATTAAAATAATAGTAATCGAAATCGTAATCGTAATACTCTTTTGTTGAATCGATATTATGAATTAATGTAATTTCTTTCGATAATTTTACAGACACAGATTTAACAGGAACAACATCAACAGTATATGTGAATGTTGTGCTTGTATAACTGTCATTATAATTGTTATAAAGCTCTATAGTTCCTGTGCCTTTTTTACCGGGAATATGTCTGACATCATCGCTATATACATCAATAGAAAAACGCGAGTCTATTGTGTTATCATCTGCATCATACCAACCAAGACCCTGTTTTTCATCGAACTTGTATTCATAATCAACAGTTCTGCCATCAGAATAAGTAATTGCAATCACGTTGCCGGTTTCGTATATATTGAAGCCGTGATTATAAATATATTTTACCGGTTTCTTGGGTTTAAATGAAATAGAATCAATATCTCCACTGACTATTTCAACAGGAATCTCCGTTTCAGCACCTAAATAACTGATTTCAAAGCTATAGGTTCCGCAACTATCCCAGTAATATTCATCCTCATAATCAAAGTACTCAGATTTTAAATACTCTCCGCTTTCGCTTACAAAGCCTTCACCATCATAAATGAAGTCTTCTGATGTTCCGTTTTTGTAATTGAGAGTGATTATATTACCATTTTTCTTGAAAAGGTTGCTTGTATCATACCAACTGCCATGTGACATTATTACAAGGGGTTTAGCAGGAGTAAAGGAAATATAAGAAACAGGATTTTCAACAATTTTCACGCTGGCAGTAGCTTCTCTACCATAAGCATAAATTGTTATTGGATATTCCCCGCCTACAACCCAAGGATCATAGTATTGGCTATCATAACTTGTATCATATTCAAAATATTCACCATCGTCACTACGATATCTACCCTCTCCTCTGTCATAAACGAAATCCTTTGATGTGCCGTCAGTATAATTAACGGTGAATTTTCCTATATATTTACTCAAATAAACGTTATAACGATAACGTTCTGTGGAAGAATCGTCACAAGAACCGCTGTCGCTGCCACCATTAGATGACCAATAACCATTTGTGTGCTCAATGATTTCCATCGGAGCACTCAAGGTATAGGTAAATGATTCAACAGGATTTTCAAGAATTGTTACAGGTACAGTTACTTCTCTGCCAAAAGCGCTGATTGTAAGTTCATTATCTGAACCTAAGGTCCATGGATTTTGTCTTTGAGTTGTGTTTATACCATAATTAAAATATTCTCCATCAGCATTATAGTAACCACTACCATATTCTTCTTCCCAACCATAAACGAAGTCATCAGAGGTTCCGTCAGTATAATTTACTACAAATTTATCTATATAGTTACTTAAATGATATTCATAAACCTCATAGTAGTAATACTTAGTATAACTGTCATCTCCGCAACAATCATCGCCATTCCATACTGTATCCCAATAACCGCCCATTTCCTCAGTAAATTCTATTGAATCTGCGGAATCCTTCATTGTATATGAAATAGAAGCGACGGGATTTTCAAGAATTGTTACGGGGATTTTTGTTTCTTTGCCGTAAGCATAAACGGTGATTGCATTATCGGAACCTAAAACCCAAGGCTTGCTGGATTGATTTGAATAAGAATCATAACTGAAGTATTCGCCCTCATCGTTATAATAGCCCCACATATCATAATCAAAAACGAAATCCTCGTGAGTTCCGTCAGTATAATTTATTGTGAACTTTTCTATGCAATCTCCCATGCTTGGAGTCCAGTAATAAAAATATTCTTCTCTATGTTCCTCTTCGGTTTCCTCATCATATACCCATCTGGTATCCCAATAACCATTAGTATTTTCAATGTACTCTATTGGTGACCTTAAGGTATAGGAAATTGATTCGATAGGGTCCTCTATGATTGTTACGGGAACAGAAACTTCTGCACCGTAAGCACATATTGTAAATTCACTCTCGGAACCTAAAACCCAAGGCTCAGAACATTGACTATCGGTTGTATAATAATCAAAATATTCGCCTTCGGCGTTTAAATAACTCCCATCATTTTCATCGTAAACAAATGTATCGCTTGTTCCATCAGGATATGTTACAATAAACTCATTTATATACGTTCCAAGACTCGGAACCCAATAATAGAAGTATTCTTCCTCATACTCCTGTTCGGTCTCCTCATCATATACCCATCTGGTATTCCAATATCCATCTTGGTTTTCAATAAGCTCTATGGGGTTGCTCATAGTGTATGAAATAGATTCCGCTGTATTCATAGCATAAGAAGCCACACCCAAGCATGAAAACATTGACAATGTCATAAAAATTGTCAAAACAATGCTTAAAGCTCTTTTCATTCTGTCATTACCTCCTAAAACTTTTTTATCATAATTAAAATCTATGGTTATCATCTCCTCAAAACCATTGATATCTATACATTTTGATTATACTACTATGAATAATATTTTCAATTGACACATACCCCAAAAAAAGTTTTTTATATTAGGGCAATTTTACAAACCAAAAGTCAAAAAAAGCAGTTTAAGCCATTGCTCAAACTGCTTTTTTTTATATTTAATTATTTACACTCGTCACAAACTGCGGGTAATTTATTCTCTGTATAATACCCTCTGTTTATCATTTTACAATTAGTGCCCCTTAATTTACCGCTTACATTACAATAAGGTTTTGAAATCACCTCATCGCAATGAGGATAACTGTTTTCGACAGTTTCAAGATTTTCAAAAACACTTGCAAAAATTTCGGGAGCAATGTTCCCTTTTTCTGAAAAAGAATGCCAGACAGCACAGCTGTATTCAGGGGTAAAGCCAACAAACCAGTTATCCTTATTTCCGGAAGTGGTACCTGTTTTACCACCAACTCTGATGCCCGGAACATACGCATCTTTACCTGTACCGCCGCCAACAACATTCTGCAACATTTTGTTTACTATTTCTGCAGTTGAATCAGAAATAACCTGTTGATTTTCATATTCAGCTTTATATAAAGAGGTTTCACCATTGAATATTTCATCTACTGCCATAGGCTTATTGTAAAAACCGCCGTTAGCAAAAGGCTGAAAGCATCCTGCCATATCAATTACGGAAGCACCTTTATACAAATAGCCTAAAGCAATATTACCTAAAACCTCAGTTTCGTCAGTACTTTTCACCTTTTGCTTTTCATATTCAAGGTCAAAACCATACTTATACTCCAATGTATCTATAACCTTGGTTACACCGACCCCTTTCAAAAGGCGAACCGCTACTGTATTTGTAGAGTTCAATAAAGCATCTGCAAGGCTCATTTTTTCGTATGTATATTCATTATTGGCATTCACAGGCCAATCTGTATATTCTCCCGATTCATTTTGAATTTGAGAAACGGGAGCATCTTCAATCATACTGGACCAATTAAACATTCCGGTTTCTATTGCAGGGGCAAATACACTTAAAGGCTTTATTGTGGAACCTACATAGTTATTTGAAACAGAATACGGAGCCTCTTCATTACCCGCAGAAAAAACTGCAATAAGCCTTCCGTTCAAATCTGTAACTGCCATTTCACAAGAAAAATCCTGCATATTATTTTTTTGAAATGCTTCGTTTAACCGCAAAGAAAACTCCTTGTCATAGTTAGTTGTGATTTCAGTAACGTTTTTAAAAAAATAATCTTTTATATCGCCGTCAGCATCTTTTTGTTGCTCTTCGATTATTTTTAATGCTTCGTTAAATGCGGTGCAAGCATAAGCTTTTGCATATTCATCCTCAGATACAAAGCTTTCAGAAACTCCATCCCATTCAATATAAGCAAATATATCACCCTGAGAATCCTTTAGGGATATTGATTTTTCTGTTTTAAACGCACTGAACACAAGAAAAAACACAAAACTCAATATTGCAAAAACTACAACACCGATTATTAAAATGCTTTTTTTCTTCGTTTTACTCATGGTTTTCACACGCCTTTATCGCTTTAATATAATTAGCGGGCAATTCAAGTTGGGGTTTATCATAAATTTTCCAACCTAACGCACTTGTTTTCTCTTTTGTTTTTTCTGCTTTTTCTTTTACGGAAACAAGCTTATTCTTGCAAAACTCTACGCTGTAAGTATCACCGAAATCCTCGTATAAAGATATTCCTACTATCATTTTATCGCAATAATCGGTATATTCTTCCAAAGAATACGGTGCACACTCAAGAGCTTTATCTTTATACTCAACAACCTTTTCAAAGTCACCTTTTTTATAGGCAGCATTAGCCTTAACATCATAAGCAATTGCCAAATAGCCGTTGTTATTAATTACATCATTGGCATATTCCTCTAATAATGTGATATCCTTTTCCTGTATGATTAATTGCACTTTTGACAAGGTGTCAAATCCGTAAATTTTTTCAACAGCCTTATATTCATCCAATAAATAAAGAGTATTTACAAAACCGAAATATACACTCGTTAAAATAAATACAGATGAAACTATCGAAACAACTATCTTGTCATACGGCAGCTCTTTTTTATTAAGGGCCTCAAAATCCATTGCCAATACGAGCACAAGGAATACCGCAGTAAACTCTAAATCAAAATCAAATAAACTATGACCAAAAACAACTAAGATAAGGAGCTTTTGCCTGAGATTTGAGTTTTTAGAAAATAATGATACACCTAATGCTGAAACAAATAATATTGTGGGAATAAAACCTACATCTAAAAGGAATTGTAATATCGAATTATGTACAAATGCAACTGAATAAACACCTGTCTGGAATGAGCCCTGGCTGAAATAATAGCCGTAATAACCTAACCCTAACGGATTTTTAAATATTACGGGGATTGCATCCAAATAGTATAATAAACGCCCTAAAAATGTGCTTGATTCAAGAGATATTGTAAGGAATCTACCAACAGTCTGAACGCTATCGGTTACGAAAACGATTATTATACTTAAAACAATAATTCCACTTAAGGCAAGTAAAATATTCCTTTTTGCTTTTTTATTCTTTATAGTAAAAACTAAGAAGCTTATTGTGAAGACAAGGAAAATAAAGCCGGTTCTGCTACCGGTCAGGAAAACCAAAAGCATTAAAACAACTGTAAGAACCCATTTTTTTGCATTAATTTTCTCAGAAGTCATAAGAACGATTATTCCTGCAAGGCAAAAAACCGCAAAAGCATTGGGAGATTGGAAAAAGCCTCCCAATCTTTCTGCAACTAAAAAGTAATCAGATAAAGCAGGAATAAAGGATAATGCATATGCCAGAATGCCATTGACAGCAGCAGTCAACGGAATGCATTCCAGCAATTCCATGCGCTTTGATTTGTCATAAGATGAAACAATCAAAGCAAACAATCCTACGGGCAAAATTTTGAAAAAACCATAAATTGCCGTGCCTCTGTCGATCGCCCAGATGGTGACAAGCAAATACGAAACCACCAAAATGACAATTGATACAACCGTCAGACCAATTTGCATCTTTGATTTTTCTCGCTCTGTGAAGGACACATATAACATATAAAGTAACAACAACACAGAAATTCCGCAGGATACTGCAAGATGATAACCACCAATAAGGAATGAACTTAAAATGATGATTATTTTCAAAAAAAGCAGATTATCTTTTTTTATCAATTCCATAAACAAAACCTCAAAAAAGTTATGAAAACATTCTATCACTAGCACTATTAAAAGTCAAACATCATAATAAAAAACTCGACATACGCATAATAAAAACTCGACTTACACGGTGACGCTGTATAAGGATACTGCGAGACGGGTAAGCCAAGTTATTCGCTCAATATTTTAATTATGCTCGCCTACTGTTACTGCCATAACTGATATCAGGTTATATCCTGTTTCTGTTTCTTTGAGAGTAATATCGGCATATTTATCGGGTTGGGTTGCGGCGATTGTTCCATCAGGACCAACTTCTATGTTATTTGTTCCTACATAACCCACACGGAGAACTGCCAGACCGCCTGTTTTTTCAACGGTTTCAATTCTTACTGTAAATGGTGGAGTTACACCTGTAAGCGGAACTGTATAGGTTTCTGCACTTGCATCATAGGTAAATTCATAACCATAACCCATAACGCTTGAATGTACTATCTCAACATCCGGTCCGAACATTTTAAGATAATAACCTGCAACATCCTCCGCAGGAACTATAAGACCTTTTTCTGTTACATCATAGTCTCCTGTTTTAACATCATCGGTTAAAAGACTACATATCGCAATATTAAGTAACGCGTTTTTATCCGCCTTTGTTATATCCGAAAAAGAATCGGGGTCAACTCCGACTACCCAGGTTAAAAACTCTGCATATCCTGAATAATCAACCACCTCTTCCTCACCGGAATAAAACTTATCTATTGCAAATTTTCCGAGGCTGACTGCACCTGTTATTGCAAGCCCAAGAACCAAAAGTCCGATTATAAAAGAACCGACTTTCTTCTTTTTATTAACGGTAACAATTTCACTCATAATTTTTACCTACTGTATTTCTTTTTTGTTCTTTCGGTACGTCTTTCAAGAGCTTCTTTTCTTGCCTTTTCCTGCTGACGTTTTTTCTTTTCCGCCGCCTTCTGACGAAGAATAAGGTTGATGCGGAAAACAACAATTGTTCCACCGATTACCTGAACCACATCGCAACCTGTTGCTTCGGAAATTTTTGTTGCAATTTCCTTTGGTCCTTCGGGAGAGGATTCAAGGTGAACCTTGATTTTAAAAAGCTCTCTTGTGTTAAATGTATCTTCTATCTGTGCAATAACCGCATCGGTAACACCCTCTTTACCAATTTGGAAAATCGGGTCAAGTCCGTTTGCTTCTGCACGAAGTTTTGCGCGTTCTTTACTTGTCATAATTATTATTTTATTCCTTATTAGTCTTTAGTCCATTTTGTGCCTTCGCGGGTATCAAGAAGTGTAACGCCCTTTGATGCCAGCTCGTCACGAATTCTGTCTGCTTCTGCAAAGTTTTTAGCCTTTTTAGCTTCAACTCTCAAAGCAATCTGCTCTTCAACATATTTTGCAAATTCATCAAGCTCTGCGCTATTCTCTGCTGTTTCGTTAAGCTTCTTTGCACCCTCAACCAAATCAAGAGAAAGAACCTTGTCAAAATCGTTGAGAAGATAGATTTTTGTTTTATCGTTGGTTTTCTCTTTGAGAACATCGTAAACTGCAGTAACTGCAAGAGATGTGTTTATATCGTTATCAAGAGCAGCTTTGAATGCACCCTGCAATTTTTCAACTGCCGCCATATCAAGCTCATCGCTTTCACAAGGCTTAAGTCCTGCGATTTTTTTGAGAAGCTTATCGTAAGCAGTTGCGGCACCATCAAGATTTTCATAAGAGAAAACAAGCTGTTTTCTGTAATGAGACTGCAAGCAGAAAAATCTGTATGCAAGAGGGTTATAGCCCTTTTCTTCAAGGAGAGAAACTGTAAGGAATTCGCCCTTTGATTTGCTCATTTTACCTGTATTTGTATTAAGATGAAGAACATGGAACCAATAGTTACACCATTTATGACCGAGATATGCTTCACTCTGGGCAATTTCATTTGTGTGGTGAGGGAATGCGTTATCAATACCGCCACAATGGATATCCATATATTCACCAAGGTGCTTAAGGCTGATAGCTGAACATTCAATATGCCAACCGGGATAACCAACACCCCAGGGAGAATCCCATTTAAGAGCCTGCTCCTCGAACTTTGATTTTGTAAACCAGAGAACAAAGTCATTCTTATTTCTCTTATTGGTATCTTCCTCAACGCCCTCACGAACGCCGACCATTAATTCATCACTGTCATGCTTGTTGAAAACATAATATTCATCCAGTTTTGATGTGTCAAAATATACGTTTCCGCCTGCAACATAAGCATAGCCTTTGTCGAGAAGACCCTGAACCATTGTAATAAATTCATCAATACAATTTGTTGCAGGTTCAACAACATCGGGAGTTTTTATATTAAGCTTTTTGCAGTCTTCAAAGAAAGCATCTGTATAGAATTTTGCAATATCCATAACAGATTTATTCTCTCTTTTTGCGCCTTTGAGCATTTTATCCTCGCCTGTGTCGGCATCGCTGGAAAGGTGGCCCACGTCAGTAATATTCATTACGCGTTTAACATCATAACCGCTGTAACGAAGATGCTTTTCAAGCACATCTTCCATAATATAGCTACGAAGATTTCCTATATGCGCAAAGTGATAAACTGTAGGACCGCAGGTGTACATATTCACCTTACCGGGAACATTTTCTTTGAAATTTTCTTTTTTTCTTGTAAGAGAGTTATAAAGTTGCATAATTTCACCTTATTTCGAAAAGTCAATAAGTTTAATAGACTGTTTAACATAGATTACGCCTGAGATCACACAAAGAGCAGCAGTAATCCACAAAAGTCCGTTTGATACTGCAGAGATTGGGAAATTCTCACCAAGAATGCCAATATCATTAAGCTCTGCAAGAATCATAATAACGAGGGAAAAAACCATCTGTGAAATAGTTTTAAGCTTGCCGTAAATGTTGGCAGGAATAACAATTCCCTGTGCTGTTGCAACAAGACGGAAAGATGTAATTGTAAACTCACGGAGCAAAACAATCATAATAATCCAGATATTGCAAAGACCAAACTGCATAAATGCAAGCAAGGCAGCAGTTGTAAGAATTTTATCTGCAACAGGGTCTGCAAGCTGACCAAAAACTGTTACAATACCTTTTTTTCTTGCAATTTTGCCGTCAAGGAAATCTGTAAATGAGCCAATTGCAAAAACAACCAAACCAATCAAATAATGATGTGGAATATCACTTAAAAACAACGCAAGAAAAATTGGTGTAAGAATAATTCTTATAACCGTTAACTGGTTAGGTATATTCATATTTTTCATACAGCTTCACCAATGAGAGAATACTCATCCTTATCAAATATTTCAACGGGAACAATTTCTCCGTTTTCAATTTCATAACCGCAAGTGAAAACAATATTGTTATCAATATCGGGAGAGTCCATATATGTTCTGCCGTAGTAACTATCTGTATAAGGGTCATAGCCCTCAACAAGAACATCGTAGGTTTTGCCCATACATTCTTCCATTTTCTGCTCAGAAATTGCATATTGCTGGGTCATAATTGCTTCAACTCGGTCTGCTGCAATTTCAGGGTCAACCTGATTTTCAAAATCATATGCAGGTGTGCCCTCTTCGCGAGAATATGCAAAGCAACCTACTCTGTCAATTTTAGCTTCATTAACAAACTCAGAAAGAGTTGTGAATGCTTCTTCAGTTTCACCGGGGAAACCAACAATAAAGGTTGTTCTCAGAACAACATCAGGAATTTTTGCTCTGATTTTATCAACAAGAGAAAGAAGAGACTGCTTATTGCCCTTTCTGTTCATAGCTTTGAGAATTTCACCGTCAGCATGCTGGAGAGGAATGTCAATGTAATGACAAACCTTTTCATTTTCTGCAATAGCGGTTAAAAGCTCATCTGTAATTCTATCGGGATAGCAATAAAGAAGACGAATCCATTGAAGCTTTTCAATCTTATTAAGTTCGCCTAAAAGCTCGGGAAGTTTAAGTTCACCGTAAAGGTCTTCACCGTATCTGGTTGTATCCTGTGCCACAAGAATAAGCTCTTTAACGCCTTTTTCGCAAAGCATATTTGCTTCCTCAAGCACGTCTTCCATTTTTCTGCTTCTGAAGACGCCTCTTATTGAAGGAATTGCACAGTAGGAACAACAGTTTGAGCAACCATCTGCTATTTTAAGGTATGCAGTATATTCGGGAGTAGTAAGAATTCTTCCGCCATCAAGAGGCAATTGCTCCTTATCTGGAAAGCTCTTATACTGCTCATCATTTTCAAAAACAGCATCGCAAATTTCTACAATATCTGCATTGGCACCGATACCGATTACACCATCAACCTCAGGAATTTCGGTAAATACTTCATCATTATACCTCTGAGCAAGGCAACCTGTTACAAGAATCTTCTTGAGAAGTCCGTCTGCTTTTAAATCTGCCATTTCAAGAATTGCTTCAATAGATTCTCTTTTAGCATCTTCAATGAAACCACAGGTGTTTACGATAACAATATCTGCTTTGTCTGCCTCCTGAACAAGAATATATCCTGCATCAACAAGCTTTTTAAGCATTAATTCAGCATCCACCTGGTTTTTAGGGCAACCTAAACTAATCATTCCGATTTTTCGTGACATATACATTCTATCCTTTCGGCATTTCCAATTCACATTCGTAAAATGCGGATTTTATATCTGAATAGGAATATCCCATTCTTACAAAACGGTTGACAATTCTTTTTCTGTCTTTTTCAGTTTCTAGCTTATTTTCGTATTTTGTCCTTAACATTTCTATAATACGCGAAATTGGCTCATTGTCAAGTATTTTCAGGGTATTGTTAACAGTTTCGCCATCAATACCCTTCATTTTTAATTCGTATGTAATTCTCTTTACATCATATTTTTTCACTTCAAAAAGATACCTTACATATTCTTTACAGAATGCCTCATCGTCAATATAGCCTCTGTCAAGCATTTTATCTACTGCTCTGCCAGCTGATTCTGCTCCATATTTCAATTTCAGTTTATCATAAAGTTCTTTTTCGGAATACGCTCTCATAGAAAGGTATGTTATTCCCTTCTCATAAGCAGAGCGAAAGCCTGCCTCCTCTTTCAAGGAAGCAAGCTGTGTCTCTGAAATTTCCTGACCATCCCTGATACCGCAAAGATACCAATAGTCATCATAAAGGGTCAGGGTATATTCACCGTCAATATAGATATGAACCTTATTGCCGTTACCCTGCTTGGATGTAATTTTCATATTAATTATTCGTCGTCATCTACAGCAATATCAATTTTTGCTCTTGCAGTTGCTTTTGAAACGGGCTCTGTCTGAACAGGTACTGCAACTTCTCTTCTGGAAATGGGATTTCTTGCAGAAATAAGGTTTTTGATGCCTTCGCGAACCTTAGCTTCAACCTCTGCGCAAAACTCGGGAGTGTTTCTGAGATACTCTTTCACATTATCTCTGCCCTGACCAAGTCTTTCCTCTCCATAATAGAACCAAGCACCGCTTTTTCTGACAACTTCCATTTTAACAGCCAAATCAAGAAGCTCACCGTATTTGGAAATTCCCTCACCATACATAATATCAAATTCTGCCTCTTTAAAGGGCGGAGCAACCTTATTTTTAACGATTTTTGCTCTTGTTCTTGAACCGATAAATTCATTACCCGCAC
The DNA here is from genome assembly GCA_045606545.1 of Acutalibacteraceae bacterium. Lineage (GTDB taxonomy): Bacteria > Bacillota > Clostridia > Oscillospirales > Acutalibacteraceae > DTU089. The sequence continues at coordinate 17,858 of JAZUSD010000022.1, read as the reverse complement.
CTTTAAGCTGTTCAACTCTTCTTACATCAATACGAATAGTTGAATAGAATTTAAGAGCGCGACCACCGGTTGTTACTTCGGGGTTACCATAAATAACGCCAACCTTTTCACGAAGCTGGTTAATAAAGATAACAACTGTATTTGATTTTGAAATCGCGCCTGTTAATTTTCTTAATGCCTGTGACATAAGACGAGCGTGAAGACCAACGTGAGAATCGCCCATTTCTCCTTCAATTTCTGCCTTTGGAACAAGAGCTGCAACAGAGTCAACAACAATAACATCAAGAGCTCCTGAACGGGCAAGATGCTCTGTTATTTCAAGAGCCTGCTCACCGTTATCGGGCTGAGAAACAAGAAGTGAATCAATATCTACGCCAAGTGCAGCAGCATAAACAGGGTCAAGTGCATGTTCAGCATCAATAAATGCAGCTTCGCCACCCATTTTCTGCGCTTCTGCAACAACATGAAGAGCAAGAGTTGTTTTACCTGAGCTTTCAGGACCATAAATTTCAACAATTCTGCCACGGGGAAGACCACCGATACCTGTTGCAGCATCAAGAGCAATTGAGCCTGTAGGAATAGCCTCAACATTAAGACCTGCATTTTCACCTAAGCGCATAATTGCGCCTTTACCAAAACTTTTCTCTATCTGTGAAAGCGCTGTTTCAAGAGCTTTGCTTTTTTCATTTCTTTCTGCCATTTCTCAATAAATCTCCTTTATATATTAGGTATGTGCTTTACAACCGTCAACCCGGTTGTGTTCGCACAAATGTTCGGTTACAAACAGCATTATATAGCATCATTTTAAAAAAATCAAGTAATTTTGAAAAAAATATTGGAATATTACCCTTAATTATCTGTGAAAGTTCATAAAAACGGACAATTTCAAAAAAAATACTTGCATTTGACGAAGAAAGGTGATATTATACATTTCGTTGTCTTATGTTTAGACTTATCTTGAAAAAAATTGAAGGAGGTGCAGCTCAATGGCAAAATGTGAATTTTGTAACAAAGAAGTTGCTTTCGGCATCAAGGTTTCTCACTCACACAGACGTTCAAACAGAACATGGAAACCCAACGTAAAAAGAGTTAAAGCAATCGTAAACGGCTCTCCCAAGAGAGTATATGCTTGCACACGCTGCTTGCGCTCCGGTAAGGTTACCCGCGCTATCTAAGTAACTGAATTGTTAAAAAGCATACGGCTCCGAAGTTCTCTTCGGAGCTTTGCTTTTTATTTTTTTAATATTACCCCGTCGATATATTGCGAATAAACAAAAATCACTTTTATTTTTGTATAAACATTCCTATTGAAATTACGTTTTTTCTATAATATAATTATATTAGTATATTACCGCTTGAAAGGATGTGTTTTTTTGAGCAAGAAAAAACTGTTAAGTTTTGTTTTATGTTTCTGCGTTTTATTATCTTGTTTCTTCTTTACAGACAATTTACCTGCTGCAGTAGGTGGAACATCAGCCGTTTACGAAAGTGAAGAACCAGTAAGCCCCCCGGAAAGCGACTTTACATACAAAACTACTCCAATTGATGAGCCTGCAAAAGCCATTATAACCGGCTACACCGGTAAGGAAACAAAAATTATTCTTCCCGAAAAATTAGGTGGATTTCCTGTTACAGGAATTTCACTGAAAGCTTTTACCGGAAACGAGAGCCTGACCTACATAAAATTACCGGCAACTCTTGAAACAATTACTGCAAGAGCATTTAATATGTGTTCCTCTCTTACAGAGTTTGATATTGACCCATCAAACGAAACCTTTGCTGTTATTGATGGTGTTCTTTATCGAAAAGACAACTTTGAGGAATCTGACACATACGGAAAAATTTATAATCTTATCTGCTACCCTGCAGGAAAGGGCGGTCATTTTACGGTTCCTTACGGAATTGAAACCATCAGTTCCTATGCTTTTGACCACTGCTACAATTTAACATCTGTTGATATGTATAATACCGTAACATCAATAAACGCCCGTGCTTTTTCCTATTGTTGGAATCTTGAAAGCATCCGTTTAAGCGATAATCTTTATTCTTTAGGTAAAGAAGCTTTAGCTCACTGTGATTCTTTAACTAGAATAGATTTACCCGCAAGCCTTACCAGTATCGGTGATGATGCCGTCCTGGGAACAATCGACTCCGACGACAACAAGGTATATTTCTTCACCGACGGTATCTCTTGTGCAAAGGACTCGGAGGCTTATAAATATTTAGTTAAACAAGCTCTTCCTGCTGACATCATAACAAAAACCACACATACAATAACAGATAACGACACCCGCATACAATTAGTAGATGCCTACGATGTGATTTACGAAGGTGATATGGTTGACATTGTTGTTGAGCCTGTTGAAATCGCAGAAATACAGAACCTGTTGCCTACAAGATATTCCAAAGCACTTGCTTTTGATATAGAAATAACAAGTGAATTCTTACCTTACACCCCTGAAGGTGACATTATTTTTTCTTTTGATGCAGTTTGTCCCTATGCTATTCCCAGCGCAACAAAAATTTACAAACAAGTGGATGATGAGCTTGTTCTTGTAAGCGGTTCAGCTAATATTCCGTTCGTTGGTGCACAAGTTTCTGAAGGTGGCAGGTTTATCATCCTTATGAATGATGACTTTTCTCTCAAGGGTGATATAGACGGAGACGGCACTGTTACTCTTTTTGATGTAAAAGCTGCTATGCATACATCAATAGGTACACTAACACTGACACCTGAACAAAATGTTGCTGCCAATGTAGATAATTCCGCAGATGGCAAAATCACAACAGAAGATGCCCGTAAAATTCTTCGTCTTGCCGGCGGAATGAGTATAGAATAAAGTGAGGTATTTATTATGATAGGTATTGGTAAGTACAAGGTTAATATTGACCATATGTTTTTCAAAGGGGAAGCTATTTTTGAAATCGAATTTGAAAACGGCAACTATGAATTTGAAATTGAGATTGATAATGCAGATTTTGATATGGATATTACCATAACCGAATTTGAAGAAGACGGCGATACACTTGATGCAAAAGCAACAGTTGCCATTCTTCCCGGTAAGGAAATTGATGTTCATCTCACTTTTGAAGATGACCTTTGCAACGGCTACTTGAAAATACCCTTTGTTGGTAAAATCAAAATCAAGGATGCAGTTAAAATCTAAAAAACAGAGTATAAATTTTAATACCGTTTTACCCTGAATGAGTAAAACGGTATTTTTAATGAGCAGATATGTTTTAAGGAAAGGAGTTTTGAGCTTGGCGGAAAATAAAACTAAAGAAAAAACAAACCCTAATTTGCCGGAATGGTTTAAGCTTGATAATGCGGCTTCTGTTTTCCCCGGTCAGAATACAGGTACATGGTCAAATATTTTCCGCTTCTGTATGGAATTAAAGGAAGAAGTTAATCCTGAAATTCTTACAAAAGCATTGGAGAATATAATGCCTCGTTTCCCCGGATTTGATGTAAGAATCCGTAAAGGTCTTTTCTGGTATTATTTTGAGAAAAATCCCAACACCGCACCGGACGTTAAGCCCGATATTCAGAACCCCTGTCATCGTGTTAAATTCAAAGAGAACAAAGGCTTCCTTTTCAGAGTTTACTACCACGGAAGAAGAATTGCGGTTGACACATACCACGCTATTTCCGATGGTCACGGTGCCGCAATATTCTCATGCACGCTTGTTGCAGAATATTTAAAGCTTTGCGGTCACAGTATCACTCCCGGCGGACTTGTACTTGATGCAACTCAACCGCCAAAAAAAGAAGAGCTTGAAGACACCTTTTCAAAAATCGCAAATTCCAAGGGAAAAATCAAACGTAGTGATAAATACGTTTATCACGCCAAAGGCACAAAACTCCCAAAGCATATGGTAAATATCATTTCGGGAACAATGTCTTTCAGCGATATTCATAAATATACAAAAGCCCACGGAGTAACCATAACAGAATTCTTTGCCGCTCTTCTCATGCAGGTGCATATCGAAAAGCAAAGAAAAGAATCAAAGAAACAAAAAGAAGTTTCCGTTCAGATTCCCATTGATTTAAGAAGCGTTTATAAAACTGAAACCTTACGAAACTTCACTATTTGCCTTCGTGCAAAGGTTGACCCCCAATTAGGTGACTATTCTTTCGAAGAGCTTTTAAAGCAGGTTGCTTACCAATTGCGCCTTGCTAACGATGAAAAGAAGCTCAATGCAATGGTAACTGCTAACATGGGTCTTGAAAGGAATCCGGTTTTAAAATTCTTACCTTTAGCAGTCAAGGATTTAGGCGTTGGCATTTCCTTTCTTATAACAGGCGAACAAACCACATCGGTCTTGCTTTCAAACTTAGGTGCAGTAAAGCTTCCCGATGATATGTTACCCCTTGTGAAAAAGGTTGTTTTTATGCCCGGTCCCGGTGTCAGAAATGCTGTAAGATGCGGTCTTGCAACAGTTGGCGATAATCTTGTTTTCACAGTTGCAAGTATTGTAAAAGAAACTGATATTGAAAAAGAAATATTCACAAAGCTTGTTAAAATGGGTTTCCATGTGAAAATCGAAAGTAACAGAGATTAATTCATTCTATACACTTTAATAAAGGATGTTTAAATATGTCATATTGTGTTAATTGCGGAGTTGAGTTAGATAAAAGCGCTCATAAGTGCGCTCTTTGCGACACTCCCGTATATAACCCCAATGAAAAGAGCGAGGAAACCAACCTCCCATTTTCACACACACCTGATATTCCCGTAGGAATAAAGCAAAAATTCATCGCACTTATTGTTACATTCATACTGTTAATCCCCAACATTGTATGTATGTTCATTAACATTTTTTTGAATCCTGAAACCCTATGGTTCATTTTTGTGGCATCGAGTTCGTTTTTGTGTTGGATTTTGTTTGTATTTCCATTCTTTACAAAAAATCTTCACCCCTATTTAATGTGGGGCTTCGACACATTAGCCGTTGCTCTTTATACTTTAGTTTTCTATGCCAACGACCCAAACGATGCAAAATGGTATTTTAATATTGCCATGCCAATTATTGCAATTATTTCCGCTTGTGTTTTATATTTTACTTTCTGGTATCGTAAAAGAAAACGCCATTGGACCTCAAAGGTACTTCATATTTTTATAGACCTTGTAATATGCCTTTCAGTAGCAAGTCTTTGCTTCTTCCTGGGCAATTACATTGTCGCTTGTGAAATTACTCTTATTGCGGGCGTTTGTTGTTTAGCACTTGTTTTTTTCTGGCTTTATGCCAACAAGAGCAAAAAGGTTCGTGCATGGCTTGCAAAGAAGCTTTTTGTATAATATTTGAGATGGCGATTTTTAATCTACTGACACAAGTATATAAAAATGGTGTAACTTCATTTGTGAGGTTACACCATTTTTTGCACTATCATATTTTTAACCCAACTTCCCAAATTCGCAAATTTGTTGATTTTGGGAAACGAACGTGATATAATAACTTTGCGAGGTGGTTTTCTATGAAGCTGATTGAAAGAAAACAATATTTAGATAAAATAATTAATGTTATCGGAACTCCCGATATTAAAGTGCTGACGGGCGTCAGACGTTCAGGCAAATCAAAGCTGTTGGAAGCCTTTAAGGCATATGTGCAAAAAAATATTTCTGATGCTAATATTATCCATATTAACTTTAATCTGTCTAAATATGACAACCTTAAAGAATACAAAGCACTAAATGAATATATTGAAAGCAATTATGCAGAGGGCAAGGAGAATTTCGTTTTGATTGACGAGATTCAAATGTGTACCGACTTTGAGTTGTGTATAAATAATCTACATGCAACAGAGATGTATGATATTTATATCACGGGCTCTAATGCTTTCTTGCTCAGTTCAGATTTAGCAACACTGTTTACCGGCAGAACCTTTGAAATCAAGGTGTATCCGTTCTCCTTTGCCGAATATGTGCAGTACTTCGGTTTAACAGACAAATATACTGCCTTTGATAAATATATGATCGAGGGTGGTATGTCAGGTTCTTATCTGTATAAGGATCATGAAGATAAATATGACTATATCGAAACTGTTTTTGATACTTTGATTTTAAGAGATATACGGCAAAAGTATAATATCAAAAATCCCGCTTTGATGGATAGAATTTCCCAATTCTTAATGGATAATGTGTCCAACTTAACCTCAGCGAGAAGCATTACGGATACTCTTACATCTAACAAGGATAAAATCAATCATAAGACTGTTGGTAATTATCTTCAATTTCTCTGCAACGCTTTTGCTTTTTATAAGTTTCGCAGATATGATATTAAAGGCAAAAAATATCTTGCTTCTAATGATAAATATTATTTAAGTGACCACACCTTCCGTTATGCCAAGCTTGGTACGAAAAACTTAGATAACGGCAGAGTGATTGAGAATATTGTTGCAATGGAATTGCTCAGACGTGGCTACGAGGTTTATGTGGGTGTCTTGTATAAAAAAGAGATTGACTTTGTTGCTTTGAAGAGAAACGAAAAAATTTATATTCAAGTTTCGGACAATATAACCCATCCCGATACCTTTAAGCGAGAGGTAGAGCCTTTGCTTAAAATTAAGGATGCTTATCCTAAAATGGTAATAGCCCGAACAAGAAACCCCGAATATCAATACGAGGGCGTTAGAGTTGTTGATGTGGCAGACTGGTTACTGAATAAATAACCACCCCAAAGATATAAAAAATTATCACTCCATTGAAATTTGCAAATGAATTTCAATGGAGTGATTTGTTTATACTCTTATCACAGGCGCTTTAAGAATACCTGTTCTTCTCAATACATATTCATAACTCCAGTTAATGCCTGTACTTCTCCAAGCATTAGGTCCGTGCCAGGATTCCTTTTCGTTTACAAGGTGAACAGGACCGAAGGAATTATATCTGTGGGTATAAAGCTTGACACCGATTTTGTGTTCGCCATTTTCAATATCTTTGATTTCAAGATTATAAGGCGGATAAATAATTCTTCCTTTTTTCTCACCATCTACCTCAACAGTTATAAGACCACCGCGATAATCGGATGCTTCAACCTCTACACTGCCGTTTTCAACATTAACAGGGATTTTATATGTAATCGCACCGCTATAGAACGGGAAGCCCTGTGAAAGAATTTCACCAAAGCCGATTTTCTCGGGAAGAGGAATAATTGTACTTTCAGTACCAACAACCTTAACTCCGAAATAGCCGAGAACAAATACTGTTTCAAGGTTTGCAGAAGGTCCGAAGGGGTAAGTAATAATAAGCTCATTTCCTCCCTTTTGAATTTTTCCGAGCTTCACTTTATAAATTGAAAAGTCAACATAATTATCAACTATTTCATTGGTAACCTTTTCACCGTTAAAGATGATTTCTGCTTTCTCTGCATCTTCAAGGCCAAGGAATGCGCCATCATAAGCAAATTCGCTGTTGAAGGTATATCTGAGAGTAACCTTGCTTACATCGGTAGCTTCTCCATATACCCAAGGCTGAACAATAGCCTCGCCTCTTTCACGAAGACCAAGTCTTTCACGGCAAATATTATCAAGCCTTAAAATCTCCTCTTTTGGTGAAAACTCTTCTTCGCCCTCGATTTTAAACTCTGCCATATCAAGAACAAGAATATTTTCTTCGGAAAGCTCATATTTAACCTGTGAAGCAACACGGATTTCTTTCTTCTTTTCTGTTTCCTTTTCTGTTTTTGGCGAAGCAGAAGCTACATCAACTAATTTATAAAGTCTTGATTGATAGCCGTAAATATGGTCAGAAATTACTGTTTTACCATTTTTGATTTCATAATCTGCAGGAGTAATATTTCCGTTTTCTGTGTCATAAATAACAACACCATATTCACCGTTTATGGTAATTTTTATATTTTCACCGCGGTCAATATCTTTATTAAAAGGTTCTTTATCGTGGCAAACGAAAAGCCATTTACAATCCTCATCCTGGCGGAGCTGATAAATAAGGTCATCGGTAAATCTGCCTTCGTTGTCTCTCAAGGTAATAACTCTGTCCTTTTCCATAGCGGTGAGAAGTGCAGAGCGGGTATAGTCAATGTGTTCGCTCATATCATAAAGAGCTTTACCTCTTTCAGAAGCAACCGCATCGCAAAGCTTTGGAGCAGCACCGAGGAAAACAAGCCTACCACCGTTTTTACGGAATCCTTCAAGACGCTCTAATGTGGTTGAACGCAAGGTTTCGCAAGCAGGAACAATAATTGTATCATATTCCATTTCACCAACCTTGAAAGGTGCAGAACCCTTATCGCAAAGAGCAGGTAAAAGGGATTCAGAAATAAAGTTAAAGTCTATGCTACCCTCAAGAAGCCATTTGGTAAGGTTAAGGAAGTTTTCATCTGCACCATCACGGAAAATGGCGGATTTATCGTTAGGACCCCAATGAAGCCAGAAGCTTTCAACGGGATGAATAACGCCAACCTTAACAATAGGCTTACCTCTTGTAAGAGCAGTATTAACTCTTGCAAAATGGTCTTCAATTGCGCCATATTCTTTGTACCAAGGAGACTGATAAGAAATTGATGCCGGATAATCACGCTTTGCTTCACCTGCCATTGCATACCAGGAAAGGTGTGGAACTCTGACGGTTATACCCAAAGCCGCCTGCCAGTCACCCTGATGCTTGTATGTTCTGAAATCGCAATCCCATCCTGTTACACCGTAAAGCTCGGAGAGGACACCCTCATAGCCGAACTGATGTGCCGCAGACTGTGCCTGCTTTGCGGTGGTGAATTCGTGAGAGTTGCAAAGCAAATCTATGCCGGGAAGCTGAAAGCTTCTGTATGAGCGCATTGCCTCACCTAAAGCGGCGGTCTGGCTGTGTAATGTGGGTTCTTCCATCATATGACCTGTAAGAGAAATTCCGTTTTCCTTGCACCAGGAACCAACTGTATCTGCAAAGGACTGTGCAAAAAGCTCTGCAATAAAATCGTGATAACGATAGCGGTGGATTGATGGTGCGCTATCTTTCAAATCCCAGAAAATTTCGGGAAGAGTGTCAAGAATATCTGCACCATAAGCCTCTTTATAAAGCTCGGGAACTTTATCTGTCCAGGGCATTGTAACATCTTCTGTATCAAAAGAGTTATCAAATGTATCTTTTCTTGTAAACTGAGGTTCATCGGTGAAAATTGCAGGAACGGTTTTGTCAAACTCATAACCTACGCTTTCTTTATATCTGTCGTGAGTAACCTCAATAAATCTCTTGATTGCATCCGCATTAAGAGTATCAACATAAGTCTGGTCATTATGCCAACTGTTAGGACCGTAAATATTTAAAAGAGCATACCATTTTGTCCCCTGTGCAGCTTCGTTTTCCTCTATTCTTTTATAGCTTTCGAGATATCCATTTTCATCAAGCACAACATCATAGCAAGCAAGAAGAGTATCGTTACCGCTTCTGTCGCCATTTGAGCGTGAGCAGTTGCCTGCACTAAAAGCTTCGCCCTGTTTTTCAGTTGTGAAAACAAGGTTTCTTGCTCTGTATTTTTCATCACAGGTAACAAGTCCGCCTGCAGCACCTGAGGGCCATCTGTCCTCATCATAAAGCCAGGCGAGCATTTCCTCACCCTTTGCTTTTTCAACGCAAGCCTTAACAAGCTCCATATATTCATCACTTAAATATTTGTTTTTAAGACCTGTTCTTACGTGCATATGGAATCCGCCAAGACCCATTTCCTTGAAAACATCAATCTGACGGCAAAGTTCCTCCTTAGTGAGCAGATTATTCCAAGCCCAGAAAGGTGTTCCGCGGTATTCCGAAGTTGGATTTTTAAATAACTCCTCTGTTAAAGCAGGAGCAGAATTCTTCTTATAAAGCATAGGAAAACCTCCTAAAATTTGTTACTTTGATTTTATCATAGTGAATTTTCAAAAGCAATAAAAACAACTTATCGGGAAGGTACAATTTCGCGGTTGATATATGTGCAAATTGTATGATATAATTTAGTATATAATTTCTTATTCGGAGTGGATTATATGAAAAAAGTCGGTAGAGAAGTTCATTTAATGGCACCTGCAGGTTCAATAAGAAGAATCGGCGAGGGCTCATTTATTCGTTTGAATGACAATAGCATTTTATTCGCCTTTACTGAATTTTTAGGCGGTAGAGAAGATGAAGATATTGCGAGAATTTCCTGCATTTTTTCAACTGACGAGGGCGAAAGCTGGTCTGAAAGAAAGGTGCTTTTTGAAAAGGACGAAAAGGACCTTAACATTATGAGCTTTTCATTTTTAAGAATGGGAAACGGTGATATTGGTGCTTTTTATATTGTTAAAAACAAAAACGGCTCCGATACTATTGTTATGAGGCGTTCTTCTGACGAGGGCAAAAGCTGGACCGAACCGCAGAATTGCTTGACCGCTCTGGAAAGACCTGATTATTTTATTCTCAATAATGACAGAGTTTTAAAGCTTAAAAACGGAAGAATTATTCTGCCACTGGCTCGTCACACAATTTATACCGATAGTGATGACTTATCTGTTGGTGAGCTTGTATTTTTCTATTCCGATGATGACGGCTACAATTGGAAGAAAAACGCTCAAGAATTAAAAACACCTTTCCCCAATGACAAAACAGGCTTTCAGGAACCGGGACTTTATGAGCTTCCTGACGGAAAAATCTGGTGCTATATACGAACTCTTCTAGGCTATCAGTATGAATGTTACTCCGATGATGATGGTGAAAGCTGGTCAACACCCGAACCCAATGTATTTTTCTCATCCCCTGCATCGCCTATGTCGGTTAAGGACTTTAAAGACCTCACAGTTGCAATTTTCAACCCCATTCCCGAGCATATTTTAAGAGATGATGACGCAGAATTCTGGGGCAGAACGCCATACGTAATGGCGGTAAGAAAAAAAGACGAAACCGCGTTCACACAAAAAAAGCTTTTCTATATTGAAGATGACCTTAATAACGGCTACTGCTACCCTGCCACTATTGAAGGTGAAGATTATTTGCTTATCGCCTATTATCACTCCAACAACACCGATTGTTGCCTTAACAGTACTAAAATTATTAAGGTTATGTATAGTGAATTGGTATAACATATTGACATTATGTTATCATATATGATAACATAATGTCATAATATTTTGAGGTGGTTTCTTGAATAACACAACTAACTCGCGACAAAAAATAATATCACAGCTTGTTTCTGCCCGTCTTGAAAAAGGTATGTCACAAGCTCATTTAGCGAACCTAATAGGTACGCAAAGAAGTAATATCTGCAGAATTGAAAGCGGAAGTCAGAACTTAACTCTTGATATGTTAATAAAAATAACTGATGCCTTAGGTAAAGAAATAGATTTCACCTTAGAAGAAAGGAGTGAACCTATGAGCAACATTTATAATCTTAAATTATATAATCAGACACTTTTAACCTTTTCCCTTGAAGAAAAAGGATTAGAAGGTTTAGCAGTTGAAGTAAAAAGCATAAACGAAGAATTTAAACATTTATTGCCATTGGATTTAGAGCCAACCTCTGATGGTGTGTTAAAGTGGCTGAAAAAAAGAGTTATTCCGAAAAATCGTGCTTTTGTTGATGAAATTTTAAAATCTATCGGTCTTAGCATTAACAACACCAAAGGAATTATAGATGTTTGCAAGGGTTTATCTCTTAACGACAGTTTCTGGGTTGTGCCTCAGGAATTCAACGGCACTTTTGAAGAATATAATCTATATGAAAATCGATTTTCAGAAGTTTTATCCCTTGTTGCATACACAGGTGTCGGAGCTTCCAACAGAGCTTTTACCACCTCTCCCGAGCTTACAACTCAGGGTATGCTCCGAAAAGCCTGGCGTTTTATTGAAGATGATGGTATTTATCTTTATAAAGGTGGCACAGAAGGTGCAGCAAACTCCGGTAACGAACCATATAGCGAATATTACGCTTGTCAAGTTGCAAAAGCAATGGGACTCAATGCTGTATCCTATGAATTAGAAAACTGGAAAGGTGTTCTTGCCTCAAAATGCAAACTTTTTACTGATATTAATACCGCATTTATTCCTATCGGGCAATTGATAAAAGAGGGTGGCATCAAGGCTTGCCTTGACTATTACAAAAATATAAGTCAGCAAGCTTATGAAGAGCTTTGCAGTATGTTGGTTTTTGATGCGGTTATATACAATGAAGACCGCCATTTTGGGAATTTTGGTATTCTTCGTAATAATCATACTGGCGAAATTTTATCTCCTGCACCTATTTTTGATAACGGTCTTTCCCTTTTCAATTTTGCGATGCCGAATGATTTCAACAATATCGAAGATTATGCAAAAACAAGAACAACTCCTTACGGTGTATCATTTGAGAGTATATGTCAGGAAGTAATCGGCAAAAAACAAGCATCCCAACTCCGTAAGCTTTTAGGGTTCAAATTTCAAAGACATCCTTCAATTAATTTACCCGAGGAACGCCTGCAAGCTATTGAGAAACACATAGAAAAACGAGCTATTGAGCTTTTAGCATTACCTAAAAACAGACAACGAAACTAATTTGTATTTGGAGAAAATTTTATGTCAGAGGTATATTTAATCTGCGGTAAAATTTGTTGCGGTAAAACCACCTACGCTCAAAAAATCTGTTCTGAAAAAAATGCAATTCTGCTTTCAGTTGATGAAATTATGCTTTCTCTTTTCGACCAATGTTGCGGAGAAAAACTTCATCAGGAATACGAAAAAAGAATAAAAAACCACCTTTTCGATAAATCATTAGAGATTATCGAAAAAGGCGTTGATGTTGTTCTCGACTGGGGCTTCTGGACAAAAGAAGAACGCAACGCAACAAAAGATTTCTACAATTCCCATAACATCGATTGCGAGCTTCATTATATCGAAATTGACGATGAAACATGGGAATATCGATTAAATAAAAGAAACAATGAAATTCTGAATAACGAAACAAAAGCTTATTATCTTGAATATAATCGTGCTTTGGAATTCGCTTCAAGATTTGAAAAGCCTGAATTGGATGAGGTTGATGTTTTGGTATAACATTTTCCCCTTGCATTGCCAATTATTGTATGTTATCATTAATATGTATAAATTTGAAATACAGGGTGCGAAGAATCCTCACCCTTAACGGAGGTAGAAAATGAATCACGCAGACCTTATTAAACAAATGACTCTTGAAGAAAAAGCAAGCTTTTGTTCCGGTCTTGACTATTGGCACACACCCGGAATTGAAAGACTTGGTATCCCCGTTGTTATGTGGACTGATGGCCCTCACGGTATCAGAAAGCGTGCAGAAAAAATGGACAAAGAGCAGGCAACAAGCCTTAAAGGTGTTCCTGCAATCTGCTATCCCACAGCGGCAACAACCGCTTGCTCATGGGACCCCGACCTTATTTATGAAATGGGTGTTCTTCTTGGTGAAGAATGTCTTAAAGAGCAGGTCAGCGTTCTTTTAGGACCCGGTACTAATATCAAGCGTTCTCCTCTTTGCGGAAGAAACTTTGAATATTTCTCCGAAGACCCTTACCTTGCAGGTGAAATTTCCGCTGCTTTTGTTAATGGTGTTCAATCCAAGGGTATCGGCACTTCTCTCAAGCACTTTGCAGGTAACAACCAGGAAACACGCCGTATGACCTGCGACAGCGTTATTGACGAACGTGCCTTAAGAGAAATTTATCTTACCTCTTTCGAAAAAACAGTTAAACAGGCTCAGCCCTGGACAATAATGAACGCTTATAACCGTCTCAACGGTACATACTGCGCAGAAAACAAATGGCTCCTTACAGATGTTCTCCGTGATGAATGGGGCTTCAAGGGTATGATTGTTACTGACTGGGGTGCAGAAAACGACCGTGTTGCAGGTCTTCTTGCAGGTCAGGAGCTTGAAATGCCCACATCTAACGGTCTCGGTAACGCACAGATTGTTGAAGCAGTCAAGGACGGCAGAATTCCCGAAGAATTCCTTGACAAAATGGTTGATAATGTTCTTACAGTTATTATGAAATCCAAGGAAGTTCTCGGCGATTATACATATGACAAAGATGCTCACCATCAGAAAGCACGTGAAATTGCAGGTCAATGCATGGTGCTTCTTAAAAATGACGATGCAATTCTTCCTCTTAAAAAGAATGCAAATATCGCAGTTATCGGTGAAATGGCTAAAAAGCCTCGTTATCAGGGTGCAGGCTCTTCACTTGTTAATGCAATCAAGGTTGACTGCGCTTATGATGAAATTCTCGCAAAAGGCGCAAAGGTTACTTATGCTCCCGGTTACTCAACCGCAAAGAAAAACAAGATTTCTGACGAGCAATTTATTGCAGAGGCTGTTGAAGCAGCAAAGGGCAAGGATGCAGTTATTCTCTTCATCGGTCTTACAGAGGAATTCGAATCCGAAGGCTTTGACCGCCGTCATTTAGGTATTCCTGCCCTTCACACAAAGCTTGTTGATGCAATTACAGCAGTAAATAAAAACGTTGTTGTTGCTCTTTCAGGCGGTTCAGCTATTGAAATGCCCTGGGCAAATAAGGTTAAAGGTATTCTTAGCTGCGTTCTCGGTGGTGAGGCTTCAGGCAGTGCGGCAGCAGATATTCTCTTCGGTGACGTTAACCCCAGCGGTAAGCTTGCTGAAACATATCCTCTTTCACTTTCCGACAATCCCTCTTATAACTACTATCCCGGTTACACCGCATCCGTTGAATATAAAGAAAGCGTTTTCGTTGGTTACAGATACTATGACACCGCAGAGAAAAATGTTCTCTTCCCCTTCGGTTACGGTCTTTCTTACACCAACTTTGAATATTCAGATATTAGGCTTTCTGCTGATTCTATTAAAGATACCGATAAAGTAACTGTTTCCTTTAAGATTAAGAATACAGGTTCTGTTGATGGTGCTGAGGTTGCTCAGGTTTATGTAACAGATAATGAAAGCACTATTTTCAGACCCAAGCAGGAGCTTAAAGGCTTTAAGAAGGTATTCCTTAAAGCAGGTGAAGAAAAGGAAGTTTCAATTGAGCTTTGCAAACGCGCATTTGCTTACTATAATGTAAACATTCATGATTGGCACGTTGAAAGCGGTGAATTTACAATCAACGTTGGTGCATCAAGCCGTGATATCAAGCTTTCTGCTGAGCTTAATGTTGAATCAACAGTTGATGCAGTAATCCCCGATTACAGAGCAACTGCTGCTAAATACTACACAGCAGATATTATGGACATTAAAGACGAGGAATTCGTTGCGGTTCTCGGCAGAGAACTTCCTCCTCGCGAAATCAAGGCGTATCCCAACCTTACTCTTGTTAATACAATTGAAGATTCTGCCGCAGGTAAAAACGGTGCTAAAATCGTTGGTCTTATCAAAAAGCTTGTTGGCGAAGAGAGTATGGCATCAGGTATCGCTTTGCAGCTTCCAATCAAGAACCTTATTTCAATGAGCTTTGGTATTTTCAGTCCCAAAATGGCTGACCAGCTTCTTGACATTCTTAACGACAAGAAGCCTCTTGTTCGCGGTGTTACAGTAATGATTGTTAAAGCAATTCCATCTGTTATCAAAGGTATTCCCAATTTGATGAAAATATAAAAAATTCGCCCTTACGACTTAAATCGTAGGGGCGATAATTTTATCTTATAACATCAAATATCAATGGTTCTTCTTTTATAGGATTTTCAGAAAACTCCAGAGCAGATAAAAACTTTTCTTTTGAAGAGTTGAATGACTTTTCGTTGCAGGAATAAAGGGTTGCAAGGGCATCACCTTGTAAAACTTTGTCTCCTGTTTTTTTATTAAGCACAATTCCCGCGCTCATATCAATGGTGTCTTCCTTTGTTTCTCTGCCTGCACCTAAAATTACAGATGCAATACCAATGCTTTCCGCATCCATTTTTGAAATAAAGCCCTCATTTTCTGCTTTTATTTCAAAGCTATGGGTTGCTTTCGGGAAAAGGTCTGTGTTTTCAACCCATTCTCTTTTTCCCCCTTGGGAAGAAATCCACTCCTTGAATTTTTCAAAGGCTTTGCCTGAAAGAAGGGCATTTTCAGTTAATTTTCTCGCTTCTTCAATGGGAATATTTTTTGAAAGAGAAACAATTTCGGAAGAAAGTGTAAGGCAAACCTCTTTTAAGTCCTCAGGACCATTGTTTCTGAGAACTTCAATCGCTTCAATGACCTCAAGAGAATTGCCGATATTGTTGCCTAAGGGTCTGTCCATATTTGTAATAACCGCCGCAGTATTTCTACCGCAATTATTACCGATTTTAACCATAGCTTTTGCTAATTCTTTTGCATCCTCAGGAGTTTTCATAAACGCACCTGAACCGCATTTAACATCAAGAACAATTGTATGTGACCCTGCCGCCAGCTTCTTGCTCATAATACTTGAAGCAATAAGGGAAAGGTTATCAACAGTTGCGGTAACATCACGAAGAGCATAAAGCTTTTTATCTGCAGGGGTAAGGTTACCTGTTTGCCCGACAACCGCAACACCGTTTTTCTCTACCTGACTGAAAAACTCCTCGGGTGAAAGAGCCGTGTTAAAGCCCTCAATGGATTCTAATTTATCAATAGTTCCGCCTGTATGGCCCAAACCGCGACCGCTCATTTTTGCCATTACACAACCGAGAGAAGAAACAATTGGTGCAACAATCAGAGTTGTTTTATCACCAACTCCGCCTGTACTATGCTTATCAACAGTCAAGTCACCAAATCGGGACAAATCAACTGTATCTCCCGAATGTGCCATAGCGAGCGTTAAATCCGCAGTTTCTCTTTCGTTCATACCCTGAAAGAAAATTGCCATACAAAGTGCAGACGCCTGATAATCGTGAATACTTCCATCTACATAGCCTTTTATGAAAAACTCTATTTCCTCTTTTGAAAGAGCAAAGCCGTCACGCTTTTTTTTAATAATATCATAAATTCTCATATTTTACCTCGTTATACAATGTAGGGTACGGTCTTGACCGTACCGCCAAAACAAATACGGTTAATTAGCGGGAGGGTCAAGACCCTCCCCTACGTTTAAAAAACATTTTCAGGACTGAATGATAAAGGCAAAAGGTCTTTCAATGTAACAGTTTTATAACTATCAGCCGTTTCTCCTAAAAGTATTTCAAAATCATCTTGGCAAAACTCTCTTAAAACCTGTCTGCAAACTCCGCAGGGAGCGAAAATGCCGTTAATTAATCCGCCTTTTCCGCCAACAACGGCAATTTTTGAAAACTCTTTTTCACCCTCGGAAACTGCTTTAAAAACAGCAACTCTTTCTGCACAGACTGTTGGACCAAAAGCGGCATTTTCAATATTTGTTCCCATAAAAACTTTACCGTTTTCACAGAGTAGTGCCGCACCAACCTTGCAATCCGAATAAGGAGAATATGAATTTTCCATAGCTTTTACGGCTAATCCGTATAATTCTTTATCTGTCATAAAATCACTCTTTTATAAGAATTTCTTTAACTGTCTTTGAAATATAATCATAACCACTTATCATACCAAGATTTTCGGGTTCAATACTTTTGCCGTAAAGAATAAAAGGAACACATTCTCTTGTGTGGTCAGTACCTTTAAAAGCTGGGTCGCAACCGTGGTCGGCAGTGATAATGAAGGCATCGTCCTCTCTCATATTTTGGGTAAAACCGCCCAACCATTTATCAAACTCTGCCAAGGCTTTTGCATAGCCGTCAACATTTCTTCTGTGACCGAAAACCATATCAAAATCAACGAGATTAACAAAACAAAGTCCGTTGAAATCCTTGTTCTGATACTCGGTTGTTTTGTTCATTCCGTCCTGGTTATTTTGGGTAAATACATATTCCGTTAGACCCTTACCTGCAAAAATATCGTGAATTTTTCCAACACCGATAACATCAAAGCCTTTGCTTTTTAATGTATCAAGCATTGTTTCTTTG
>JAZUSD010000021.1:0-4489 GCA_045606545.1 Acutalibacteraceae bacterium | reverse complement strand
AAGACCCCTCAAGGACTATGAGGTTGATAGGCTGCGTGTGTAAGCATGGTGACATGTTCAGCTAAGCAGTACTAATAGGTCGAGGGCTTGACCATTTCGTTTGTTTCTTCGCTTTCCTTTATTCAGTTTTCAGGGTACATTCAGTTAATCACCCTGTCAGATGGAGTTATATGCACCATTAGCTCAGTTGGTAGAGCACCTGACTCTTAATCAGGGTGTCCAGGGTTCGAGTCCCTGATGGTGTACCATCCATTTGGAAATTTGGCCCGTTGGTCAAGTGGCCTAAGACTCCGGCCTCTCACGCCGGCAACACGAGTTCGAATCTCGTACGGGTCACCATTTTAAAAGTATAAGCAGTATATCTGTTTATCATATAGTCGGTGTTGATGGCGTTGAGGGTCCACCCGTTCCCATTCCGAACACGGTAGTTAAGCTCAACAGTGCCGAAAATACTTAGCGGGAAGCTGCTCGGGAAGATAGGGCGATGCCGACACAAAAGCCGGATAAACTAATCCGGCAATATTTGCCTTAATAGCTCAGTTGGTAGAGCACTCGGCTGTTAACCGAGTTGTCGTAGGTTCGAGTCCTACTTGAGGCGCCAAAAAAATGCACACCCAATAGGGTGTGTATTTTTTTTGGCTTTTTAATTAGAACTCAAACTTATGACAACTTGTTTACGGCAGACGAGTCCGGCTGTTAACTGCTTGAAGCCCTGCCGCTGCCAGTGGCAGATGAAGGCAGGGTTTCGAGAGGAAGAAACACAGAGCGTTGCGAGTGAGTAACGAAGCAAGGCGACAATGTTTCTGACCGATGTTGTCGTAGGTTTTATAATTCCCTTAGTGCTTTAATAATTCTTTAGACAATTCTTCAACATTATCATAAAGCCAATTAAGTAAATTGTTTATAAGTTTTGCGATTTCCTTATAACTGTCAGGAATGTCTACAAGTTCATCGGGTCGATAATTACACATACAGTGCCAGTAATACAGAATATAAGGCATTGCTTTTATATCATACTCTGTCAATGGAAAATTTTCTGTGAATTGCCTAATATATTTTTTCAGACCTTCTGCATCAATTGCTCCCGTAGCACAACTCGGACTTGAAAAAACATACGATGTTATTACATCCAAACAAATCGGCAATTTGCAAGCTGAACTCCAATCAACAACAGTAAAATCATTATTATGTATGATAGCCTGACCTATGTGATAATCTCCGTGCGAATTGGCATAAGTCAGTTTTTTGGTATCAATACGGAATTTTGAAATTTTCTTGAGATGTTTGATTTGTTCTTCCCAAATAGGTATGGCATCCAAATCTTTTGCTTTTTTCGCCATAACAAGTTCTTTTTTGTATTGCCATATTTTTCTGCAAACTGTTTTAGTTGAAAAGAAGTCTTTGCCAAATCGTAATGATAATCCCTCGTAATCGTTCAACAACAATGCTGTTTGACCAAGAAACTCGGCAGATTTGCAGATAAACCAATCAGGCGCAGTATTCACCGATAACGATTCACCATCAATAAACTGCTGAACAGTAAACTGAAACTCAGTAGTTTTTACCACATAAGCATCTTCTTTGCTTTTCATAAATCTTGCAACTTTAAGTCCGTGATTATAAAGATATTCAGTAAGCTCACCTTCGTTTTTTACATTTTCCATATACAATGGCAGAACTTTAACTATGTATTTTCCGACATCTGTGCTGATTAAATAAAGTTCAGTACCGAAATGCTTATCGAGAAGTTGTATATCAGATACTTTCAAATTATAATTGTTTTCTATTATATGTTTATTCACTGTTATTCCTCCAAATATTTATGCTAACAAAAATTTGAAAATGGGCGCAAAAATGCCGTAGAAAGCAACCATTCATTAGTGGGTACTTCCTACGGCTGATTTTAGATATAAAAATAACACACCCTAAAGTGTGCTACAACCGAAAGTTATAGTATCCACGAAAGGTTACTCTAAAACGGCACAACAACAAAGAGGTCGAAACCTCGAAATTGTATGCACTATATATTCAGTTTAAGATTCGATTACCTCATAAAAAACTTTCATACAATTGTTCTCCTTTCGGCATCTGCTTTTGCAGAGTTATTAAAATATATTGTAGCATAATCATCATAATATTTCAACAATTAAAATGAATAGCACATTGATTGAAACAACATATAAAGTATGTTAAAATATATCCATACAACATTGAGCATAAAAAGTCAGGTATTAATATTATCTTTGCTTTATAATGTAACCACGCAAAGAGGTGAGCGATATGGATTGGGTTACAGGCATACAGAATGCAATAAACTATATTGAGAATCATCTGACCGATGAAATTGATATGGAGCTTGTTGCAAAAGAAACAGCTTGTTCGGAATTCTATTTTCAAAGAATTTTCAGTATTTTGTGTGGGATTACTTTAGGAGACTACATCAGAAACAGAAGGCTTACACTTGCCGGTAATGAGCTGTGCATTTCTGATTCAAGAGTAATTGATGTTGCATTCAAATATGGATATGAAAGTCCTGAAAGTTTTACAAGAGCTTTTACAAGGTTTCACGGAATCACTCCGTCCGAAGCTAAAAAGGATGGTTCAAAACTCAAATCTTTTTCTCGCCTTACTGTGAAAATTACATTAAGCGGAGGCAATATAATGGACTACAAAATTGTAGAAAAAGAGGCTTTTGATATTATTGAAAAGATAGAAGCACATACTGTTGAAAATTCAGAAAATGCAAAGAGTATTCCCGATTTCTGGACACGTTCTCACAAAAATGGTACTGTTAAGACACTAACTGAATTAACAACGGACAGCACTTATATTTTTGGTGTATGTTACGGAAATCTTCCCGAAAACGCAAAGACTTTTGATTATTCAATAGCGGCAAAATGTGATGAAAATACTGAAATTCCCGAAGGCTTCAGAAAAAGCACAATTCCTGCAAGAACTTGGGCAGTGTTTGAATGCAAAGGCGCAATGCCGAAAGCTATGCAGGATATGTGGCATAAGATTGTTTCGGAATTCTTCCCAACATCAGGTTATGAACCTACCTACGAAATGGATATTGAAGCTTATACTGAAGGTGATATGGGAAGCCCCGATTACCGCAGTGAAATATGGGTCCCTGTTGTAAAAAAATGAAATGAAAACTCCGCATCACAGCAGATTGCTATGATGCGGATTACTATTTACAAGGAGATTTTGAAATATAGAAATACATTTCAATTTAATCACAAATTTTTCACCGATATTCTATTTTTTTAGATTATCGGTTGTTTTATTTTTCCTTGATTGTTTAGATTTGCAGATATGAAAATTTTGGGATTATTGAATTCCTAAAAATCTTATGATAATATTTAAAATAGAAAGATGGGTGATAGTATGCAGTCTTTGACTTCGAAAATCTTTATGGCAACTTTGCGTATAATTTTTCATTCTCCATTATTTGATAGTTCAAAATTATCTGACAATGCGGCAAAGCTGACAAAAGATAAAAAGTCAAGATATAAACCCTCAAAGAACATTATATATACAAAGCACAGTGTTGAAGGTGTAAAGTATGAAAAAATTATAAACAGTAATTGCAAAACTGAAAAAGTGATTTTGATGATTCACGGTGGCGGATTTAAAATTGAACTGAATGATTTTTACCGCAAGCTTGCCGAGAAATATAGCAATACATTCTGTGGTGCAACCGTAATAAATGTTGACTACGGGAGATTTCCTGAGCATCAGCTCCCGTCACAGATTCACGATGTTGTGAAAATATATTTGTATTTATTAGATGAGGGAATGAACACTTCAGATATTATATTTATAGGCGATAGTGCTGGTGCCACATTGGCTATGACATCTTGCCTTTGGTTCAGAGATAACAACTATCCCTTACCCAGACACATTGTTTGCTTTTCTTTATGGGCAGATGCAACCTCAAGCGGAGATTCTAAAATTACAAATGCATATACAGACCCATTTTATGGAATTGCGAAGCACAAAAAAGTAGAAGATAATCTTCATTTACTCAGAAGAATATCAAAATATGTTCTGAATGTTGACAGGACCGACCCTTATATTTCACCCTTGTTCGGCAGTTTTGAAAAATTCCCCAAGGTAACATTGATATGCGGAACTGCAGAGTTGGATGAGAGCGATAGCGACAGAGTATATGATAAAATGAAAAATGCAAATATTGATGCCAGGCTTTACAAATTTGAGGGTATGTGCCATTGTTTTCAGTTGTTTTCATTTCTGCCCGAAAGTAAAAAAGCTTATAAACTTGTAAAAGCAAGGATATTGGAGGAATAAAAATGAAAATTCTTGATAATAGCGATAAACATTTATTACCCATTTTACCAGAGATTATTTCAAAAGAATTGGGTAAGAATGCCGAAAAGTTGAAATTTATTGGTGGCGGTAGCTTTGGCAGAGTTTATAAGGCTGTGCTTTCCGATGGAGAAACTATTGCTGTAAAAGCCTATCG
>JAZUSD010000020.1:0-46986 GCA_045606545.1 Acutalibacteraceae bacterium | reverse complement strand
ACACGGTATCGGTTGGTGTGCTCCCCAGCAGGGTGCTTGCAAACTTTCCCTTAACGTTAAAAACGGTATTATCGAAGAAGCACTTGTTGAAACAATCGGTTGCTCCGGTATGACTCACTCTGCTGCAATGGCAAGTGAAATTCTTCCCGGCAAAACAATCCTTGAAGCTCTTAATACAGACCTTGTTTGTGACGCTATCAACACAGCTATGCGTGAGCTTTTCCTTCAGATTGTATATGGTCGTTCTCAGTCCGCTTTCTCTGAAGATGGTCTTTCAGTTGGTGCAGGTCTTGAAGACCTCGGTAAAGGTCTTCGCTCTCAGGTTGGTACAATGTACGGCACAAACCTTAAGGGCGTAAGATATCTTGAAATGGCTGAAGGCTATGTTACAAGAATGGCTCTTGATGATGACGATCAGGTTATCGGTTACGAATTCGTTTCTCTCGGCAAAATGACAGACTTCATCAAAAAAGGCGACGATCCCACAACAGCTTATAATAAAGCTATGGGTACTTACGGCAGATTCGCAGATGCTGCTAAGTATATCGATCCCCGTGAAGAATAAGGAGGTAAACGAACATGGCATTATTTGAAAACTATGAAAGACGTGAGGCAAAAATCCTCGCAGTTCTTAAAGAATACGGCATTTATTCAATTGAAGAATGTAAAGAAATCACACTTGCTAAAGGCATTGACTGTGATAAAATCGTCAGAGAAACTCAGCCTATCTGCTTCGAAAATGCTGTTTGGGCATATACAGTAGGTTGCGCAATCGCTCTCAAAAAAGGTTGCACAAAGGCTGCTGACGCTGCTGCTGCAATCGGTGAAGGTCTTCAGAGCTTCTGCATCCCCGGTTCAGTTGCTGATAACCGTGCAGTTGGTCTCGGCCACGGTAACCTTGGTAAAATGCTCCTTTCAGAAGAAACAGAATGCTTCTGCTTCCTTGCAGGTCACGAATCTTTCGCTGCTGCAGAAGGTGCTATCAAAATTGCTCTTAATGCAAACAAAGTAAGAACACAGCCTCTCCGCGTTATCCTTAACGGTCTCGGCAAAGATGCTGCTATGATTATTTCAAGAATCAACGGCTTCACATATGTTCAGACAGAATTTGACCCCTATACAGAAACAGTTAAAGTTGTTAACGAAACAGCTTATTCCAACGGTGACAGAGCTAAAGTTCGTTGCTACGGTGCAGATAACGTTCCTGAAGGCGTGGCAATTATGAGACTTGAAAATGTTGGTGTTTCTATTACAGGTAACTCAACTAACCCCACTCGTTTCCAGCATCCCGTTGCAGGTACCTATAAAAAATGGTGTAACGAAAACGGTGTTAAATACTTCTCAGTTGCATCAGGTGGCGGTACAGGTCGTACTCTTCACCCCGATAATATGGCTGCAGGTCCCGCTTCCTATGGTATGACAGATACAATGGGTCGTATGCACTCAGACGCTCAGTTTGCAGGTTCTTCATCAGTTCCCGCTCACGTTGAGATGATGGGTCTTATCGGTGCAGGTAACAACCCCATGGTTGGTATGACAGTTGCTTGCGCAGTTGCTATCGAAGAAGCTTGTAAATAATTGATTCTGTTTTTAGCCTCTCTGTCGGAGAGGCTAAATGTCTTGAAATGAGGTAATAAATATGTCAAAGGTACTTATTGAAACATCTGCTCGTCACGTTCATGTATCAAGAGCAGACCTTGATGTTCTTTTTGGTGAAGGCTACGAGCTTACACCTAAAAAAGACCTTTCTCAGCCCGGTCAGTTTGCTTGTGAAGAAAGAGTTGCTGTTGTTGGCGCAAAGGGTCAGTTCCCTGCAGTTTCTATTCTTGGCCCCACAAGACCCTCTTCACAGGTTGAAATTTCTGCTTCCGATGCTCGTTCAATCGGTGCAGTTGCGCCTGTAAGAGAAAGCGGAGATATTGCAGGCAGCGGTTGCTGCAAGCTTGTTGGTCCTAAAGGTGAGGTTGAACTCAGCGAGGGTGTTATTGTTGCTAAGAGACACATTCACCTTACTCCCGATGCAGCAGCAGAATTCGGTGTTGAAGATAAAGAAGTTGTAGGCGTTAAAATTGAGTCTGACGGACGTTCACTTATCTTCGGTGATGTTGTTTGTCGTGTTCATCCCAACTTTGCTCCTGCAATGCATATCGATACTGATGAAAGCAACGCTGCTTTCGCAACTCCCGGTATGATGGGCGAAATTGTTAAGCTTTAATTTTCGAATAATTATAAAAACTCCTTGCAATTTTTTGACATTGCAAGGAGTTTTGTGTTTTTTATCAAGTGTTCTTTTCTAAAATCTTTTTAATAATTTCATCGTCTTCATCATCTTTGTGCGCTCTGTAATAGAGAATAATCTGAGCTTCTTCCCAGGATAAATCAGACATTTTTAAGAGATTTTCGCTGACATCATCAAATAAGAGCTCGTTTTCTTTGCTGTGAAGAGTAAGGCGAGGCGTGTAGCCGTAAAATTCATCAACCGTAACCTTATAAAATTTAGCAAGATTAGTGATTATATCTATTGTTGGGGTGGTTTTGTTGCTTTCGAAATCCTTATATTCATTTTCAGTGATGCCAAGCACTTCAGCAATCAATTTGCAGTCTAAATTATTGTATTCTCTGAACTGCTTCATTCTGTTGCATAGCATTTTGCACCACCACACTCTCCCATTTTCGTATCATTTTAACATACAATTCGACAAAAATCAACAAAATTGCATTTTTGATTAATTTGTTCTGAAGTATATTATGGAAAAAGTGTGTTATTAGTAATGGCAAAATAAAACAACTTGTTCAAAAGAACAAGCTGTTAATCATTTATTCTAATCCTAAAAGCCAATTAACTGAAACGCCTAAAACTTCCGATAATGCAATAAGCTCTGTATCGCATACGGAACGAACTTGACCTTCCAGCTTAGAAAGCCCAGATGCATTGAGATCGACACCGCGAATCTGCAATTGAGTTAATAGGTCTTTTTGTTTCATCCCGATTTCCTTGCGTCTTTGTTCGACCTTGGCTCCACAGATGTTGCGGGTGCCGACCGGTTGTTTTCGTACTCTCATATCGGTACCCCTTTCAAATATTGGTGCAAAATAGCACATCTACTATTACATAGTATCACAAGAAAAATAAATTTTCAACAATAAATATGGTGAGTGGTAAAGTTTTTAGTGAATGCAATATTAAAATCAGAAAAATATTTGCTATAAGCACTTTAATGTGGTAAAATAAAAGGCAAAAGAAAACTAATTTGTTTTCGGAGGTAAAGTATGATTTTCGGTAAAGAATTTTTTGCTGACTATAATTGTCTTACAAGTGCAGAAGGCTTGCTTTCTGCTAATATGGAGAATATGGTTGTTACTTATGATATGTTTTTCAGAGAACTTCCTGATTCGGGTGGCTTTGCTATTATGTCAGGTCT
This sequence comes from Acutalibacteraceae bacterium, assembly GCA_045606545.1. GTDB lineage: Bacteria > Bacillota > Clostridia > Oscillospirales > Acutalibacteraceae > DTU089. The sequence goes on along the minus strand of JAZUSD010000020.1, from coordinate 43,564 downwards.
TCATCAGTTGATTGATAAGCTTTCAAATATATCTTTTGATAATGATGAGTTGGAAAGACTGAAATCAATGGGCTTTTCAGAAAAGATTATTGATTATCTGAAGAATTTTGAGTTTTCTTGCAATGTTTATGCTATGCCTGAAGGTACTCCTGTTTTTCCAAACGAGCCTATTGTTAAGATTCAAGGACCTGCTATTCAGGCTCAGCTTATAGAAACACTTTTACTTAACACAATAAATCACCAGACTCTGATTGCAACAAAAGCAAACCGCGTTGTAAGAGCTGCTCAGGGAAGAAAGGTTTTTGAATCGGGAGCAAGACGAGCTCACGGCTTTGATGCGGCAATTGATGGTGCGAGAGCGGCTTTTGTGGGTGGCGTTAATGCAACAACTCTTTATCCTGCATCGCAAAAGTATAATATTCCTCTTGTTACAATGATGGGTCATGGTTGGGTTCAGCTTTTTGATGATGAGCTTGAGGCGTTTAAAGTTTATCTTGAAGAACACGGTGAAGAGGGTGCCCTTCTTGTTGATACTTATGATACCCTTGACAGTGGTGTTAAAAATGCAATTGAAGCATTTAATACTGTGCTTGTTCCTAAAGGCTTAAGACCTGCAGGTATTATAATTGATAGCGGAGATATGACATATCTTTCAAAACGCGCAAGAAGGCTTCTTGATGAAGCAGGTTTTCCGGATTGTGATATTTTTGCATCAAATTCTCTTGATGAAACGCTTATAAAAGATATGCTTAACCAAGGTGCAAAAATTGATGGCTTTATAGTAGGGGAGAAGCTTTTGACCTCTGCCTCATCACCTGTGCTTGATGGTGTTTATAAGCTTTGCGAAACAGAAAAAGATGGCGTGAAAACCCCTGCCATAATGGTAAGTAATAATGTAAATAAAATTACAACACCTTGTTCAAAAAGAGTCTGGCGTCTGTTTGATATGGAAAGCGGAAAAGCTATCGCTGATGTTCTTACTCTTGATAGTGAAAATATCAGTGAAGAGAAAAGCTATTCACTTTTTGATCCTGATTTCACATGGAAAAGAAAAACTGTTGATAATTTTGTTGCCCGAGAAATGCTTGTTAAGATTTTTGAGAATGGTAAATGTGTATATAATTGTCCTGAGCTTGAAGAGGTGAGAGCTTATTGTAACGAACAGGTATCTGCTCTTTGGGAGGAAGTTACCAGATTTGAAAATCCTCACAGATATTATGTGGATTTTTCGGGAAAACTTTGGGGTGTTAAGCAAGCATTAATTGAAAAGATTACCCGTTGTTCTGAAACGGAGGAGAAGTAATGTCTGAAGAATTCAAATTGGGTTTGACCAGAAATCGGCTTTTTGCTTTTGATAACTGTGTCGGTTTTTTGGGTGAAATTAAAGGTGAATTTGATTTTGATTTGTGTGAGAAGGCATTAAATATTCTTTTGTTAAAGGAGCCTGTTTTGTGTTGCGGTATTGAGCTTCGTGATAACGGAGAGGCTTTTCTTGTGAAGGAAAAAAATCAGCACTCTTTAAAGTCTTTTCAAGGTGATGTTACAGCTTTCATAAAAGATGTGGAATTGAAGGGGTTGGATTTTTCTAGGGAGCTTTTCTCTTTTGTAATTTTAAATAACAACACTTTATGTGTATTTGCACATACTGTTATAGCAGATGTTCGTTCTTTGTTGTATCTTGCTGTTGAGTTTATGAATATTTACAAAAATAACACCCGTTCTGTAGTACCATCGGAAATAATGGTTCTTTCCGAAAAGTCGCAAATACCATTAAATGCTCATTCCGTTGTTATTGACAAGCTTGCTTCAAATCTTGAAGTGGGTTGGCAGAAGAAAACTAAAGTGTTTGACATTGATGATTATAAATTTGCACATGAGAAATATCTGGATTCAAAAAGTCAAAGGGGTTACATTGATTTTGAAATCAGCGAAGATGTGTTTGCTAAACTCAGAGCATTTGCGGAAAGGGAAAGTGTGGATGTATCTTCTGTAGTAGCCTTCACTTTTTATAAAAGTCTGATGAGTAACATTACCGGAAAACGTAAGTATAAAAAACTTAACGTTCAGGCAAATGAAAGAGTTTTCTTTAACGATGGTAGAAAAATGTCTGTTGGCGCCTTTAATGGTCTTATCACGGTTTGTGAAAAAAGAAATAAAAAGCAATCAGATGTATTCGAAAGCCAAGCTATAGATTTTCATAAAGAAATATACAAAAGGGCAACCAGTGCGTTTACAACACTGTATAACGAGTTTTTGTTTATGCAACTTTCTCCAAGCTTTACTGATTCACAGTATATGTATTGTGTTGGGGAGTTTCAACACAAGTATTCAAAAAGACTTGCCGAGGTTTATGGTTGTGCCAACGAAGTTATGGGTGAGTTTTGCTCTTATAATTTAAATCAAGAATTTTGGCGCGGGCTTGATGTGTTTGATGATGTGATTTTATTTGAACCTTTCAGAATGCGCGCAACAGCTATGCTTACCTTTGTAGAAAGAGATAGCGGAGCAAAACTGCACCTGGATTATAAAAAGGAAAAAATTTCCGGTATATCAGCTCAAAAGATTGTTGACGGAATGGTCGATATGTTAGAGAAATTTAATTGAATTTTAATAAAAGAAATAATTGGCAGTTTCAAGCAAAAAAATGCTTGAAACTGCTTATTTTTTGTGTAAAAACTATTGACATTGTGGGCTGGATTTTTTATAATAGTGGAGCAAAGTGTTCTAAAAAGGGTCGAAGTGTCTCGGTTTTAACGCTAAAAATACTATTTTGAAAGGGGTTTGGCTATGTTTTGCGGTCAGTTTAATCATACACTTGATGAAAAAAACCGTTTTAAAGTTCCTGCCTCACTCCGTGCAAAAATGGGTGTTGAAGCATATTTAATAAAATCTCCCGACCCGAGTACAAAATGCTTGTATATGTATTCCGAAGAGGGTTGGAACGAGCTTTATGAACAATTCACAAAGGGCGACCAACATGATGAAACCACAAGACGTGTTTCAAGAAAAATTCTCTCGGGTGTTGTTTATGGCGAAATAGATAAGGGTGGCAGACTTACTCTTAATTCTTCTCTGAAAGAATTTGCAGGTATTGAAAATGAGGTTTGCATTGTTGGTAACACAAGGCATATCGAAATCTGGTCACCTGCTGAGTGGGATAAAGAAATGGCTATTCTTGATGTTACTCCTACCGCTTCACTTAATATTGATTTCTAAAGACTATGGAATTTAATCATATTTCGGTTCTCCTTGAAGAATCAGTTAATGCGCTCGATATAAAACCCGACGGAATATATGTTGACTGCACCGCAGGTGGTGGTGGTCACTCAGCAGAGGTTCTTAAAAAACTCGGTGAAAACGGACGAATGGTTCTTTTTGACCGTGACCCTGATGCTATTGAAACAGTTACCAATCGTTTTAAAGGTGATAACAGAGTTACCATTGTTCATAGCAATTTTTCTGAAATTAAAAAGGTTCTCGCAGAGTTGAATATAACCGGTGCCGACGGAATAATCGCTGATTTAGGTGTCAGCAGTCATCAGCTTGATACTGCAGAAAGAGGCTTTTCTTTCCATTATGATGCGCCTCTTGACATGCGAATGAGTCAACAGGGGACAACGGCAGAAGAAATTGTTAATTCTTATTCACAAAAAGAATTATTTAATGTAATAAGTAAATACGGCGAAGAAAAATTTGCAAGTTCTGTTGCAAATGCAATAGTAAAAGCCAGAGACAAAAAAAGAATAGAAACTACTTTAGAGCTTGCGGAAATAGTTTCAAATGCAATTCCTGCAAAATTCAGAAGAAACGGGCATCCTGCAAGAAAAACCTTTCAGGCAATAAGAATTGAGGTTAATGCAGAATTAACTGTTCTGGAAAACACCTTGCCCGATATGTTTGAGGTCCTTAATAAAGATGGCGTTCTCGCAATAATCTCTTTCCATTCTTTAGAGGATAGAATAGTTAAAGATTATTTCAGAACATTAAAAGAAGGTTGCACTTGCCCGAAAGATTTTCCTGTTTGTGTCTGTGGAAAAAAGCCAAAGGCTTTCGTTAAATCATCGGGTGTGAAAGCAACAGGTAAAGAAGTTACTGATAACAACAGAAGCCGTAGCGCAAAATTACGAACGGCAAAGAAATTATAAAAATATAAAATGGGAGGAATGGATATGGCAGTTTACAGAAGCTCAGCAGCTTATGACCTTTCTTTATTTGAGCCTCAGGTTATTGAGCAGCCAAAGAAGGTTCAGAAAACTACCAGAACTGCAAAACCTGTTACAAAGGTTGCGCCAAAAGTGCAAAAGAAAATAACAACTGCAGTTGAAGTTAATGGTATGAGCCAAACTGTTGACAGGAATGCCACATCTGTAAAAGTTAATAAACTTGTAAAACAACTTATTCTTACTTGTATTGCAGGTTGTTTGTGCTTCCTTGGTTTGCTTGTGATGGAATCAAGAATTAACGCTCTTGATAAGCAAATTGCTTCTGTCGAAAGCAAAATCGATATTCAGGAGGGTGAAGCTGTAAGGCTCAATGCAGAGCTCAGCAGTAAAATATCCTCCGATAAAATAGAAAGCTATGCGGAAAACGTGCTCGGTATGGTTAAAGCTGAAAGCTATCAAATCAGTTATATTGATTTATCCGAGGGCGATGAAATAGTTGTGTCCGGAGATAGAACCGTCGGTGGACAGGAAGATATTTCCAAGAAAATAAAACAGCTGTTTGCATATATTTTCTAAATAAAAATATGTATTTATGGGAGTTGAGTATCTCGACTCTCATTTTGTACTTTTTTTGGTAGGTTTTTATTATGACTCGTGTGAATAAAAATTTGAAAAAAAGATGTATAATTGCCGTTGCGGTTCTGCTTTTATTGGGATTTGGTGTTGATATTTTGCGCCTTGCATATTTCCAGATTTTTAACGCGGATGAGTATAGAGTTCTTGCAGAATCTGGTCAGTTAAGCGATACTGAAATCCCTGCGGACAGAGGTGTGATTTACGATAACAATATGGAAGTTCTTGCAGAAAGTGCATCTGCATGGCTTGTATATGTAAACCCTTCCAAAATCAAAGATAAGGAGCAGAGAACGCTCATTTCAAAAGGTCTTGCTGAAATTCTTAAGGACGATGACCTTAAATGGAAGGATATTTACAATAAAATCGGTAACAAAGATTATGGCTATGTAAAAATCAAAGGCAAAATCGAGTATGGTCCCAAAACCAAAATTCAAAAGTTTATTAACGAAAATGATTTGTATGCCATAGTTTGCATAGACCCGGATACCAAAAGATATTACCCCTACGGAAGCTTTGCCTCAACAGTTATCGGTATGACGAATATTGATTCTGACGGCAGAGTTGGTATTGAGCTTAAATATAACGATACTCTTACAGGTGTTCCCGGCAGAATTATTACTGCTCGTGATGGTCATAGCGATTTGATGTCAACGAACTATGAAACCAAATTCGATGCAGAGCAGGGAACAAGTCTTGTTCTTTCTTTGGATAAAACAGTTCAGCATTATCTTGAAAAGGGTCTTTCTCAGGCAGTTAAAGATAATAAAGCTGCATCTGCTTACGGAATTGTTATGGATGTTAATACAGGCGCGGTTCTTGCTATGGCTACCATGCCCGATTATGACCTTAATAATCCTGCGGTTATTACTGATAAGGCTATTTTGAAAGAACTCAAAAAGATAAAGGATAAAGAAGAGTACGCAAAAGCATATAACGAGCAGGTTTATATGATGTGGCGTAACAAAGTTGTCAGCGATACCTATGAACCGGGTTCGGTTTTTAAAATTTTCACTGCAGCGGCAGGTCTTGAAGAGGGTGTTGTAACCCCTAATTCAACTTATAATTGCACGGGTGCAATTCAGGTTGCAGATAATAGAATTCATTGTCATAAAAGAGAGGGCCACGGAATTCAGACAACAACACAAGGTCTTGTAAACTCCTGTAACCCATTTTTCATCACAATCGGTCAAAAGCTTGGTACAGAGAAATTTTATAAGTATTTTGAAGCTTTTGGCTTTACTGAAACAACAAAAATAGATTTACCTGCAGAGGCTAGTCCTGTTGGCGGTGTTACCTACCATAAAAAAGAAGATATGGGTATTTCTCAGCTTTCTTCAAGTGCTTTCGGGCAGACTTTCCAGGTTAGTGCAATTCAGATGATTACTGCAGTTTCTGCAGTTGCAAACGGTGGTAAGCTTATGGAACCCTATGTGGTTGCAAAGCAGATTGATCAGGAAGGTAATACTGTTTATGAAAAAACACCAACTGTTAAAAGGCAGGTAGTTTCAGAAAGTACCGCAAATGCTGTCCTTGAAATGATGGAACAGGTTGTTGACGGTGGTACAGGTAGAAATGCTTATATTCCCGGTTATCGTGTTGCAGGTAAAACCGGTACATCAGAAAAGCTTACTGTTGATGGTGAGTATATTGCCTCCTTTGTTGGCTGTGCTCCTGCAGATGATCCTCAGATAGCAGTTCTTATAATTATTGATGAACCTCAGGTTGCTAATCATGGTGGTGGTGCAATTGCAGCGCCTGTAGCAGGTGTTGTAATTGAGCAAACCCTTAAATATATGAATGTTGAGCCCGTTTATTCCGATGAAGAGTTGGCAAAGCTTAATGCTTCAACTCCCGATGTTAATGGTATGAGTGTTGTGGCGGCAAAAGATACTCTTTCTAAGCTTAATTTCAATGCAAGAGTTGTAGGTAATGGTGATAAGGTTATTTCACAATATCCTGCTAAAGACCAGAGTATTCCTTTGGATGGTGTTGTTATTCTTTATACAGAAACAGGTAATGTTTCAACCACTTCAACAGTGCCTGAGCTTACAGGACTTAGTATCAGCGAGGCCAATAAACGTGCTGTGAATTCAGGTTATAATATCAAGGTTGCAGGCGCATCACTTGATAGTGAAGTTGTTTCCTACCGTCAGAGTATAGAAAAAGGCACAAAAGCAGAATTAGGTTCTACAATCACTGTGTACTTCAAGACAACAAGCGGTGTTCAGGATGATTAAAAAATAAAAAACCGGAGGTTTTTTACGAATGTTACTTTCCCAACTTTTAGAAGATGTAAAAGTCCTCAATACTTATGAGGACATAGAAATAACAGATGTTACCGATAAAAGCGGTAACGTTAAAGAAGGTTGTGCTTTTGTCTGTGTAACAGGTGCTCGTTTTGACGGTCATTCTGTTGCAGAAAATGTTTTAAAGCAAGGCGCAAAAGCTGTAATCGTAACAAGAGATTTAGGACTTAAAGAACAGATTATCGTTGAAAATTCCCGTGAAGCTTACGCTCTTATGTGCAAAAACCTTTTCGGAAGAAGTGCTGATAAGCTTAAAATTATCGGTATCACAGGCACAAACGGAAAAACGACAACAGCTTTTGTGATTAAAGATATTCTGAAAGAATTAGGCGTTCAGAGTGGTCTTATCGGCACAGTTAAGAATATGGTTGGCGATAAGGATTTCCATACAGAGCTCACAACTCCCGACCCTTATGATATGCACGCTCTTTTTAAAATGATGGTTGATGAGGGCATTGAATATTGTGTAATGGAAACCTCTTCTCAAGCATTCCATCAAATGCGCCTTGCAGGTATTCATTTTGTTGTTGGCGCTTTCACAAATCTTACTCAGGACCATCTTGATTATCACGGCACTCTTGATGAATATAAGAAATGCAAGAAAAACTTGTTCCTTAATTGCGATAAAGCAATTTTTAATAAAGATGATGAGGCTTCAGCCTTTATGCGAGAGGGTATAGAAGCTCCCGCAACAGATTATTCAATTAATGAAAAATCTGATTATAAAGCAGAAAATGTTGAGCTTTTCTCTGATAGAGTTGAGTATGATTTGAACGGGAAAAAGGTTTTTTTTCACATTCCCGGTGGATTTTCAGTTTATAATTCGCTTACCGCTATTTCAGTTGTTAACAATTTAGGATTTGATTTGGAGAAGGTAATCGATGCCGCATTTTATGCAAAAAGTGTAAGCGGAAGAGTTGAAGTTTTAAAGACAAATACTGATTTTAGTGTTATAATAGACTATGCCCATAGTCCTGACGGACTTGAAAAAGCAATTAATGCAGTTCGTGGATTTACAAAAGGCAGAGTTATTACTCTTTTCGGTTGCGGTGGTGACAGAGATAAAACTAAACGCCCTAAAATGGGCAGAATTGCCGCAGAACTTTCCGATGTTGTGGTAGTAACAAGCGATAACCCACGAACTGAGGATCCTGAAGAGATAATTAAAGATATTTTTGAGGGAATAGATGTAGAAAATAAGGAAATAATTACCATTACCGACAGAAGCGAGGCAATAAAAAAAGCAATATCAATTGCAAAGAAAGATGATGCAATTCTCCTTGCAGGTAAAGGTCACGAAACATATCAGGTAATCGGAAGAGAACGCGTTCATTATGATGAGCGCGAGGTAGTAGCAGAGATACTTAAGTGAATGGGTGTTTTGTATGGAAAAAATATCACTTAAAAAAATTGCAGAATGGTGCGGTGTTGAAACAAAACTTGATGGTTTTATTGAAAAAATTTCAACAGATAGCAGAGATATTGACGAAGCAACACTTTTTATTGCCCTCAAAGGTGAACGATTTGATGCAAATGATTTTGTGCCGGATGTGCTTTTGAAAGGCGCAAAAGCAGTTGTTTGTTCAAAATATGATGGGAATGACGATAGAGTAATTATTGTTGAAGATACAGGTAAAGCTCTTTTAGATATTGCCGCAGGTTACAGGAAGAGTTTCAATATTCCCTTTGTTGCCCTTACAGGTAGCGTTGGTAAAACAACAACAAAAGGTATGATTTATTCGGTTTTAAGCGAAAAATTCAATACCTTAAGAACAGAAGGAAACCTTAATAATGAAATCGGTGTTCCGAAAACACTTTTCAGATTGGAAAATTCTCACGAAGCTGCAGTGATTGAAATGGGTATGAATCATTTCGGCGAAATTTCCCGCCTTTCAAAAACTGTTTGTCCTGATATTGGGGTTATAACAAATGTGGGAACAGCTCATATTGAGAATTTAGGTTCAAGAAACGGTATTTTGAAAGCGAAATCCGAAATTCTTGACGGTATGAAAGCAGGTTCACCCCTCGTAATCAATGGTGACAGCGATATTCTTAATAAAGTTGAAGCGGACGATTATAAAGTAATCCGTTTCGGTCTTGATGGTGGGGATGTTACCGCAGAAAATATTGACCCAACATCACTTGGAAGTGGTTTTACCGTTAAATATAAAAGCGAAACAGCAAGAGCATTTGTTCCCTCTCAGGGCATACATAATGTTTATAATGGCTTGTGTGCAATTGCGGTAGGACTTCTTTTAGAAATGACCCTGGAAGAATGTGTTAAAGGTCTTCGCAATTTCGCTCCCGAAGGAATGAGGCAGAAAATAACATCGGTTAAGGGTATGACATTTATTGAAGATTGCTATAATGCAAATCTTGATAGTATGTGTGCCGCTCTTGAAACTCTTAAGAGTCTTAAAATCAAAAGAACTGTTGCGGTTTTAGGTGATATGCTTGAACTTGGCGATTTCAGTAAGGAAGCTCATAGCAGAGTAGGTGAAAAAGCCTTTGAAACTGAATGTGCACTTGTTGTTACTTTTGGTGAAGGTGCGGAAGATATTGCAAAAGCCTTTATCAGAAGCGGTGGAGCTGCAAAAGCATTTCATGATAAAAAAGAATTAACAAATTATTTGCGAGAAAACCTTAAGGAAGGTGACACAGTTCTCTTTAAAGGTAGTCGCGGAATGAAAATGGAAGAAATATTCACAGAATTGTATAAGGAGTGGGAAGTATGAATATTATAATCGCTTGTGCAGTTGCGGCAGTTGTTGCATTTGCAGTTTCATTCGCTTTGGGTTATGTGGTAATTCCTTTTTTACATAAACTCAAATTCGGGCAAACTATTCTTGATATAGGACCAAAATGGCATAAAAATAAACAGGGTACACCAACAATGGGTGGCATTCTCTTTATTGTTGGTACTCTTGTTGCTTTCGGTGTTGTTGTTTTAATTGATAAGTTTCTTGGTGGCGACATTATCGGCACAAATGAAATTGTTGAAAAATCTATGAATATCAAGGTCTGGGGCGGTCTTGTTATGGCTCTCGGCTTTGCTTTTATAGGCTTTCTTGATGACTATATCAAGGTTGTTAAAAAACGTAATATGGGTCTTACCATTTTGCAGAAAACAGTTCTTCAGATAGTTCTTATGGTAGGCTATCTTCTTACTCTTTTCATAAATGACCCAACAGGCAGTATGTTTATTCCCTTTGTTGGTATGATAGAAACAAAGGTTTTCTTCTGGGTAATCGGTGTTGCGGTTATTTATTGCACAACAAATGCGGTAAACTTTACTGATGGTATTGATGGACTTTGCGGTTCTGTAACAGTAACAGCTGCAGTTAGCTTTATTGTTATCGGTGCTCTTCGTAACTGCTTGGGCGTAAGCCTTCTTGCAGCGGCACTTGCAGGTGGTCTTGTTGGTTATCTTATCTGGAACTGGCACCCTGCAAAGGTTATGATGGGTGACCTTGGTTCAATGTTCCTTGGCGGTATGATTGTTGCTCTTTCTTATGCAATTGATTGCCCCTTTATTATCTTGCTTATTGGTATTATCTATGTAGCAGAGTTTGGTTCTGATATTATTCAGATTGGTTATTTCAAACTAACTCATGGTAAAAGAATTTTCAAAATGGCACCAATTCATCACCATTTTGAAATGTGCGGTTGGAAAGAGGTTAAGATTGTTAAAATCTTCTCTCTTGTTAACCTTTTAGGCGGTATTGCCGCAATTCTTCTCGTTTATTTCGGTAATCTGAAATAAAAAATCATTTTAACTATTTTAGGAGTCGGCTATGAATAAAAAGAACAAGTTACTTTCCGGTTTGTTTGTAAGCAACGGAATGGATATACCGTTTTTTATCATAATGTTGGGGTTGATGGCGTTCGGTCTTGTAATGCTGTTATCCTCAAGTTATGCCTATTCCTATTATGAAACGGATGGAGAAAGTAGTCTTCACTTTTTCTTCAGAGAAATAATATTTATGGGTCTGGGACTTACAGTTATGTATGTTTTCTCCCGACTTGATTATAAAAAGCTTAAATATTTTGCTAACATTGCCTTGGTAGCTTCCTGGGGACTTGTTATTCTGACTATCATAATCGGTAAAATCAAAGGTGGAGAAATAAACCGTTGGTTAGACCTTGGTCCTTTCGATATTCAGCCTTCGGAAATTGCTAAGTTTGCAGTTGTTCTTTTCTGCGCAACAGGTCTTGACAAAAACCATAAGAAAATGGTAAGCACAAGACCTTCAAAGGTTAATTGGGCGGTTAAGCTTGCCGATATAACAAACGGTAAGGTTGTATTTACAGAAGGAACGGTTACGCTCTTTTTCTATGCATTCTTTATTGCCTTAACAGCAGGCTTTGTTCTTTTAGGTAGCCATCTTTCAGGTGCAATTCTTATTCTTCTTTTCGGTGTTGCAATGCTCTGGATGGGAGAGGGTAGAGCAAGATGGTTTGTAATAGGCGGTATTGCCGCAGCAATTGTTCTGGTTATCGTAATTAATTTCTATGATGATATACCTGTTCTGAAAGACTATATGGCAGACCGTATCGGTTCATGGCTTAATAAAGACCTTACTGATACAGATAAACGCTGGCAGACAAACCATTCATTGTTTGCTCTCGGTTCAGGTGGTTTCTTTGGTTCAGGTCTTGGTAATTCAAAACAAAAATATTTCTATGTTTCCGAATCTCATACAGACTTTATTTTCTCGATAATAGGTGAAGAATTAGGCTTTGTTGGTTGTTGCCTTGTTCTTGGTCTTTTTGCTCTTCTGATTATGAGAGGTATATATATCGGAATGAGGGCAAGAGACCGTTTTGGAGCACTCCTTGCATTTGGTATTATGATGCAGATTGGTTTGCAGGTTGCTCTCAATGTGGCAGTTGTAACCGATACCTTACCTAATACAGGTATCAGCTTGCCGTTCTTTAGCTACGGTGGCTCTTCAACTCTCGTAACATTAGGTGAAATGGGCTTTTTATTAAGCGTTTCCCGTCAGGCAGATTTGCCAAGACTTTATTCATTCAGTAAAGCGAAAAAGCAGAAGGTGTGAGTTTATGAAAGTTTTAATTGCAGCAGGTGGCACAGGCGGTCACGTTAATCCTGCCCTTGCAGTTGCAGGTGAAATAAGAAAACAGTATCCCGATGCAGAAATCTGTTTTGTTGGTACTGCAGACAGAATTGAAGCGAAAATTGTTCCTGCAGCAGGTTTCCCTTTAAAGACTATTGAAATTTCAGGCTTTAAACGAGGTTTTTCTCCTGCAGATATTAAAGCTAATATTAAAACTGTTACCCGTCTTCTTAAAAGCTCAGGTGCAGTAAAGAAGATTTTAAATGATTTCAAACCCGATGTTGCCGTTGGATTTGGTGGTTATGTAAGCGGTCCTGTTATTCGTATGGCGGCAAAAATGGGTATTCCAACCGCAATTCACGAGCAGAACGCTTACCCGGGTGTAACAAACAAAGCTCTTGCAGAAAAGGTTGATGCAGTAATGCTTACTGTTGAAGCCGCTAAAAAGCATCTCAATTGCAAAAATGAACCCATTATCACAGGTCTTCCCGTAAGAGGTGAGCTTCTTACTGCGGATAGTGATAAATCAAGAATGGAGTTAGGCTTTGACCAAAGACCTCTTGTTCTTTGTATGGGTGGTTCTTTAGGTGCAAGAGCAATTAATGAAGCAGTTATTGATGCGATTGCGGATGGCAGAAAATCAAAATACAATTACCTTATTTCCACAGGTCAGTACGGACTCTGGGTTCCGGACAAGATGCGCGAAAAGGGTGTTGACCCGGATAAAGAAGAAAATATAGATGTTCGTACATATATCAACGATATGGACAGATGCCTTTCTGCAGCAGATCTTGTAATATGCCGTGCAGGTGCATCCTCTCTTTCAGAGTTTGAGGCTCTCGGTAAACCATCAGTTCTTATTCCCTCACCCAATGTTACAGAAAATCATCAGTTCCATAATGCTATGGCGCTTGTTAATAACAATGCCGCAGTAATTATTGAAGAAAAAGACCTTAATGGTGAAAAGCTGGGAGCTGAAATGGATAGACTTCTTTCGGATAAAGCTCTTCTTAAAGAAATCGGTGATAATGCTCGTAAAATGGCAGTTACCGATGCAACAGAAAGAATTTGTGATATTGTAATAGGTTTAATCAAAAAATAATTAACATAATTTTCACGAAAGCATATTATGTGTCGTAGGGATTTTTTCCCAAAACCGAAAGGAGCGACACTATGTCTGCTTTCGTAATTAACGGCGGTCGTCGTATAAGTGGTAGTATTCGTGTTCAGGGTTCAAAAAACAGCGTTTTGCCCATACTTGCCGCAACTGTTCTTGTTGAGGGCGTGTCAGTAATACATAATTGCCCTGATTTATCGGATACTGCAGGTACTGTTAAAATTCTTAAAAATCTCGGTTGTAAGGTTTTGTGGGACGGTAACAGTATTATTGTTGACAGTACAAATATCAGTTCTTCGGAAATCCCCGAAAACTTAATGAGAGAAATGCGCTCATCGGTTATATTTCTTGGTGCTATTCTCGGAAGGATGAAAACAGCGGTTATATCAACGCCCGGTGGTTGTGAAATTGGCTTGAGACCAATTGATTTGCATATTTATGCTATGAAGCAATTAGGTGTTGATATAGCAGAAGATTACGGAAAGCTTGTATGCACCGCATCGAATGGTCTGATAGGTAAAAAAATTACTTTTTCATTTCCAAGTGTCGGTGCAACCGAAAATGCAATTTTAGCATCAGTTACCGCAAGAGGCACAACAACTATTGTCAATGCCGCCAGAGAACCTGAAATAATTGACCTTTGCGATTTTCTCAATAAATGCGGAGGCGAAATTTATGGTGCAGGGGAAAGTGTTGTGACAGTAGTTGGAAAAGAAAAGCTTAATCCTTGCGAATATTCGGTTATATGTGACAGAATTGCTTGTGCCACATATCTTATTGCAGGCGCAGTAACAGGCGGAGATGTTAATCTTGAAAACACTAATCCTGTGCATTTAAATGCAATAATACCACCTCTTGAAGAAGCGGGATGTCACATAAATGTCAGGTGCAAGGAAATACGTCTGAAAGCGCCAAGACGATTGAACAGAATAGATAAAATCATAACCCAACCCTATCCCGGTTTTCCGACAGATGCTCAGGCACCATTTACAACACTTGTTTGTGTTGCAAATGGCACAAGTGTTATAGTGGAAAATATTTTTGAAAGCCGTTTTAAGCATATTCCTGAGCTTATAAGAATGGGCGCAAAAATAAGGATGGAAGGCAAGGTTGCCGTAATTGACGGAGTTGAAAGACTTTATGGGGCAGAGGTAGTTTCACCTGATTTGCGCGGTGGTGCGGCATTGGTTCTGGCAGGGCTTTGCGCAGATGGTATAACAACCGTTAAAAACACAAGGTTTATTGACAGGGGTTATGAGGATTTTGAAAATAATCTTTCAATGCTTAATGCAGATGTAAGAAGAAAGGCAAATTGAAATGGAAAACAAAAGCCGTAAAAAAACAAGGAAAAAGACGGTGTTGAAACCGCCTAAGAATAATAAAAATAATCATTTATCCCGTGATGAAGTGCGCTCAATAAATAAAAAAAAAATGAGTCGCAAAAGAAAATTGAAAAAGCATATTTTTACAGTTTTACTTGGTATTGTTGTAATGTGTGTTGGCTTGGTGCTTGTTTTTTCTTTGTTCTTTAAAATTAATACCGTAACCATCAGTGGTGATAAAGTTTATTCCGATAAAATGGTTGCAGATAAAAGTGGAATAGAAATAGGTGAAAATCTCTTTAAGGTTAATGAAGAAAAGCTTTCCAAAAAGCTTTCCAAGGATTTGCCGTATATAAAAAGTGTGACAATTGAAAGAAAACTGCCTGACACCATAATAATTAATGTTGAAGCGGCAAAAGAGGTTGCTGCAATTGCAACTGAAAAAGGTTTTGTTCTTATTGATGAAAAGGGAAAAGTCCTTGATAAAAATGCTTCAATATTAAAAGAAAATGTTGCGGTTATTAACAATGTAAAACTCAAAGAATATATTGAGGGCGAAAAGTTTGTTCTCACAGATGAAAAGAAAACGCAAACCCTTATAGAGCTTTTTGAAGCAATAAAAAATGCGGATATGCAGCTCCTGACGGAAATTGATTTGAAGAATATCAATGATATTAAAATCAAATATGACGACAGAATAACCTTTGCTGTAGGAAGTTTAACCAATATTGAAACAAAACTTGCAAGAGGCATAGCCGCACTGGAAAAAGAAAATGAAATTAATGCTTATTCAGAAGGTACTCTTGATTTGAAAACCGAGCCCTATGTATATTTTAAATCAGGCTCCAATGATAGCAAAAAGAAAGAAAATGCTAAAAAATAACAAAATAAATAAAAATTTCTCAAAAAAACTTGCTATTGCACAAATTGTGTGTTAATATTTATAAGATGTATAATAGTTATACGTGTGCAGACACGTATCGTATAAAATAGGAGGAAGAAAAATGAACTTTGAAATTGCAAACGATTTTGAAGATGTTACTCAGATAAAGGTTATCGGTGTCGGCGGTGGCGGTGGAAACGCTATCAATCGTATGGTAAGCTCAGGTGTTCAGGGCGTTGAATTTATCGCTATCAACACAGATAAACAAGTGCTTACATTCTCTAAAGCAACTCATAAAATTCAGATTGGTGAAAAGGTTACAGGTGGCCGTGGTGCAGGTGCTCGTCCCGAAATGGGTCTCAAAGCAGCTGAAGAAAGCAGAGATGCAATTGTTGACGCTCTCAACGGTGCAAATATGGTATTTATCACTGCAGGTATGGGCGGTGGCACAGGTACAGGTGCAGCTCCTGCTATTGCAGAAATTGCAAAAAGCAACGGTATCCTTACAGTTGGTATCGTAACAAAGCCTTTTGCATTTGAAGGTAAAAGAAGAATGCAGCAGGCAGAAGCAGGTATCGCAGAGCTTGCTCAGCATGTTGACAGCCTTATCGTTATCCCCAATGAAAGACTTAAACTCGTTTCTGACCAGAAAATTACATTTGCTAACGCTTTCGATGTTGCAGATGATGTTCTCCGCCAGGGTGTTAAGAGCATTTCCGAGCTTATTAAAGTTCCCGGTCTTATCAACCTCGACTTTGCAGACGTTACAGCAGTAATGAAAGATGCAGGTCATGCACATATGGGCGTTGGTCGCGCAACAGGTAAAGAAAAGGCAGAAATCGCAGCAAATGCAGCAGTTTCCAGTCCTCTCCTTGAAACAACAATTCAGGGTGCAAAGGGTGTTATTATCAGTATCACTTCTTCCGCTGATATCACTCTTGATGACGTTGACGTTGCAGCAAGCATTATCGCAGATGCAGCAGATGCAGATGCAAACATTATCTTTGGTGTTGCATTTGATGAAAAGCTTGATGATGAAATGATTGTTACTGTTATCGCAACAGGTTTTGGCACAGATGCAAATGGCTTTGCTAATAAATCAGGCGCAGCAGCTTCTGTTGAAGCAACTTCTGCTGACGATGAAGATGGCGATATTGTTGATATTCTTGGTCTTTTCAAGAAATAATTTGAAATTCTAAAAGCCGACCGTTTGGTCGGCTTTTTCTTTTACCTATTTATTAATAATTTCTTACAGTCTTGTTACAATTCTTTCAATATATGCAAAGGTATGGTATTATAATAAATACATAATATGAGGAGCATAGAGTATAACTCTGATTTTATATATGAAAAAAATACGAATGAAAAAGAATTATAGAATTGCCGAACAAATTCTCGTTATAATTCCATTCCTTCTTATTCTTACAATTCTTTCAAGAACAGTTCCCGATGGAACAATTCGCCTTAATATAGGCGAAAGTGGTATAGGTGAAAAAGCAATTGCATTAACTTTTGATGATGGTCCATCAGATTATACTGTAGAATTGCTTGACGGTCTTGAAATGTACGATGCAAAAGTAACATTTTTTGTTGTTGGAAAAACTGCAGAAAAAAGACCTGAAATAGTGGAACGTGCTCACGAAGATGGTCACCTTATCGGTAATCATACATATAGTCACATTGATTTCTATAAATCTTCCTTATCAGAGATTGAAGAGGATATTAATAAAGGTGCCGATGTTATTAAAGAAATTACAGGTAAAAAGCCTTTGTTCCTCCGTGTGCCTTATGGCAATATTAATTTTATTCAGCTCAAGCAATTGAACACATTCTTTATTCATTGGTCAGCTTCAACTTATGATTGGTTTAAGGAAGATGAAGATTACATTTATAAACGCATAATGAAAGAAGCAAAAGATGGCGCAATAATTCTTATGCATGATACAAAAGATGTAACCGTTAAAGCTGTTTTAAGAGCTATTCCTGAACTTCAGGAGCAAGGATACGAGTTGGTTCGTGTAGATGAATTGCTTTCGAGAAACGGTGGAAAGCTTAAAATGGGCGTGCCCTATAGAAGCTGCAAGTATGACAGAGGTGCAGTTGCGTTCTAAGGAACAAAAAAACAATAACGAAACGTTCTTAACTTCGGTTAAGGACGTTTTTTGTATATATAGAAATAATTGGAAATAATATAAATACAATAAAATTAAAGGTAAAAATATGAAAAACAGAAATATATTTTATAAGTTATTTTCGCCGATTGTTTCGTTATTGTTTTATTTTTTGTTTTTTCCAAAGGTCAAAGGGAAAGAAAATATTCCGAAGAAAAACGGTGCAATTCTTGCAGGAAATCATAAAACGAATTTTGATTGTTTTATGGTTATATTAAGCACAAGAAGATGTGTTCATTTTCTTGCAAAGGCAGAGCTATTTAAATTAAGCTTTTTTAATTGGTTTTTTAATAATTCGGGACTTATACCGGTATATAGAAACGGAAAAGATAAAAAAGCTCTCGAAACTGCTATTGACCGTTTGAAAAATGGCGAATTGGTCGGTGTGTTTCCTGAGGGTAAGCTCAATAAAAATGCTCAAAATTCCCTTTTACCCTTTAAAATAGGGGCGGTTAAAATGGCAAAGGAAACAGGTTGCCCCATAATTCCCTTTACAATAAACGGCAGATATATACCCTTTGCCCATTCAATAGAAATTGTTTTCGGAAAACCGTATTTTGTAGAAGAAAACAATCTTGAAGAAGCAAATAAAATGCTGGAAAGAAAGGTTTGTAATCAACTAAATGGAAGAAAAAAATAAAAATTATGTTTACGAAAATCCTTTTTATAACTATATAAATCCGCAAAGCGAATATGGATTTGATATTCCTGATGTTTCTATGTTCGGAATGTTGAAAATATCTGAAAAGAGCCATCCTCAAGCAATTGCAATAGATTATTTCGGTATGAAATACACTTATAAAAAGCTGATAGAAGAAATTGAAAATATATCTCACGCATATTATAAAATCGGTGTGAGAAAAGGAGATATCGTTACCGTTTTAATGCCCAATACACCTGAAGGGGTTTTAAGCATTTATGCCCTCAACAGACTTGGTGCGGTAGGAAATATTGTTCATCCGCTTTCTGCACAAGAGGAAATTAAAAATTATCTTGTTTCCTGCAAATGCAGATTTTTGTTGTGTATAGATAAATGTGTTGAAAAAATCGAAAACATCAGGGAAGAAACTTATCTCGAAAAAATCATTGTTGCAGATGCTTCTTGTTCGATGCCAAAAACCTTGAAAATTCTATACAACCTGAAAAATAAATCTGATTTACCAAAAAGTAGAAAATATTTATTTTGGAAAAATTTTATAAATAATATTAATATAAATTCGCCCGAATATTTTCCAACTGAAAAAGAAAATGAAGAGCTTGCAATAATTCTTCATAGTGGCGGAACAACAGGCATTCCCAAAGATATTATGATTTCTAACAAGAATTTTAATGCCTTCGGTATTCAGTCTGTTTTAACTCTTCGTGATGTAAGCGTTGGAGATAAAATTCTCGGAATATTGCCGATTTTTCACGGGTTTGGTCTAGGTGTTTGTGTTCACGTGTGCTTTTGTTTCGGTGCCTGTTCAGTTCTTATACCGCTGTTTGATGCAAAAAAATTCGGCAGTATTCTTAAAAAGCATAAACCAACAATGCTTTTTGGTGTACCAACTCTTTATGAAGCACTTTTGAATGCAAAAGGAATTGAAAATCTCGATTTTTCATTCCTTAAATATGCAGTCAGCGGTGGCGATACTCTACCGGAAACTCTTGAAAATAAAGTGAATGATTTCTTTTCTGCCCATAATTCACAAGTTTGCATTTGCGAGGGCTACGGGATGACAGAAGGTCTTGCAGCATTGAGCTTGTCGGTTAACGAAGCTTATAAATCGGGGACAATAGGAAAAGCTCTTATAGGTAATGAAATGTGCGTTGTTGAGCCTGATACAGTTAATGCTTTAGGGACTAATCAAGATGGTGAATTGTGTGTTACAGGTCCAACGATTATGATAGGCTACAGAAATAACGATAAAGAAACAAATAAGGTTTTAAGGATGCATTCAGATGGCAAAATCTGGCTTCATACAGGGGATATGGCAAGTATAGATGAAAACGGCATTGTAACCTATAAATTGAGAATTAAAAGAATGATTGTTTCTTCGGGTTATAATGTTTACCCTACCTATATTGAAAAAACAATTGAAGAGCTTCCTGAGGTTTCAAAATGTGTTGCGGTCGCAATTCCTCATTCTTATAAAAAAGAGGTGGCAAAAGCCTTTATAATTCTTGAAAAAGGCTATGTTGCAGATTCTTTCACCCTTGATAAAATAAAAAAATACTGTAAGAAAAAGCTTGCTTCTTACAGTGTACCTTATGAATATGAATTTGTTAAAGAGTTTTCAAAAACGCCTTACGGAAAAATAGATTATATTAAACTGAAAAATCAAGGATAAACTTTTGACCCACAACATATTTCTAAAAAATATGTTGTGGGTCAATGAATTATAAAGCTTCTACAATTGCTTTTGTATCTCTTGCGATTGCAAGCTCTTCGTTTGTGGGAACAACGAAAGCTCTTACAGGGCAACCGGGGAGAGTGAGTTCAACTTCTTCACCACGGATTTCGTTTGCTTTTTCATCAAGCTTGATGCCGAGGTAAGAAAGGTTATTAAGAACATCTTCTCTGAGGTCGATGCAGTTTTCACCGATACCGCCGGTGAAAGCGATAACATCAACACCGTCCATAGCAGCGATGTAAGAACCGATGCATTTACGAATCTGATACCACTGCATATCACGAGCAAGCTTTGCTCTCTTGTTGCCTTCAACTGCAGCAGCCTTAACAGCTCTGTCATCAGAATGAACGCCTGAAATACCGAGAACACCGCTCTGCTTGTTCATAATCTTATCCATTTCTTCAGCGGAAATGTTATGCTTCTGCATAATGTATGTAATTGCAGAGGGGTCAACCGCACCGCAACGTGTACCCATCATAAAGCCATCAAGGGGAGTAAGACCCATGCTTGTGTCAAGAACCTTACCGTCTTTTATAGCTGTAATTGAGCAACCATTACCAAGGTGACAGGTAATGAGCTTGAAGTCTTTAAGGTCTTTGCCTACGATTTCTGCAGTTCTGTAAGCAACAAAACGATGAGAAGTACCGTGAGCACCATAACGGCGGATATGGTCTTCTTCGTAATATTTATAGGGGAGACCGAACATATAGGATGTTTCGGGCATTGTGCTGTGGAATGCGTTATCAAAAACGGCTACCTGAGGAACACCTGCACCGAAAACTTCGTTACAGCATTCGATACCAACAACGTGAGCGGGATTGTGAAGAGGTGCAAGAGCACTAAGCTCATCAATTGCTTTAAGAACAGCATCATCAACAAGAACGCTTTCTGTGAAGCGGTCGCCACCCTGAACAACTCTGTGACCGATAGCACCGATTTCGGAAAGGTCATCAATAACCTTGCAGTCGCCTGTTGTAAGAGCGTCCTTAACGATGTTGAAAGCAACTCTGTGGTCAGGGATATCAACATATTCGTCAAAGCTTCTGCCGTCAAATGTTGAACCTTTTGTATGGCTCATATCTGTTGCAATTGATTCGCAGATACCTTTTGCGAGAACTTTTTCGCCTTCCATATCAAAGAGCTGATATTTAAGAGAAGAGCTACCGCAGTTAATTACGAGAATTTTCATCATAAACCTCCATTAAAAGTGTGTATTTTCTTTTTTGGAAAATTAAATACAATAATATTGTGTAAAATACTTACCAAGTAACAATTATACCACTTATTTAGGGTTTTTCAATAGTAAACCTATACAAAAAGAGGTGATTTTTTGAACTATGGTATTGTTGCAGAATTCAATCCTTTCCATAACGGACATAAATACCTGATTGACACTATAAAAAATAATGGTGAAAATACGGTAACTGTTGTTATGAGCGAAAGCTTTGTCCAGAGAGGTGAATGTGCTTGTTTGTCACCCTATGAAAGAACAAAGATGGCTCTTGAATGCGGTGTAGATTTAGTGCTTTCTCTTCCTGTGCCCTGTGCAACTGCAAGTGCAGAGCGCTTTGCTTTAGGTGGTTTGTCTGTTTTAGGTGGTTTGGGTTGTGTTGATGCTCTTGCTTTCGGAGCTGAAAGTGACAATGTTGAAAAGCTCAAAAAATGTGCCGAAATTTTAGTCAGTGACGAGCTTTCAGCTGCTCTTGAAAAATATCTTGATGATGGGGCCTCTTTCCCTGCCGCAAGGCAGAAAGCCGTTGAAGAGATAAGCTCCAAAGAAATTGCAGATATTCTTTCTTCACCTAATAATATTTTAGGTGTTGAGTATATCAAAGCTATAAATAAATTGGACTTGAATATAAAAATCAATCCCATTCTTCGCAAGGGAGTTGCCCACGATAGCGAAGAAGCAAAGGGCGATTTTTGCTCAGCTTCCGCTATTCGTGAAATGCTTGAAAATAAAAATTCTTTCAGCGATTTCCTTCCCGAAGAAGCCTTGAATATTTTAAATCAAGAAATAGAAAATCAAAAAGCACCTGCAAGCTTAAAAAAACTTGAAACAGCAATTCTTTATAAGCTCCGTTCAATGAATGTTGAAGATTTTAAAACATTGCCCGATGTGAGCGAAGGGCTTGAATACAGGCTGTTTGATGCAGTGAAAACCTCTTCGTATCTTGATGAAATACTTGAAAAAGTCAAAACAAAGCGATATACTCATTCAAGAATAAGAAGAATTATTATTTGCGCGTTTTTAGGTATAAAAAAGGAAGATGTTTTAAAACCTGTTCCCTTTATCAGAGTTCTCGGTTTCAATGAAAAGGGTGCAAAAATATTAAAAAAAGCTAAGGGAACTGCAACTCTTCCCATAGTAACAAAATCTTCGGAAATCAATGCTTTAGGAGAAGATGCAAAACGATTTTTTAAATTGGAGTGCTTTGCAAGAGATATGCTTTCTTTAGCTCTTCCTGTCAGAGATGAATTCGGAAAAGAAATGACCGATAAGCTTATTGTTCTGTAAAAATATATTTAATTGGAGAAAATATGGATTTAATTGTAATCGGCGGCGGTGCCGCAGGTCTTATGGCAGCAGGAACAGCCGCTAAAAGAGGCTTAAAAGTTACCCTTATTGAGCGTAACGAAAAATTAGCAAGAAAAGTCGGAATAACAGGAAAGGGCAGATGTAATGTAACAAACTCTTGCCCTCTTCTCAATGAATTGATTGGAAATGTTCCTGTTAACGGCAGATTTTTATATGGTGCTTTTTCAAGATTCAACACAGATGATACAATAGATTTTTTTGAAGAAATGGGCGTACCCCTTAAAATTGAAAGAGGTAACAGAGTTTTTCCTGTCTCTGATAAAGCTCTTGATATTGTTGATGCTCTCAATAAATATATAACTATTAACGGAGTAAAACGAAAAACGGGCAGAGTTACCGAACTCATTATTGAAGATGGTGCTGTCAAAGGTTGCAGAACTGATGACGGCAGAGAATTTTTTGCAGATAATGTACTTATTGCAACCGGTGGTATGTCTTACCCCGGTACAGGCTCAACAGGGGATGGCTATACTCTCGCAAAGCAGGCAGGTCATACAATAACAGAGCTGAAACCTTCCCTTGTTCCTCTTGAGTGTCATGAGGGTTGGTGCACTGAAGCAATGGGTCTTTCTCTTCGTAATGTGGAAATAAGAGTTGAGGACAGTAAAACATATAAAGAGGTCTATAAGGATTTCGGTGAAATGCTTTTCACTCATTTTGGTGTTTCGGGACCAATGATACTTTCCGCCTCTTCTCATATGAGAAATATGGAAAAGGGCAGATATATAATTCATATCGACTTTAAACCCGCTCTTTCTTATGAACAACTGGACAAGCGTATTCAAAGAGATTTACTTGAGTGTTCAAACAAGAATTTGTATAATACACTTGCACTTATGTTGCCGAGAAAAATGATACCCATTGTTGTTAAGCTTTCAGGGTTGAACGGCAATATAAAATCAAATCAGGTCACTAAAGAGATGCGTTCTCAGCTGGTGGATTTGCTTAAAGATATTCGTCTTACCGTTAATGATTTCCGCCCGATAGAAGAAGCTATCATTACTTCAGGCGGTGTAAGCGTTTCCGAAATCGATCCGAAAACTATGAAAAGTAAAGTGATTGACGGACTTTATTTCGCAGGCGAAGTAATTGATGTTGATGCATATACAGGCGGATTTAATCTGCAAATTGCATTTTCTACCGGTCATCTTGTGGGAGAAAGTATATAAGGTTAATCTTGTTTCACCGCAAGGTGAAACATATCGAGTGAGAAACACATATCGAGTCCATTAGGACATATCGAGCCATCGGGCATATCGACAGTCGATATGTTTGTCTTGCGACAAACTCGATATATTGCTACGCAACTCGATATATAAATCAGAGATTTATTCGATATATTTTGCTAAGACAAAATAAGAAATACTAAGGAGAAAACACTATGGTTATTAACATTGCAATCGATGGTCCTGCAGGTGCAGGCAAAAGCACAATAGCAAAAACTGCATCAAAAGAATTAGGCTTTATTTATGTTGATACAGGTGCACTTTACAGAACAGTCGGTCTTAATGCTTTAAGACTTGGTAAAGATACCAAGAGTGCAGAAGATGTTGTTCCTACATTGGAAGGTCTTGATGTTTCTCTTCGTTTTGTTGACGGAGAGCAGAGAGTTTTTCTCGGTGAAGAGGATGTTTCAACAGCTATAAGACAGAATGAAGTTTCAATGGCGGCATCAAATGTTTCCGCAATTCCGAAGGTAAGAGAATTTCTATTCGATTTGCAGAGGGATATTGCGAAGAAAAACAACTGTATTATGGATGGCAGAGATATCGGTACTGTTGTTCTTCCCGATGCTCAGATTAAAATTTATCTTACTGCATCTGCAGAAGCTCGTGCAGACAGACGCTTTAAAGAGCTTACCGAAAAAGGTCAGGTTGTTGAATATGATAATATTCTCAAAGAAATCAAAGAGCGCGACTATCAGGATATGAACAGAGAAATTGCACCATTGAAGCAAGCAGATGATGCAGTTCTTGTTGATACAACCAAACTCACTCTTTCTGAGTCTATTGATTATATGATTAAAGTCATAAAGGAGCGACTTTAATGACCGAAATTACATTAGCAAAAAAGGCAGGCTTTTGCTTCGGTGTTGACAGAGCTATAAAGCTGATTGAAAAGCTTGTCAGTGAAGGCAAAAAAGTAGCAACTCTTGGTCCCATAATTCATAACCAACAGGTTATTGAGGATTTGGAAAACAGGGGAGTAATTGTAGTTGAAAGTGTTTCCCAGGTTCCCGAAGATACAATTCTTGTTTTGAGAACTCACGGAGTTACAAAAGAAATTTTTGAAGAAGCAGAAAAAAGCGGTTGCGAGTTTATTGATGCGGCTTGTCCATTTGTTAAGAAAATTCATAAAATAATTCTGAAAAATTCCGCAGAAAATGTTGTAACTTTAATTGCAGGTGACGAGAATCACCCTGAGGTTAAAGGTATAAAAAGCTATGCAAAGGGCGAAGCCTTTGTTATAAATTCTGCAGAAAAACTTGATGAATTGTTTGTTAATCGACCTGATTTGGCAGAAAAAGACCTGATTTTTGTTTCTCAGACAACTTTTAGCATAAAAGAATGGGAAAAAAGTGTAAAAAAAATAAAAATTCTATGTACAAATCTGAAAATATTTGATACAATATGCAGTGCGACCGAAGAAAGACAAAATGAAGCGGCAGAACTTTCTAAAGTTTCTGATGCAATGGTTATCGTTGGTGGGCGTCATAGCTCCAATACACGAAAACTTCTTGGCGTCTGTGAAAAGAACTGTCCGTCTTTTCTTATTGAAACTGCTGATGAGCTTAATGGTATCACTCTTGGCGGATTTAATTCTATCGGTCTCACTGCGGGTGCATCTACTCCCGCCGGTATTATAAAGGAGGTACTTGAAACCATGTCCGAAATTGTCAAAGACACAACTATGATTGAGGAGGAAAAAGTGCTGGACTCTGCAGCAGCTGAAGATTTTGATTTTGCAGCAGCTTTGGAAGAATCACTCAGCAATATGAACAGCGACCAAAAGGTTGTTGGTACAGTATTGAATGTGACTAACACAGAGATACAGGTTGATATCGGCAGGAAGCAAACAGGCTATATTCCCTACAGCGAATACAGCAACGACCCGTCCGCAGACCCCAAAGCAGAACTCAAAGTCGGCGATGAACTTAACCTTATCATCATGAAAACCAACGATGTGGAAGGCTTTACAATGCTTTCCAAAAAACGTTATGATGCTATTGCAGCATGGGACAAAGTTGTTTCTGCTGAAGGCACAGACGAAGTTCTTGAAGGTGTTGTTACAGAAGTTGTTCGCGGTGGCGTTATTGTTGTTTCCAACAATGCTCGTCTTTTCATCCCTGCATCTCTTGCAACTGCAAGCCGTAACGATAAGCTTGAAGACCTTGTTAAGAAAACAGTTAAGTTCAAAGTTATTGAAGTTAACAAACAGAGAAGAAGAGCAGTAGGCTCTATCCGCGCTGTACTTAAAGACGAAAGAAAAGCAGCAGAAGAAAAATTCTGGGCAGAAGCAACAGAAGGCGAAGTTCGTAAGGGCGTAGTTAAATCTCTTATGAAATTCGGTGCTTTTGTTGATATCGGTGGCGTTGATGGCATGATTCACGTTAGCGAGCTTTCATGGAACAGAATTAAAGATCCATCAGAAGTTGTTTCTGTGGGTGATGAGGTTGAGGTTACAATTAAATCTCTCAACCCCGAAAAGAAACAGATTGCTCTTGGCTACAAAAAGCTTGAGGACAACCCCTGGGAAATCTTCAAAGCAAAATATGCAGTTGATTCTGTAGCAGAAGTTGAAATTGCAAACTTCACAGATTTCGGTGCATTTGCTCACATCGTTCCCGGTGTTGATGGTCTTATTCATATTTCACAGATTGCTAACAAGCACGTTGCAAAACCCGCTGACGTTCTTAAAATCGGTGAAAAGGTTGAAGCAAAGATTACCGAAATCGATGAGGAAAGAAAGAGAGTTAGCCTTTCAATCCGTGCACTTCTTCCTGTTGAAGAAGCAGCAGAAGAAGCTCCTGCAGAAGAAGCAGTTGAAGCTCCTGTTGAAGAATAATTTGGGTAAATCCTAAAACACAAATTTACGCCGTCCACCCTTAATGAGTGGACGGTTTTTATGAAAGAGGGTGTAGAAATGTATTGTGATAATTGCCATAGGCAAAGTCCGGATAATTTTGTGAATTGTCCATACTGCTCTGCGCCTTTAAAAAATAACAAAAGAAAAGCACCACAGAAATTCACAAAGAAAAAGGAACGTAAAAAACCAATTTCTTTTAAAACAACAGTAATAATAACTGTTGCGGTTGCCTTTGTTTTAGCAGTTAGTGCAATTATTATAGGTTCAATAACAGGCTCTAAACCCGATAAAGTCATAAAAACAATGGTAGCGGCAATTGAAACTGATGATGCAAAGCTTTATTACAGTCTTTATGATGAGCAGATTAAGGAATATTACAAAGAAAACTGGTATTATGGCGATGAAGAAACATTTGATGCAATAACAAAACCATTGAATGAAAGTCGTGATTTCTATATTTCGAAATGTGGCGAAGATTTTTCCTTGGATTATAAAATAACCGATATAACCTACATAACAGGTGATTCACTTACATCTGTCAACAATTCCCTGCAGATTTCCTTTAATT
Organism: Acutalibacteraceae bacterium; assembly: GCA_045606545.1. Taxonomy (GTDB): domain Bacteria; phylum Bacillota; class Clostridia; order Oscillospirales; family Acutalibacteraceae; genus DTU089. The sequence goes on along the minus strand of JAZUSD010000020.1, from coordinate 16,242 downwards.
ATTCACAATTCCCAACAAAGGTTGCGTTTCTTGATTTTGAAATTGAGGCAAAAGGGGAAAATGGTTCATATAAAACAGTTTATGAAAAATTAGTTTGTCTTCAGATTAACGGCAAATGGTACATTCAGACATCTGCAGTTGATATTTTGGAAGATGGATTACAAGAAAAATAAGATGGTGGAAAATTTATTTTCTGCCATCTTTTTTTGTCGCAATTTGTTGGAATAATGTTTTTTTAGAAATATTTTGTATTTTATACAAAAAAATCATATAAAATAAAAAAATATTTGACAAAATGCTAAAAGAGTGGTATAGTGTATCGTAAGAGCAGAATAATTATTTAGTTGGGGTGGTTTGTTGGGTTCAAAAATTTTCAAGGATTATAAATCATTGAGTAATGAAGAACTTGTCAAACTTTCTCAAAATGGTGATGAAAGTGCAAAAGCTACTGTTTCTGCACGTTTTCTTAATACTCGTGGTGCAGGAGTAAGTGTATCGTATCTTGATTCCGATGATTTTGTTCAAGAGGGAATGATAGGTTTTTTAAAAGCCGTTAAGACTTATGATTTTTCTCGTGGTGTTCCTTTTGAAGCTTATGCTTTCAAATGTATGCAGAATAGCATCAATACTGCGGCGGGCGTGTCAAGGGTTGAAATACCTGTTGGAATGAGTTCAGAAGTTCCTGAAACTTCTGATACTGATGAAGACCCGTTAAAGCTTATTTTAGATGGTGAGCATTTCAACGAAGTTCTGAATGCCTGTGAAACAACTCTTTCCGATGTTGAAAAGGCGGTTGTGTTTTTCAGGGCAGGCGGTATGGCTTATGAAGAGATTGGCAAAAGGCTCAATATGACTGAAAAATCTGTTGATAATGCCCTTCAAAGAGCGCGAAAAAAATTAAAGAGTGTGTGTTCCGATTAGGGTGAATATTTTCTCACTATATCGGTTTACATAATATATTTCAAGCGAGGTAGCAAAAAATGTACGAAGACAAAACACTCGTATGCAAGGAGTGCGGCAATGAATTTATTTTCACAGCCGGTGAGCAGGAATTCTATGCTGAAAAAGGTTTGGTAAACGAGCCCAAAAGCTGTAAAGCTTGTCGTGACGCTCGCAAACAGGCTATGAGAGGCGAACGTGAAAAATTCACAACAGTTTGCGCTGAATGCGGTGGAGTTGCAGAAGTTTACTTCAAACCCCGTGAAGATCGTCCTGTTTATTGCAGTGAGTGCTTCAGCAAGAAAAAAGAAGCAGAGGCTTAATTATTAATAATTTTTAGGTGTCTAACCCTGCGGTTTTTACCGTGGGGTATTCTTTTTGTGTTGAATTTGTTGGATTAATATAGTATAATAAATATATATGTTTTTCGGAGGGAAGATTATGAAAAAATTAATTTCTCTTGTTCTTTCAATAGTTATGCTTTTTACAACATTTTCAATTGTAGGCTCTGCAATTGAAGAGCCTTTTGCTTGTGGTGTTGTGGCTGATGTGGATGGCGGAGAATTCTCTTGGGAGCTTTCTGCAGATGGTGGAACGCTTACCATAAACGGAAATGGATTTATGGGAGAATTTGAAGAAAATCCAATGTGGCTTTCATATGATTTCAATAAGCTTGTTGTTGGCGAAGGTATCAGAAATATCGGTGTGGAAGCATTTTTGAATGCAACAAGTCTTGAAACAGTTGAGTTATCTTCAAGCGTTGAAACAATTGGTCAAAGAGCATTTTATGGATGTAATAATCTTAAGGATATTGACTTCGCCGATGTCTCTTATATCGGTTCAATGGCATTTTATGGTTGTATGTTATATACAGAGGTTGAAATTCCTGAAACTGTTAAGGGAATAGAGGATTATGCTTTCGGTTATTACTGCAACGAAGAGCTTGACGATGCACTTGCAAAAATTGATGGTGTAACCATTTTTGCAAAAGCTGATACAAAAGCACAAAAATACGCAGAAGAAAATGAAATATCATTTATCAATTTAAGTGATTATACAGAGTTTTTTGACTATTATCTCATAGAGGAAGATGTATTAACCGGACCTGCGCACGCAGTAATTTACGGTTATACTGATTGCCCATATTCTGATGAAATAATAATACCTGAGAAAATTGAAGGCTATCCTGTTACAGAGATATGGGAATCAGTATTTGCAGATTCAAATGTAAAAACAGTTTATGTTCCCGCAACTGTTACCTATATTTTTGAAAATGCTTTTGAAAACGCAAGCAATTTAACAGATATTATTTGCGAAGATGGCGGGAAATATGGTTCTGTTGATGGCGTTTTATACAGAAATGATTTATCTATGCTTGTTAAAGTTCCCGAAGCAAAAACAAAAATTAACGAATACTCTCCAAAAGTTGAAACCATAGATTCAAATGCTTTCAGAAATTCCACTGTCAAAGAGGTTGATATTCCCGAAACCGTAAAAGAAATTAATGAAAGTGCATTTGCTTTTTCAAAAACAGAAAAAGTCATTCTTCCTGAAGCTGCAAAAACAATTCCCGAAATGTGCTTTTATGGTTCAGTTAATCTCAAAGAAGTAGTTCTTCCTGAAGCAATAAAAACCATAAAAGCAAATGCCTTCAGTAATTGTACGGCTCTTGAGACTGTTTATTTACCATACGGTGTTGAAACAATTGAGGGTGCGGCATTCCATTGTGCAGGGCTTAAATCTGTAGTTATTCCCGATAGTGTTAAGAATATCGGAAACTACGCATTGGGTTATTATAGTGCAGATGATATTGAGTTTGTAAAGGACGAAGAATTTGAAATTCAGGGTAGAAGCGGTACTGTTGCTGAGGAATATGCAATATTAAACGGTTTTAAGTTTACAGATATTTCTCCCGAACAACCTGAAATCTGGTATGCTTATGCTGATAAAGTTTCTATAACACTTTTCTGGGAGCAGATTGAAGGTGTTGATGGTTACGAAATATACAGAAAAATTGACGATAAGGATTATGTGAAAATCGCAGAAATCGGTGTTGATGAAGATACTGTTTACAGTGATATGAATGTTGATAACGGACAGACATACACTTATGCAGTTGTTTCTGTAAAAGATAATATGCGCAGTTCTTATGAAAATAGTGTTGATATTGAATTTATTTCACTTTCAACTCCTGAACTTGTAAGTGCTGAAATAACAGATAGCGGTATTTTGGTTAAATGGAATACTGTTTCCAATTCGGAAGGGTATATTCTTTATCGCAGAACTGAAAATACCGAATGGGAAGAAATAGCGGATTTTAAAGGAAAAGTTAAGTCTTATGAGGACACAACCTGCGAAAGCGGTAAAAAATATACCTATACTGTAAAAGCTTATAATGGTACAGTAGAGAGCGGTTGTGATTACGATGGCGTCAGCACAGTTTATCTTGATATACCTCAATTAACAAACGCATATAATGTAACAAAAGGTATAAAAATCACCTGGAAAAAAGTTAAAGGCGCTAATGGTTATATTATCGGTAGAAGAACCAGTTCAACCGGTTGGACAAAAATTGCAACATTAAAAAATGTTGATAATTATATTGATAAAACTGCAAAAGCAGGAACTGAATACGCTTATACTGTTGTTCCCGTTTGCGATGATGTGAAAGGCTTGTATGATACAAGCGGAATAAGATATAAACGAATTTCCAAGGTTACAATAGAGAGTGCAAAAAACACTTCAGATGGCGTAAAAATAAGCTGGAAACCTGTTTCAAATTGTTCGGGTTACAAAGTATATAGAAAAACAGAAGACGGAAAATATAAGAGAATTGCTACTGTTAAAGGTGCAACAAAATCTTATTATACAGATAAAAAAGCTAAAAGCGGAACAAAGTATTTTTACAAAGTGGTGGCTTATAGCGGAGATTATGTAAGTTACTTTACTGAGGTTTCCCGTTATTACCTTGATAACCCTGAACTAAAAAGTGCAAAGAGCGGTAAAAAAGGTGTAACAGCTAAATGGGGAACTGTTGAAGGTGCAAGTGGTTACTATGTTTACCGTAAAACCGGTAGCGGAAGCTACAAAAAAATTGCTACAGTGAAAGGCAGAACAAAAAAATCCTATCTTGATAAGTCTGCAAAAAAAGGCAAAACATATACTTACAAAGTAAAAGCTTACTATAGCAAAACAACTAGTGCATATTCAAATACTAAAAAAGTAAAAGATAAATATTAAGAAAAATGGCATCGCTTGAAAAGGCGATGCCATTTTTAGTTAGGAGTTAGGAGTGAGTAGTTAGGAGTATAGGGGAAGCTCCGCTTCCAAACAAATTAAAACGTAGCTGACCAAAACTTTTTTCTCAATATTTAGTTTTTGAAATAAAAGAAATTTATAAAGGTAGAGTTTCGGTTTTTAGTTATATATAATGCCGATCGCAGGTCCCGACACCCCTCACTCCTCATTCCTCTCTCCTCACTTTTTATGGGTACTCAACCTCTTTTCCCAAACAGTTAATAGCAAACAAATTCGGTACTGCCATAAGTCCGTTGCAGATATCTGCAAATTCCCAAATTATTTTAGGCGGATTTATGCTGCCTATAAAAACAAGGATAATATAAAGAGTTTTATATATCTTGATGTGCTTTTTTCCAAATAAATAAGAAAAGCTTTTTTCTCCGTAAAAAGAGCAACTTGATAGGGAGGTGAAGGCAAAAACAGCAGTTAATATAGCGATTCCTTTCTTTCCGATTTCGCCAATGGAAGAATATGCCGCAACAGATAAATCAGCTCCATATAATTGAGTTGTGAAATTATTTTTACTGACGAGAATAACAAGGGCTGTAATAGTGCATAAAAAAACTGTATCAATAAAAACCTCGAGCATTGCCCACATACCCTGTGTTTCGCCTTTTTGATTGTTGCTTTCCGCGTGAATAAGAGTTGAAGAGCCAAGACCTGCCTCGTTTGAGAAAACGCCTCTTGAAATGCCGTAGCGCATAGCTTTAAACATACCATAACCATTTATGGCTTTTAGAGAAAAAGCCTCTCTGAACACCAAGGAAACGGCAGGAATAATATTTCGTTTAAATTTAAACAGAACCATAAAAGAAAGCGTTAAATAAGCAATTGTCATAATCGGTACTGTGAATGTACCGAATTTTGAAATTCTTTGCACACCACCGCTTATGATAATTAAACATAGTAGTGCACATAGAATTCCAACAATATATTTATTTATATTAAATCCCGCAACAATAGATTCAGAAACTGAATTGCTCTGGGTCAGGTTACCCATTCCTATAACAGAAAAAACAGATAAAAGAGCATAAGCCTTTGCAAGCCCTTTCATTTTTGTTCCATGTTCTATGTAAGAAAATGCGCCACCCTGCAATTTACCATATTTATCTTTCCTTCGGTATTTTACACCTAAATAGTTTTCCGAATAAGCAGTCATCATAGAAAGAAATGCGGAAATCCACATCCAAAAAACAGTACCCGCACCGCCCGAGTAAATTGCCGTTGCAACACCAACAATGTTTCCTGTTCCGATACAAGCTCCAAGAACCGAACAAAAAGCTCCAAATTGAGAGATGCCGTTATTTTCTGTTTTTGAAAACATTTTTAAAAGAGTTTCTTTAATCATAGTAAAGAAACCACGTATTTGAAAAAAACTGCTATTAAGAGAAAAGCGAAGGGCTGTAAAAATAAAAAGTAACAACATCGGAACGCCCCAGACTACAGAGCCTATTGCATTCAAAAAACTTGCCATAAAGCACCTCTTTTCTTTGACAAATTGGAAAAACAGTCATATAATATTCTATTGTGAATTAAGAAATATATTCTCGAAAGGATTTTTAAATGGCTCGTGATTTAACAAAGGGTAGCGTAAATAAAGTTCTTTTACAGTTTACTTTGCCTCTTTTTATAAGTGTTGTTTTTCAGCAGTTTTATAGCATTGCCGATAGCCTTATAGCAGGTCGTTTTGCAGGGGAGGAGGCTCTTGCAGCAGTTGGAGCATCATACCCTATAACAAATATTTTCAATGCAGTTGCTTTCGGTTGCAATATCGGTTGCAGTGTTGTAATATCTCAACTTTTTGGCGCAAAAGAATTCAAAAAAGTTAAAACTGCAATATCAACCGCTCTCATATCTTGTCTTGTTTTAGGTTCAATTCTCACTATTTCAGGAATTGCTCTGACACCTGCTCTTATGACTGCTATTGATACACCCGAAAATATTTTTTCGGAGTCTGCATTATATCTCAAAATATACATAGGCGGGTTTATTTTCCTTTTTATTTATAATATTTCAAACGGAATTTTCACTTCTTTGGGCGACTCTAAAACACCATTGTATTTTCTGATTTTCTCCTCTGTTTTTAATGTTGTTTTAGACTATGTGCTTGTTGTGTTCTTTAATATGGGAGTAGCAGGTGTTGCCTGGGCAACATTCATAGCCCAAGGTCTTGCAGGGCTTTTATCAGTTATTACCCTTTTACACCATTTGAAAAAATTACCGGTAAAAGAGAAAACACCATTATTCTCCTTTTCCTTGTTAGGAAAAATTGCTCGTATTTCAATACCAAGCGTATTGCAACAAAGCTTTGTTTCTGTTGGTAATGTGTTTATTCAAAAGCTTATAAATGGTTATGGCTCGTCAGTTATTGCGGGTTATTCTGCTGCAATTAAACTAAATACATTTACAATCAATGCTCTTTATACCTTCGGTAATGGTGTTTCAAGCTTTACCGCCCAGAATTTCGGAGCAAAAAAATACCCTCGTATAAGAGAGGGTATGAAATACGGAACTATTATGGTTGTTTTCACAGGTATAATTCTTGCAGTTTTATATCTTGCATTTAATGTACAATTAATTGAGTTGTTTATGGAAGGTGATGGAAGCAGCGAAGCTGTCAAATCAGGTGCACTCTTTCTTAAAACTGTTGCACCTTTTTATGCCTTTATCGGTATCAAGCTTGTATGTGACGGCGTTTTAAGAGGTACGGGGACAATGAAGCTGTTTATGGTTGCAACCTTTACAGATTTAATTTTAAGAGTTGTTCTTGCCTATGTATTCTCTCCAATATGGGGATATAGTGGAATATGGTGGTCCTGGCCTGTTGGTTGGACGGTTGCAAATATTCTGTCTCTGATGTTCTATTTCAGGGTAATAAAAAAACTTACAAAAAAATCTGTGTAGCCGAAACTACACAGATTTTTTCAATTCTGTTTGCGAACAATACGATATTCATCATCTGCCCTGAAATAGGGGCAAGCGTCATTTGAAGAGGTGAGGAATTTTAAATATTCATCCTCATCCAATTCAATGTCGCAGAAATATTCCTCTAAATCTTCATCATATCTGTAATTTTCACACATATCGCACATTGCCATAATAAAGCCTCATTTGTGATATTTTCCGTTGTTGTTAATCTGGAAAGCTCTGTAAATCTGTGGAAGAAGCATAACTCTCATTAGCTGATGGGGGAATGTCATAGGGGAAAAGGAAAGTTTGAAATCGGAAAGATTTTTAATTTCGGGAGAAAGACCGAATGAACTGCCGATAATAAAAACAATGTTGCTTTTTCCGTTTACTACCGCATCATTTATAGCTTTAGCAAAGCTTTCGCTCGATTTTTCCTTTCCCTCAATGCACAAAGAAAAAACATAACTGTTGTTAGGTATTTTCTTTTTTATTTCTTCCGCTTCTTTAGTGAGAGCGTTATCAATTTCCGTTTGGGAAGGATTATCGGAAAGCCTTACGGGATTAAGCTCAATAATTTGAAGTTTGCCGTAAGCGGATATTCTTTTACTATATTCATTAACGGCATCTGTTAAAAACTTTTCTTTTAATTTGCCAAGGGCAATAATTGTTATGTTCATTATTCAAGACCTAAATATGGAGCAGGGTTAATTCTGTTACCGTTAATTCTTACTTCAAAGTGAAGGTGAGCACCAAAGGAATAACCTGTGTTACCAACACGGCCGATTGCCTGACCTTTTGTAACTTTGTCACCTTCGTTTACCATAAGTGAATTGTCAAGCATATGGGCATAAAGTGTTTCAACACCGTTACCGTGGTCAATTATAACATAGTTACCATAACCGCCTGTGCTCCAACCTGCAGTTGTAACTGTTCCTGAAGCACCGGCAACAACAAGTGAACCTGATGCACTTGCACCTGAAATATCGATACCTCTATGGTAACCAAGGCTTCTGTAGCCAAAAGGAGAGGTAACAGTAAACAAGCCAACAACTGGCCAACAGAAATAACCGGTTGTCTGTAAAACGGAGTAAGTTCCGAGGGAAAGGCTTTCTGCACGAATACCTCTTTCAATAATCTGAGAAACAGGAGCCTTAACAGGTACATTCATTAACTGCTCAGCAGATACTTTTTTATCGCCTATATAGGTTACAAGGTCAATAGCATAAGCGGAGCCGTTAGCACCGTTTCTTCTGACTCTTGTGTCACCAATAAAAAGAGTGTTGGTTTGTATTTCAACAGTGTCATATTCAACAGTTTCAATAGTTTTTTCACAGTCAGCATGGCAGATATCCAACGGATTAAGGATTTTTAAATTAAGCTCTAACTGTTCTGTTGACCAAATCTTATCATCGTTTTTTTCATAGTAAGCATCGCTGAAGGTAATTTCCTGAGCAAACGCAACAGATGATTTAGGATATTTCTTCTGTGCCTTTTTCAGTTGATTGAAAAAGACTTCCCGAGCCTCTTGTCTGTTTTTCACTGCGCAGAACAGCTCGTTATCAAAATATATTTCCGTCACACAAATTCTGTCTGGCGCAATTGTTTTGATTATCTCTTCTGATAAAGTTGAACTGTTTTTTATATTGAATGCTTCTGTTTTTACCTTTTCGGTTTCAAACCCTTTGTTTTCGGTGATTCCCAAATAATTCAATGCCAGGGCATTAGCGTGGTCCGCATCATTTTGAGTTCCTGCATAACCAATGGTTTCACCATCAATTTTTAAAACAATTGCATCTGTTTTGCTATCTGTAGAAATGATGTAAACAACAGAACCTGCCAAAACTGCAAATATTAAAATAAACGCAATACTTCTTTTTAAAAATGTTTTAGCAGAAGTGAATGAATCTTTATTAAATTTGAAAAGCTTTTGCAAACCTTTGAGTATCAATTTGAAAAATGATTTGAAAATATTGATAACAAAAATACCAAGGTTTGCAATGTAAACATAAAGTGTTTTAAATAATAAACCCATAAATTAAATTTATCCTAATTTTATTTTCCGAAAACGTCAGATTCTATGTAATCAACACCAAGAGCACGGCAGTAATTCAGAACGCCTATATCATTCGCAGTCCAAACGCCGACTTTTAATCCTTTATCGTGGAATTCTTTAACCATTTTAGGTGTTGTAACCTTCCATTCAGCATCGATGTCAAAACCATAATCGATACATTTATGATAATCACCGCAGTTTTTGCCATAGGTGAGCATAATCTGTAAATCGGGAAATGCCTCGTGAGTTTTAATGAGATTATCAAATTCAAAGGATTGAAGAGAGCATTTCTTTAAATCGTAAATTTCATCCGCCATTGTGAAAAGGCGTTTGATATCTTCATCGGAAAATTCACCCTTAAGCTCAATAAAGCAAATCATATTTGCATCTCGGCAGATTTCAAGGTATCTCTCGAATGTGCAGATATATACAATTTCATCAGATTTATCGTTGTAAAGAGCTTTTTTTGAAAGCTCTTCATAGGTTGAATCTGCAACAATTAATTCTGTTCCGTCAAAGAATTTTGCTTCATCATTGTGGTTAACAACAAAAACGCCGTCTTTTGTTATGCGAACGTCAGTTTCAATACCGCCTGAACCATTTTTAACAGCACTTAAAAATGCAGCTTCTGTGTTGCCGGGGTGTTTACTGCTATGGCCTCTGTGGGCAATCATACAAATATCCTTATGTAAATCTTTGTTAAAAAAGTGAGTCGCGGCAGCAGTTGCTGCAATTCCACCTAAATAAAGCAAAGCTTTTGTTCTTTTTTTCATAAGTGTTCTCCTGTTTATAACATAATAATACTCTATATTAATTATAAAACGAATTTGATTTTTGTCAATGCAAACACGATAATTTAACTATTGTTTATTTTGTAAATATATGGTATTATTAAATATATGTTGGTGTAGTTGGTGATTTCGTGAAAAATTCAAAAATTAATATAAGAGATCCTTTTGTTCTCAAACATAATGGCAAGTACTATATGTACGGCACAAGAGCCGCTAATTTCGGTGTTAAAACAGGTGGATTTGATGTTTATATCGGTACTGATTTAGAGAACTGGTCTGAACCCAAAGAGGTTTTTAATTCAAATAAACACGGATTGAATACTGCTGTAAACTGGGCACCCGAGGTTCACGAATTTGAAGGTAAATTTTATATGTTTGCAACCTTCACCAAGCCCAACGGTTTAAGAGGAACATATATTTTAAAAAGTGATACTCCCGATGGTGAGTTTGTTCCTGCATCCGATGGCGCGGTAACCCCGCCCGAATGGGAGTGCCTTGATGGTACATTCTATGTTGAAAACGGAAAACCTTATTGCGTATTCTGTCACGAGCATACCCAAATCCTTAACGGAACAATTTGCTTTATGGAACTTAAACCTGATTTTTCAGGCTGTATCGGTGAACCTGTTGAGCTTTTCGCTGCAAGTTCATTTTTAAATCGTGAAGCAACTGAAGAAAATCATAATGTTACAGACGGACCTTTCCTTTACAGAAAAGAGAACGGAAAGCTCATTATGATATGGTCAACCTGTGATGATGGTTATGTTCAGTGCGTAGCAACATCTGATAATGGTTCTATTTTCGGTAAATGGTCACATCTTAAACCTGTTTTTGAAGATGATGGCGGTCACGGAATGATTTTTAAGGATTTTGATGGTAATCTTAAATTGACACTTCATTGTCCAAATATTTCTTATAAAGAAAAACCTGTGTTCTTTTCAATCAAAGAAACAGAGGATTCAATCGTTATAGATGACTAACAAGGAGCTTTGTTAAATGAAAAGTTATTTTGATATAATTTCTTTAAATATCAAAGAGCATAAAGATAATATACACCAGATAATGAAACTGTCTGTTGCAGATTTGAAAAAGACTTATAACGGCTCTGCTTTAGGTTGGGCATGGGCAGTTATTAAACCGGTGTTTACTATTTTTGTGTATTGGTTTGCTATTTCTATCGGTCTTCGAAGCGGTAAAGATGTAGGGGATTATCCCTTCATTTTATGGCTTGTTGCAGGTATGGTTTCATGGTTCTTTATGGGCGATGCCATAACAGGCGGAACTATGTGCATAAGGCGTTACAGCTATCTTGTAACGAAAATGAAATATCCCATAATGACAATTCCGACCTTTACCAATATTTCAAATTTAATTGTTCATATTATTCTTGTTGCTGTAACTATTGTTCTTTTCTGGGTTATGGGTTATCCGCCAACAATATATTTGGTTCAGTTACCGTTCTATATGATGTTGATGTTCCTTTTCTTTAATGCATGGGCTCTTTTTGCAGGTCTGGTATCCTGTATCGGTAAAGACTTTGCAAACCTTGTAAAATCCTTTAATATTGCGGTGTTCTGGCTTTCAGGTATTCTCTGGAATATTCAGAATGTTGCAGATAACAAAATACTTAATGCAATATTAATGCTAAACCCTGTAACATTTATTTGTTACGGTTATAGAAATTGCTTTGTAAATCACATTTGGTTTTTTGAACAACCAAAAAGACTTATATATTTCCTTTGTTGGTATCTTGTGCTTGGTTTCCTTTCAATATGGGCATATAAAAAGCTCCGCAAAGAAATTCCCGATGTTCTTTGATAGGAGGTAAATTGATATGAAAGATACAGTAATTAAATTCGATAATGTAACAAAAATTTATAAGCTCTATTCAAGCACAAGAAAAAGACTTCTTGCCATTTTCTTTAAAAATATAAAATATAAAAAGAAAAAAGCTGTTGATGAAGTCAGTTTTGAAATTAAGCGTGGCGATTCTGTTGCCCTTTTCGGTAAAAACGGTGCAGGTAAATCCACAGTTTTAAAAATGATAACAGGGGTTTCATTCCCAACAAGCGGTGAAATAACCGTCAATGGTCGCGTTAGTGCTCTTTTGGAGCTTACAAGCGGTTTTGACCAGGAGTTTTCAGGCCGTCAGAATATTTTCCTTAAAGGTCATATCCTCGGTCTTTCTGATAAAGAAATAAAAGAGCTTGAAGAAGAAATAATTGAGTTTTCTGAATTGGGCGATTATATTGACCAGCCTGTTCGTACCTATTCAAGCGGTATGAAGTCTCGTTTGGGTTTTGCTATTAATGTTAATATAAGGCCTGAGATACTTATTGTTGATGAGGCTTTGAGCGTAGGAGATAACGCTTTTAAGGTCAAATGTAAAGAAAAAATCAATGAGATTATTGAAAAAGATAATGTTACACTTCTTTTTGTTACTCATCAGACTGCTGTTGCAGAAGAGTTCTGCACAAGAGGTATCGTAATGAAAAACGGTAAGCTTATTTTCGATGGCGAGGTTCACGAGGCTTCTGAATATTATAAGAAAATGTATAATATAAAAAAGAAGAAAAAATAAAAAACTAAATCCCTGATTGATTCAAAATTGAATCAATCAGGGATTTGTGTTACCATTCATTTCATAATAATATCAGCATAAACAGGGTAGTGGTCGGAAACGAAGCGTCCGTCGATACCTTCTGTAACAACCTTATAAGAAACTGCCTCAAAGTTATCGTTAATCATAACATAGTCAATAACATCGTCAGCATGTCTTTCAGGCTTTGTATCGTGATATGTGCAGTAGTTCATTGTGTCGGGAGCAAGCTTCTTGGTATCCTTAAGAACACCGGATTCAACGAATTGATTGTAGTTATCACTGCCTTCCTTAACATTCATATCTGCGGTGAAAACAACGGGTATATCTGCAAATTCTTTTGCTTTGTTAACAATCAAATCAACACTGTTCTTTCTTGCGGCAATACCAACGTGGTCAAAGTGGCTGTTAAGGTGAGCATATTTAACGCCTGTTTCTTTGTTTACAAGAACTGCCCATGTGCAAACTCTTCTGCAAGCTGCATCCCAACCGAAAGAAACTTTGTCGGGAGTTTCTGAAAGCCAGAAGGTACCGCTGTCTTCAATATCATATTTATCTTTACGATAGAAAATAGCGGAATATTCACCTTCGTTGTCGCCATCATCACGGCCAACACCAACATAAGCGTATTTCTCGCCAACTGTTTCTTTAAGAGTTGCCATCCACTCAGGTGTTGCTTCCTGAACGCCGATTGAATCAGCTTCACTATCTAACATTGTCTGGGAAACGATGCCAATTCTGTCTTCCCAACTGTCGCTACCAACATTCGCGCAACGAATGTTAAAACTCATAATTCTCATTTCTGCTTCCTCCTTGGGTTCAAAACCTTGGATAACTTTGTTGTCGGGCTTGTTTGAGATAATTCCGAACAATGAAGTAATCATTGTAATGAACGCCATAATGATTGAACCAATGCTTGTTGCCAAACCTGCGGTCATATTAATACCTCCAAAAAAATTGATATGAATATAATAACATAATTTGGAAAAGTGTCAATAAATTAAAGAAAAAAGTACCGCCTAAACGGTACTTTTAAACTTATATCAGTCCTTTAAAAACTCCTTAACACTACCTGTTACGCCTGCAAGGTTCTGCAAATCTGAGGGAACAATAATTTTTGTTGCCTTGCCGTCTGCAGCTTTTTCGAATGCTTCCATTCCTTTAAGTGAAATGTATTCTTTAGAGGGAGAAGCCTCGTTAATCATTCTGATGCCTTCAGCCTGAGCCTTCTGGATTGCAATGATAGCATTTGCTTCACCTTCTGCTTCGCGCATTTTTGATTCCTTAACTGCTTCTGCGTGAAGAATTGCTGCCTGCTTGTTAGCCTCAGCTTCAAGAATCTGAGCCTCTTTTTTACCTTCTGCAACAAGAACAGCACTTGCCTTTTCACCTTCAGCACGAAGAATGCTTTCACGGCGTTCACGTTCTGCCTTCATCTGCTTTTCCATTGCATCCTGAATTTCACGAGGGGGAAGAATGTTTTTAAGCTCAACTCGGTTAACCTTAATGCCCCAAGGGTCAGTTGCTTCGTCAAGAATACCGCGGATTTTAGCATTGATTGTGTCGCGGGAAGTAAGAGTGTGGTCAAGCTCAAGCTCACCGATGATGTTACGAAGAGTTGTTGCTGTTAAGTTTTCAATAGCGGAAATGGGATATTCAACACCGTAGCAGAAAAGCTTGGGGTCTGTAATCTGGAAGAAAACAACGGTATCAATCTGCATTGTAACGTTATCTTTTGTAATAACCGGTTGAGGAGGGAAGTCAACAACCTGTTCTTTAAGGGAAACAACCTTTGCTACCTTTTCAATGAAAGGAATTTTAACATGAAGACCTGTGTCCCATGTTGCGAAATATGCGCCCAATCGCTCAATAACATAAGCTTTTGACTGGGGAACAATTTTGATATTTGCAATAACGAGTAAAATAATAATCGCTATTACCGCAATTATTGCAACAAGACCTACTGTTGTTGCTGCTGAAAGTGTAATGAACATATTTTTTCCTCCTTAATAAAACAATATCAATTATATAATATCGGGCGGACAATAAGCTTAACGCCTTCTATTTTAATAACTGTAACATGTGAGCCTGCAGGGATTGTGTAGTTATCAACCTCTGTTCTTGCAGTCCATATTGAACCGCCTACCTTAACAAGCCCTTTTGCTTCAAGGTTATTAATGTCTTCTGTAACAACGGCTTCCTTGCCTATGTACATATCTGCATTTGTAGGCTGTTTTTGCGCCTTTGTCATTTTCTTTACCAAAGGTCGGGTGATTGCCAAAGCAATTGCAGATACAACAACAAATACAATAACCTGAACAATAATATTATCGGTTATAAATGTTGTAATAAGAGCAGCAAGAGAACCTACTGCGAACCAGATGGTAAGAAGCTGTGCTGTTGAGGCTTCGATAATAACAAACGCTGCAAGTAAAGCAACCCATATCCAGACCATCATAAAATCACACCCTTTCTAACAGTTTACACTTCAATTATATACACCTTTTTGTTACTTTTCAATAGTTTTTTATTACATTTTTCTGTCAAAATACGGCACTTATTTTCGGTTCATTTGACTCTATTATATACAGAAGTTCCTCCTTGCAATCCTCTGCGTTCAGCAAAACCCCTTCGTAATCACCGATTTCTGAAAAATAAACAATTTTGTTCATTAGCTTATCAACCTCACTTGTATTGGTTCTGCCGAGGAAAATATTCAGTAAAAAAACTTTTTCGTGCCAATTTCGGTTCGTTTGAACAGACAAGCGGTTAACCTCTTCTGCATCTTCGGTTAAAGCATTATGGAGAACCTCGTCAAGTCCCGCTACCACTTGGTTGCAAGTGCTTTTAACAAAAAAGAAAGAAAAAACTCCTAAAGCAATCGAAATAACAGGAATTATTATAGCAACAACAATTCTTTTCATATTTTAACATTCCTTTTTGAAAATAATATTGAATTTTTTGCTTTTATCAACTGTCATAAGCATAACGTTTTTTATGTCGTTAGTTTCTCTTTTGAGTTTCGATAAAACTTCTTTTTCGGTTATACCGCAGTCTTTAAATGAGCTTTCAATGATTTTTCCGTCAATAACAACCGCACAGGGCATACCATTGTCTTTTTCTGTTTTGCCCAGCGTCTTCTGGATAGCAGGGCGGTAACAAGGCTTTAAAAGTACAGATAAAGTTCCGTTGGTTTCAACTACCGCATATTCCACCTCTTCAATATCAAAAACATCCTTTTGCCTTAAAGCCAATAAAACGTCATTTATTGTGAAACGCAGGTTTTTTAGCTCATTTTGCAAAAGCTCACCGTTCCTTATTATTGTTACGGGTTTTCCCTCTGTAAGATGTCTGAATGCAACAAATTTTCTGTCAATAAGGGAGTTTATTATTTCAAAGCTTACAAGCAACAATAGGGGAATTATGCTGTTCAATATGGGAACGTTGTTATCGCCTATAGGCATTGCTGCAATTTCAGAAATCAGAATTGTTATAACGAGCTCGCCGGGCTGCAATTGCCCCAGTTGCCTTTTTCCCATAAGCCGAACGCAAACAGAAACAACGCAGTATATTATAAAAGTCCTTATTATTGTTGTTATCATCAAATCACCATTCTTGTTTTTTCCTTTAAACTTTGGAATATGCAGTAA
>JAZUSD010000019.1:0-14892 GCA_045606545.1 Acutalibacteraceae bacterium | reverse complement strand
GCAAATAACGAGCTTGTGCAAAAGGCGAAAAACGAGGGCGGAATTGCTCTCGGTTATACATGTTACCATATTCCCGAGGTGCTTTTGAACTGCGGAAACTGTTTTTCTGTAAGGCTTCGTGCCCCGAGAACAGGTTCAATGGATATTGCAACCTATTATATGAGTAATTTCCTTTGCGGTTTTTCAAAAGCTATTTTAGAACGTGCCATCGAAGGCGGTTACAATTTCCTCAATGCTTTGTTGGCTTCAGAAACTTGTTCCGAAATGAACAGAACTGCGGAGCATTTTGAACTTTTAGAATTAGTACCTAATGATAAGTTTTTTGTTACTTTTTTAGATGCTCCGTTTAAAATCGAAGAGCATACAGTAAAGCATTACGTAACTCAGACAAGAAATAAAATTCTTAATATGCTTACTTCAGTTTACGGTGTCGATACTTCCGATAAAGCTCTTTTAAAAGCAGTTGAAGAGCATAACGAGGTTTGCCGTCTTATGACTGAAATAGGTGAGTACAGAAAAGAAGAAAACCCGAGAATTACAGGTTATGAATATCATATACTTAACCTTGTTACATATTGTTGTCCCAAAGCCTTGATTTTACCTGCTTTGAGGGAAACGGCAGAAGAATTGAAAACAAGAGAGCCTGACGTTAAAAAGAATTACAGAGCAAAAATCGTTGTGGTTGGCTCTGAAATGGATGACCCCGATTTTACTGCTCTTATAGAAGACAGCGGTGCTCTTGTTGTTGCTGATAGATATTGCTTCGGTGCTTTACCGGGTAGACAAGAGATTGTAATTAATAAATCACAAGACATTCTCACACAGATTTGTCTTCATTATTTAAAAACAAGTCAATGTCCTCGTTTTATGAGCCACAAAAAGGTTCAGGAAAGACGAGATTACGTAAAAAAACTTGTTGATGAATATCATGCTGATGGTGTTATGTATGAACAGCTTAAATTCTGTGAATATTGGGGTTATGAAAGAGCTCTGGCATCATATGTAATGAACGGAGATTATGGTGTTCCGACTGCGGCAGTTGACCGTCAATATACCGCTTCTGCATCAGGTCAGCTTCGCACAAGAGTTCAAGCTTTTGTTGAAAGCCTTGAAATCAAAAAAATTCAGAAAGCAAAGGAGATGAGCAACAAATGAAAAACTACGGTAAGCTTTATAAAGAGCATACCGCCATACTCAAGCACAGAGAATGGCGCGGTTTAAAAGACACAATATATGATTATTACAGATGGCTCGTCACCTGGAAAGATATGATAAAAATGGTGCTTAAAGCACCCATTTCTACAGTTAAGGGTATCTGGAAATATCGTTGGATGGCATCTTATCTTTCTGCTCCGTCCTTTGTTGACAGGCATGTTGCAGGCCTTCGCGGACCTCAGCTCCGTATGGCACATCTTCATTATAATATGATAGTAAAGCACACAACAAAGCTTATTAATATCTCTTTAAGAGCAGATGAAAAAATAAATCCCGGCAACAAGCTTTCAAAGAAAATTGTGCTTATGGACGAAATTGTGCCAAATGAAATCTTCACGGGCTTTCCCAATTTAATTCCTATGCCCTTGCAGACATTGCCGATTTTCCTTTCTTCGATGGTTGATCAGCAGATAACACCGCCTTACCTTGAGGTTACTGAAAGCTTCGGTGTTCCTGCAGACGTTTGTCCTTTACCAAGTGCGGAAGCAGGTGTTGCCATTGAAGACGATTACCCAAAAATGGGTTGCTGTATGATAGGCACAAATATGCCCTGCGATGGTTCAATTATGAACTCATCCTTCCTTGACAGAAGACTTAAGCTTCCCACTCATTGTTTCGGCATTCCTCTTCGTTATAATGGCGAAGATGTGCAGGAATATGCAGTTGACGAAATAAAGGCTCTTATTAAATTTATTGAAGAGCAGACGGGCGAGAAATTCGATTGGGATAACTATTTCAGACGAATGAAGGATTACAACAAGCAGCTTGAATACGAGCGTCAGAAATGGGATATAAATAAAACTCCGTATCCTCAGATGACAGGTGCTTGTTTCTGGCTTTACAGAATTTTCTATTTCAACCTTTCAGGCGGTTCAAACGAGAAATTTCTTAAGGTTGATGAAAAAGTTAATAAGATTATGATGAAAGCCTATGAAAAGAAAACTCCCGTTTCAAAGGAAATGCGTCATCGTGCAGTTGTTTGGTCTTGTCCTGCAAACTATTACACAAGCTTTGCAAACTGGCTTGAAAACTGCTGGGGTATGAATGTTGTTATGGATATGGAAACAATGATTTCGTACCTTGAAATTGATACTGAAGATAAAGAACAATCTCTTAAGGATTTGGCAAAAACATATCAGCGCTCCATTATGAGAAAGCATACAAAGGGCGGTTATCGTAATGTTGTTGACGAGCTTTGGAGAATTGTTGAAGAATATAATGCAGATACAGTTATTATGTATGACCAGATTTCCTGTAAGGGTATGGATGGTCTTGCGGGTATTTTTGATGACCAGGCAAGAGAAAGAGATATTAACTTTATCTGGGTTAAGCAGGACCTTATGGACCCGAGAACAATTTCAAGAAGAGATATGCGAGAGCAGGTTAATAAATATATGCAGACGGTTCTTCAGGAAGAGCCTCTCGATGAAACTCTTCTTGATTTTGAAGACGATTTAGCGTGGTAAGGAGAAAAATGATATGAAATATTTTGGCGGATGCGATGTAGGCTCTACATATACAAAATGCGTTATTGTTGATGAAAACGGCAAAATGGTTGCCAATGTAACTAACAGAAGCAAAATCAATCCTGTTGCAAGTGCAGAAATTGCTCTTGGTGATGCAGTTGCACAGGTTGAAGGTCTTAATTCTGCAGAAGAGTTAACCTATCTTATTGGCACAGGCTACGGAAGAAACAAAGTTCCCTTTGCTGATGAAAATATATCTGAAATCAGCTGTCACGCTATGGGTGTTCACGTGACAAATCCCGAGGTTAAAGCGATTATTGATATCGGTGGTCAGGACGTAAAAGGAATTTCTATTGATACTGATGGTACAGTTAAAAACTTTGCTATGAACGATAAATGTGCCGCAGGCACAGGCAGATTCTATGAAGCAATGGCAAATGCTTTTGAAATGACTCTTCCCGAATTTTCAAAGCTTTCATTGGAAGCAAAAAATACAATTCCGATTACCGCTCAATGCACAGTTTTTGCAGAAAGTGAAGTTATTTCCCTTGTTGGTGAAGGTAAGCCTATGGATGAAATTGCTGCAGGTATTCAGCTTGCAGTTGCAAAGCGTTGTTTCGTTATGGCTAAAAAAGCTGGTGCAACAGACAGCATAACACTTACTGGCGGTTGTGCTAAAAATGACGGACTTAAAAAGGCTATTGAAAAGGTTTTAAAAATCAAGGTTGTTGAGCTTTCGACTGACCCTCAGCTTATGGGTGCCTTAGGTGCGGCAGAATATGCCCGTCAAAAGGGTCTTGCAAAGGAGAATTAAGATGGATGTATTTTTAATAATATTGGCAGTTATTGTAGGTCTTTTTCTCTTAACTTTTGCAATTTATTGGTTTAACCTTGATATGAAGCTTGTTCGCAAGGTTTACGATTTATTGGGTAAGCATTACGACAATATGAAAAGAGATAAAAAGCTGTAATGGAAATTTTTGATTCTTTAATTAAAGAGGTTTCTGAAATAATTGAACCTTATTCCAAAAAAGCATTTTCTTACGAAAAAGAAAATGCTTGGGAAGATGTTGGGCATAATCAAGTGATTCTTCAAAAGGAAACCCTTTTTGAGCTTGATGGTGTTGGGTTTAATCTGTTAACTTCATCTCATATTGAAGATACAATTGTTGTTATAGGGAAAGATTTGCAGGAATTAAAAGAAAACACAAAATTTGCCCGAATTTGCTTTATTGAATTCGGGGAACAAGAAGAAACACAGAAAACATATAACCTAATAAGAAAAATTGAATATACAAAATATCACTTTTTCCCCGATGGTTATATGATAAGAACATCTGCAAAGGCACATAAAGAAAGCGTCCGTGTTTCAAAAAATGCAGTAAAAAAAGGTGTCAGTTTTCAGAAAATCGGTAATCTTCTTATAAATAAATTTAAAGAAAATCCTGCAGTTAAGGGTGTTAAGATTATTTTTGCAACGGAAGATGCAGTTGATTTTTCAAAGCTTGAAAGTCTTTCAAGAAAAAATCACGAAATAACCGAAACTCTTAATCAGGTTATGAATAATCTGACATTTGACTGCGAGACCTGTAATCTTAAAGCGATTTGCGATGAGGTTGATGGTATGAGAGAATTGCACTTTAAAACCTCTATGGGAATGTAATATGGAAAAGAAAGATGTTATAAATTTTTTCGATAAGCTTGCAGTAGGATGGGATGCAGAGCAAATTCCGAAAGAAGCAATAATTGAGAAAATATTTGATAACGCAGGAGTAGCAACCGGTAAAGATATTCTGGATATTGCCTGCGGAACAGGGACTTTATTCCCTTTTTATTCAGAAAGAAATGTAAATTCTGTTACGGGAATTGATATTTCCTCCGAAATGGTGAGAATTGCAAAACAGAAATTTCCCGGAACTGAAATAATTTGCGGTGATGCCGAAGAATATAGCTTCAATAAAAAGTTCGATATAATAATGATTTATAATGCATTTCCACATTTCCCGAATTCTGAAGGATTAATAAAAAATCTTTATAAATATCTTAAAGAAAGTGGCAGAATTACTATTGCTCATTCAATGAGCAGAGAAGAAATACAAAGCCGTCATGAAAAAAGAGCGTCAAAAGTTTCTTTGGAATTGCCTACCGCAGAGGAGTTATCAGAATCGCTCAAACCATATTTTAATATTGATATAATAATTTCTGACAATGAGATGTATCAGGTGTCGGGAACAAAGAAATAACAAAGAAAAAGCCCTTTCCATTGATTGACAATGAAAAGGGCTTATGTTAATATAAAAAATGTAAAAAATTTGGGCAAAATTACGCCAGGAAAGGTTGTTTTTTATGCAGAAAAAAATTGAAAACATCATCAACCTTATTAAAGAAAAAGACATTAAAATGGTTGACTTTAAAATGGTTGATATTAACGGTCAATACCGCCACGTTACAATTCCTGCAGAAAATTTTTCTGAAGATACAATGAAAAGCGGTATAGGCTTTGATGCTTCAAACTACGGCTATGCTGTTGTTGAAAAGAGCGATATGGTTTTTATTCCCGATCCCGATACCGCTATTATTGATCCATTCTGTTCTATTCCCACATTATCAATGACAGGTAATGCTATGATTATTGATAATCCTCAGAACAGACCTTTGGCTCAGTACCCCAGAAATATAGTTCTTGCAGCAGAAAAATATATGGCAGATTGCGGCGTTGCAGATACAATGCTTATTCTTCCAGAATTTGAATTTTATCTCTTCGACCAGGTTGGTTGGAATGTTAGCCCTGATAATATAAGCGCAGGCGTTGATGCTAAGCAGTCTTATTGGAATAGTGATGTTGCAGGTGACGGTGTTATCGTTCCCAAGCAGAAAAACTATCACATCGCAAAACCCTTTGACGTTACTTACGAATGCCGTAGCGAAATGTGTATGCATATGGCAGATGCAGGTATTGAAATTAACTACCATCATCCCGAGGTTGCAGCATCAGGTCAGTTTGAAATTGAACCTCAGCTTGGCAAAATGTCAAAAATGGCAGATGCTACAATGTGGATAAAATACATTATCCGTAACACTGCTCTTAAACACGGCAAAACTGCTACATTTATGCCTAAACCCATTTACGGTGAAGCAGGTAGCGGTATGCACGTTCATATGCTTCTTCTTAAAGATGGCAAGCCTGTTTTCTCTGACGATAACGGTTATGCAAATCTTAGTGAAACCGCACATTACTTTATGGGTGGTCTTCTTAAGCATATTTCTTCACTCTGTGCTCTCACAAACCCCAGCACAAACTCTTTCAAGCGTTTGATTCCCGGCTTTGAAGCACCTGTAACAGTTGGTTATGCAACATCAAACAGAAGTGCAGTTATCCGTATTCCTGCTTATGCTAAAGCTCCCGAGAAACGTCGTTTCGAGCTTCGTAACCCCGATGCTACTTGTAACCCTTACTTCTGTTTTGCAGCTATTCTTATGGCAGGTCTTGATGGTGTTAAAAATAAAATTGACCCTCACGCAAACGGTTGGGGCCCCTATGACTTTAACCTTTTCAATCTTCCCGAAGAAGAAAAGGCAAAGCTTCAGGGCTTACCCACAACTCTTGATGAGGCTCTCAACGCTCTTGAAAGCGACCACGATTACCTTACTGCAGGTGGAGTATTCCCCGAAGAGCTTATCAAAAACTTTATTAAATCAAAACGTGCTGAGCTTGCTGAAATGGCAAAAATCCCCACACCTGCTGAATTTGAAAAGTATTATAATCTTTAATTAAAATAATCACCTACCCGAAAGGGTGGGTGATTTAAGTATAATCGGTTATAATATTAAAAGATTTTTAATGAAATGGAGAGAAATTCTCACAACTATGATAATAGATTTCCATACCCACGTTTTTCCTGAAAAAATTGCAGAAAAAACCATTGAAAAATTAAGCTTTGTTTCAGGTGGTCTTATTCCCCAGACAAACGGAACATTAAACAGTCTTAAGCTTTTAATGGGGAAAGACGGTGTTGATAAAAGCGTTGTTTTATCAATTGCCACCAACGAAAAGCAACAGACTGCCGTTAACGATTATATTAAATCCTGCGAAAGTGAAGATATTATTCCTTTCGGTTCTGTATATCCCCACGCTGAAAATGCTCTGGAAGAATTAGAGCGTATAAAGGAAATGGGTCTTAAGGGGATTAAGCTTCATCCTGAATATCAGCAATTTTTTGTTGATGACCCTAAAATGAAGCCACTTTATAAAAAGATTTCCGAGCTTGGTTTAATTGTAGTTTTTCACGCAGGTGTTGATTTTGGTTACCCTGCACCGTATCACGCTACTCCGGAAAGATTGCGTGAAGCAGCAAAATGGATTGATTCACCTATGATTTGTGCTCATTGGGGTTCGGCAGGAATGGGCGAGGATGTTTTAAAATACCTTTGCGATACACCCGTATATTTCGACACCGCTTTTGGTTATGCTTCAATGCCGAAAATTGTGGCACAGCGTATTCTTGAGAAAAAAGGTGTAGATAAAATTATTTTTGGCTCCGATGCACCCTGGCATGCACCATCTTGGGACATAGGTATGATAAAAACTCTTGAGCTCACTCCTGGTGAAGAAGAAAAGATTTTCTCGGGAAATGCTATTAAGCTTTTGAATCTTTGATATAATTTTTATTAAGTATTTATTAAAATAAAATCCGTCATATTGACATTGTTTTTTATGAGTGTTACAATTTTTGTAGAAAATAAACATTTCTTAAAGAAAAGAGTGATAATATGAACGGAAAGAAATTATATAAAAAAGAAGACGGTAAAAAAATTGCAGGTGTTTGTGGCGGTATTGCAGAATATCTCAATATTGACCCAACCTTAATTCGTCTTGCCTGGGCACTTTTTTGCTTAGCAGGCGGTAGCGGACTGATTATCTACATTGTAGCGGCATTTGTTATGCCAAATGAAAGCGATGTAAAAGAATAAAGACTGTTGCTTTTAGCGCAGAACAAAAAGCAGGCACAAGCCTGCTTTTTTAACTGTTTTTCGCCCACTCGGAGTATCTGTATACACCTTCGGGTCGAGAAAACAGTTTCTGCATCTAAAATCAAAAGTCTTTTGCATACTATCCCTCTTTTTTGCTTGCAAAAAGGAGGAGGACCGCGTCAGCGGTGGGTGGTACAAAATGAAAACAATTTTACAAAATCAACTATTTGAACTACAAGACTTAAAATATAAAGAATTCCATCAAAAGCTTATGCCAACGGTTAATTCTGATAAGGTTATCGGTATCAGAACCCCTGTTTTGCGAAAATTTGCAAAAGAGTTCAATAAAAGGGAAGAGGCGAAAAGCTTTTTAAAAAACCTTCCTCATAAATATTATGAGGAAGATAATTTACACGCTTTTTTGCTGGAACAAATTAAAGATTATAATGTTTTAATTGAAGAATTGAACAAATTTCTTCCCTTTGTAGATAACTGGGCAACCTGCGATATGATGCGCCCGAAAATATTGAAAAAGCATAAACCCGAGCTTTTGGAAGATATAAAAAGGTGGCTGAATTCAAAAGATACTTACGCAATCCGTTTTGCAGTAAATTGTTTAATGAATTATTATCTTGAAGAGGATTTTAAGCCGGAATATCTTCATTTGGTTAAAAATATCGAAAGCGAAGAATACTATATCAATATGGTAAGAGCTTGGTATTTTGCAACAGCACTCGCAAAGCAATATGATGAAACAATTAAGGTTTTAGAAAATAATGAGCTTGATAAATGGACACATAACAAAACAATTCAAAAAGCAGTTGAAAGCTACAGAATAACAAAAGAACAGAAAGAATACCTAAAAACATTAAAATGTTTGGAAGCGCAGCTTCCCCGATAATTTTGCATTTTGCATTTTCAATTTTGCATTAAAAAATCCCCTTGCATTTCTGCAAGAGGATTTTTTGTTATTTAACTTATTCAGCCTTAGGAGCGTAGAGGTCTTTGAGTCTGAGAAGATGCTCATATCTTTCGAGAGCTGTCTGTTCTGACTGTGCAAAGAGAGCTTCAGCTCTTTCGGGGAAGGAGCGAGTAAGAGCTGAGTAACGTGCCTCGTTAAGAAGGAATGCTTTGTAATCGCCTGTAGCAGGTTTGGAATCGATTGTGAAAGGATTCTTGCCTTCTGCTTTGAGAGCGGGGTTGTAACGGAACATATTCCAGTAACCGCATTCAACAGCTTTCTTCATTTCGTTCTGGCAGTTAATCATACCACCCTTGATTGAGTGCATTTCGCAGGGTGAGTAAGCAATGATAAGAGAAGGTCCATTGTAAGCTTCTGCTTCTTTGATTGCTTTAAGAGTCTGGTTCTGGTCTGCGCCCATTGCGATCTGTGCAACGTAAACATAACCATAGCTCATTGCGATTTCAGCAAGGCTCTTCTTAGCGATAGCCTTACCTGCAGCAGCAAACTGAGCAACCTGACCGATGTTGGAAGCCTTAGAAGCCTGACCACCTGTGTTGGAGTAAACTTCAGTATCGAATACCATGATGTTTACATCTTCACCGGAAGCAAGAACGTGGTCAACACCGCCGAAGCCGATATCATAAGCCCAACCGTCACCACCGAAGATCCATACGGATTTCTTGGAAAGGAATTCTTTGTTATCAACGATTGATTTGCAAAGGTCGCAGCAAGCACCGTCACCGATAGCAGCAACAAGAGCATCTGTAGCAGCGCCGTTCTTTTCACCGTCGTTAACAGTTGCAAGATATTCTTTAGCAGCAGCTTTTACTGCATCGGAAGCCTTATCGGATTCTGCAATCTGTTCAACCTTAGCAATAAGGCTGTTACGAAGAGCGTTCTGACCGAGAAGCATACCGAAACCGTGTTCTGCGTTATCTTCGAAGAGGGAGTTAGCCCAAGCAGGACCCTGACCCTTAGCGTTTGTTGTGTAGGGAGATGTAGCAGCAGGACCGCCCCAGATAGAAGAACAACCTGTTGCGTTGGAGATGTACATTCTGTCACCGAAGAGCTGAGTAACAAGACGAGCATAAGCAGTTTCTGCACAACCTGCGCAAGAACCTGAGAACTCAAGGAGAGGTTTCTTATACTGGCTGGAGATGATGTTTGCAGGACCTGCAACACCCTCTTTTTCTGTTACGTTAGCTACGCAGTAATCAAATGCTGCCTGCTGAGCATCCTGGCTTTCACGGGATACCATCTTAAGAGAGTTAGTGGGACATACGCCAACACAAACGCCGCAACCCATACAATCGAGGGGAGAAACAGCAAGTGTGTAGATATAGTCTGTCTTAACAACGGGCTTGGGAGCCTTCTTAAGAACTTCGGGAGCGTTTGCAACTTCGTCTGCATCAAGAGCGAAGGGACGGATTGTTGCGTGAGGACATACATAAGAACACTTGTTACATTTTGCGCAAGTTGCGGGATCCCATTCGGGAACGAGAACTGCAACACCGCGTTTTTCGTATGCGGAAGCACCCTGCTCGAAAGTACCGTCAGCGTGGTCTGCGAATACAGAAACGGGAAGAGCGTCACCGTTCATAGCACCAACGGGTTTCATAATATTGTCAACCATCTTAACAAGCTTTGCGGGACCTTCGGAAGCAACAGCATTTACATCGTCAGTTGCGTTTGCCCAGTCAGCAGGAACATCAAATTTCTTGAATGCACCGAAACCTGCGTCTATAGCTTTGTGGTTCATGTCAACGATTTCCTGACCTTTTTTGAGGAACTTCAATGCAGCGTTCTTCATATAGCCGATTGCTTCATCCTTAGGAAGAACATTAGCAAGAGCGAAGAAGGATGCCTGAAGAATTGTGTTTGTTCTCTTACCGAGACCGATTTCAGCAGCAAGGTCAATAGCGTTAACTGTGTAAAGCTGAACATTGTTCTTTGCAATGTACTGCTTTGTTTCTGCGTTGAGCTTGGAAGCAAGCTCTTCATCGCTCCACTGGCAGTTAATAAGGAATACACCGCCGGGTTTAACGTCATTAACAATCTTGAAGCCTTTTTCGATGTAAGCAGGTGTGTGACATGCAACGAAGTCAGCCTTGTTTACATAGTAGGGGCTCTTGATGGGTTTGTCACCGAAACGAAGGTGAGAAATTGTAACACCACCGGTTTTCTTTGAGTCATACTGGAAGTATGCCTGAACATATTTGTCAGTGTGGTCACCGATGATTTTGATAGAGTCTTTGTTAGCACCAACTGTACCGTCACCGCCAAG
This sequence comes from Acutalibacteraceae bacterium, assembly GCA_045606545.1. Classification (GTDB taxonomy): domain Bacteria; phylum Bacillota; class Clostridia; order Oscillospirales; family Acutalibacteraceae; genus DTU089. The sequence continues at coordinate 3,992 of JAZUSD010000019.1, read as the reverse complement.
ACCCCAGAATTTGCACTCAATTGTGCCTTCAGCAGCTGTGTTGGGAGCTTCTTCTTCGGGGAGAGAAAGGTAAGTAACGTCGTCGTTAATACCGAGAGTGAAGTGCTTTTTGGAATCTGCTTTTGCAAGGTCTGCAAAAATAGCAAAGATTGAAGCAGGGGGAGTATCTTTTGAACCGAGACCGTAACGACCGCCGGAAACAAAGATACCGGATTTGTTGCAAGCGTCAAGAGCAGCAACAACATCAAGGTAGAGAGGTTCACCGATTGAACCAGGTTCTTTTGTTCTGTCAAGAACAGCAATTTTCTTAACTGTTGCGGGAAGAGCTGCAACGAATTTTTCAGATGCGAAGGGTCTGTAAAGACGAACTTTAAGAAGACCAACCTTTTCGCCTTTAGCAAGAAGGTAATCAATAACTTCTTCAGCAACGTCACAGATAGAACCCATAGCAACGATTACGTTTTCTGCATCAGCAGCACCGTAGTAGTTGAAAAGCTGATAATCTGTGCCAAGTTTTGCATTAACCTTGCCCATGTATTCTTCAACGATAGCAGGAACTGCATCATAGTATGTGTTACATGCTTCTCTGTGCTGGAAGAAGATGTCGCCGTTTTCGTGAGAACCGCGCATTACAGGACGATCGGGGTTGAGAGCTCTCTTTCTGAAAGCATCAACTGCGTCCATATCGCACATTTCTTTGAGATCTTCATAATCCCAGATAGCAATTTTCTGAATTTCGTGAGAAGTACGGAAACCGTCAAAGAAGTTGATAAAAGGAACTCTGCTCTTGATTGTTGCAAGGTGAGCAACAGCACCGAGGTCCATAACTTCCTGAGTGTTTGTTTCAGCGAGCATTGCGAAACCTGTCTGACGGCAAGCATAAACGTCTGAATGGTCGCCGAAGATGTTAAGTGCGTGTGAAGCAACACAACGAGCTGATACATGGAAAACGCTGGGAAGAAGTTCACCTGCGATTTTGTACATGTTGGGGATCATAAGAAGAAGACCCTGAGAAGCTGTGTAAGTTGTTGTGAGCGCACCGGCTGCGAGTGAACCGTGAACAGTACCTGCTGCACCTGCTTCGGATTGCATTTCGGAAACCTTAACAGTTGTTCCGAAGATGTTCTTCACGCCCTGAGCTGACCACTGGTCAACATAGTCTGCCATAGGGCTGGAAGGGGTGATGGGGTAAATACCTGCAACTTCTGTGAATGCATAAGACACATAAGCAGCGGCATTGTTACCGTCCATGGTTTTCATTTTTCTAGCCATAGTATTTCCTCCTATAAAAAATATCAATTTAAAAACACTATAATAGGTATCATATATACCACCAAACATAATAACACTTATTTCTTCAAAAGTAAACTGCAAAAACCCAAAAAATCGTGGAAAATTTAACAATATTTCGCATATTTTGAGTAGTTTTTCACAAACTCTGAAAATCAGGTAAGAGAACAGGCATAACTACTGTAAAAATTGCCCTAAAACATTGACAAAACAGTAGAAATAAATGTATAATATATGCTAATGTGGTATAGTGTATTTTCATACTACATAATATTTTTTATTTTTTGAAAGGAGTAAATCCAACTATGGATGACCCCGGACCTAATTTCATATTGGCCCAAGCTATTGAACTTTCACAAAATTCAGCAGGAGGAAGCTTGGTTTTAAAAATTCTTTTACTGTTGGCGCTTATTTTTGTAAACGCATATTTTGCTATGGCGGAAATTGCCGTTATTTCTCTTAATGATGCAAAAATAGAGAAATTGGCGGAGGAAGGCAACAAAAAAGCAAAGCTTGTTTTAAAGCTTACAAAAAACCCGACAAAATTCCTTTCCACAATTCAGATTGGAATAACCTTAGCAGGATTTTTAACATCCGCTTCTGCTGCAACATCATTTGCAGAAATGCTTACAGATGCAGTTACAGGAAGATTCGGGCTTCCCGAAAGCATAGTTTCGCCTGTTGCAGTTGTGTTGATTACATTGATTATGTCATACTTCTCTCTTGTTCTTGGTGAGCTTGTTCCTAAAAGAATTGGTATGCAAATCCCTGAAAAAGTAGCTTTTGCAGTGGCAAAACCTCTTTATGTAATCGCAAAGCTTACATCACCCTTTGTAAAATTTCTTTCTCTTTCCACAAATGGCGTAGTTCGACTTTTAGGTTTCGACCCCAATGCAGATGAAGAGGTTGTTACAGAAGAAGAAATTCGTATGATGGTTGATGTTGGTGGCGAAAAGGGTGTTATTGAAGATGACCAGAAGGAAATGATAAATAACATCTTCGAGTTTGATGATATGGACGCGGGAGATGTTATGACCCATCGTACCGATGTTGTTGCCGCTGATGTTAATGACACAACGCTCGAAGAATTTATGGCACTTGCCATTGAAAACGGCAGGTCAAGAATACCTCTTTATGATGAAGATATTGATAACATTGTTGGTATCGTTTACATTAAAGATTTGCTCAAATATGTTGGTAAAGAGGTTAAGGTTAAAGGTACCTTAAAAAATATAATGAGAGAGCCTTATTTTGTTCCCGAAACCAAAGCTTGCGGAGAGCTTTTTAAGGAAATGCGCCTTAAACGTATTCAGATGGCAGTTGTTGTTGATGAATACGGTGGAACAGCAGGTATTGTTACCCTTGAAGATATTGTTGAAGCGGTTATGGGTGATATTCAGGATGAATATGACGAGGAAGAAGAGGAAATCTCAAAAATTGACGAGAACACCTTTACTGTTGAGGGTACAATTGATATTGAAGAAATCGATGAGCTTATCGGCAAAGAGCTTCCCGAGGGAGATTATGAAACCCTTGCAGGCTTTATTATGGACGAGCTTCAATGTATTCCAAAAAACGGTGAAATGAACGAAGTTGTTTTTGAAAATGTTAAATTCACAGTTCTCGAGGTTGAGGACAGAAGAATTGAAAAAATCAAGGTTGAAATCACTCCCGTTGAACCCGAAGAAGACGATGACGAGGATGACGACGATTAAAAATTTTTCTGCACCAAAGGTTTTCCTTTGGTGCAGTTTTTGAAAGAGGAAATTATATGAAGAAGGCAGTAACTCTTATTTTTACTTTAGTAATGTTCTTCTCTTTTGCAATCTGTGCTAATGCAGAAGTCTTTAACGGAGCAGACCTTTTTACAGTAGATTTGCCTGAAGGCTTTGAGCAGACGGGGGCAAATATAAGCGATTTTAATTTCACCAATGAAAATGGGGATACTTTTACCGTAAGTTATAATGACAATACAAGCGAGGATTATATTTTCTGCCCTGCCAATATGAGCAAGAAAGACATTGAAGAATATACAAGCTCAATTTCCGAAGAATCAAAGGTTGTTATGAAAGAGTTTGCAGAAGATTTCGATATAAAGTTTTTAAGCGGAGAAAAAGTTAAGCATAAAAATGGCAAAACTGCTCTTGTCTGTCAAACAAAAACCACTATAACCAAAAACAAAAAAACAGTAGTTTATTATCAGACTATGTATGAATTTGGCTGTGTGGATTATAAATACACATTTACATACACAACTGATATTGAAGAAAACAAAGATAACTTAAAAGATGTTTTTGATTCTATTGAAGTTTTTGAGGGAGAAACAGAAAGTAATCTCGATAAAGTTACAACTTTTGCAGTAGCAGTACTTATGGCAATTCTTGTTGTTGCAGGAATTGTGAGATTTATAAGAACCCCTGAAAAGAGAGCACAAGGTAAATTGAAATAAGAAAGGGGCTGTAAAAAAAGCGCAGACCGTATAAAACCAGATATAGTAAGGGGTTCTGTAGGTTTAATAAGCCTATAGAACCCCTTAAAGATATAGATAATCTAAAATTGATGAAAAAAATGTTTTATACTACGAACAAACTTCGCCACTCGACGTACCCTTGTACGCCTTCGGGCAAACAAAATCAAGTCTGAAGCCTTGATTTTGCTCAGTTTGTCCGTTCTGCATCTTTTTTTCCTATCCCCTAAAAAGA
>JAZUSD010000018.1:0-4980 GCA_045606545.1 Acutalibacteraceae bacterium | reverse complement strand
CTCGACGTACCCTTGTACGCCTTCGGGCAAACAAAATCAAGTCTGAAGCCTTGATTTTGCTCAGTTTGTCCGTTCTGCATCTTTTTTTCCTATCCCCTAAAAAGAGGCTGTAAAAAACTTGCGTTTTTTTACAGCCTCTTTTTATTTTGCATTATAATAAATAGTGCTTCCTGCTTCAACTGAATGAGTAAGCCAGGTGTTACCGCCGATAACACAGTTATCACCAATTTTTGTGTTACCGCCAAGTATAGTTGCATTTGCATATATAACAACATTATTGCCAATATCAGGATGACGTTTAATATCTTTAACAGGTGCTCCATTTTCATCAAGCTCAAAGCTTTTTGCACCGAGAGTAACGCCCTGATAAATTTTAACGTGGTTTCCGATTGTTGTGGTTTCACCGATAACAATACCTGTGCCGTGGTCAATGAAGAAATATTCGCCGACAGTTGCACCTGCATGAATATCAATACCTGTTTTTTCGTGAGCATATTCTGTCATAACTCGAGGAATAAGCGGAACTTTAAGGGTGTAAAGCTCGTGGGCAAGGCGGAAAATAGAAATCGCATAAAAGCCGGGATAGCAAATAAGAACTTCCTCATGGCATTTTGCCGCAGGGTCGCCCTCATAAATTGCTTCAATATCTTTAATAAGGAGCTGTTTTATTTTCGGAAGCCTTTCAATAAAGGCGTTGCAAAGCTCTTCAGGAGTTTCTTCCATAGCAGTTCCGTTGAAAGCATAAGCGCCTTTAATCTGCTCAATGAGTCGGTTATAAATATTAAGGAGCAACTCTGTTTGTGAAAGCACATTTTCACTGCCCTCACTATGCTTGAAATAGTTAGGGAACAAAAGTGACTGTAAGTCTTTTATAACCTTAACAATTTCTTTTCTGTTAGGAATAAGCTCTTTGTCTGCATCCTTTTTAAGAAAGCAATCTCCGTTTATTGCCTCAAGATTTTTTACTGTTCCTGTTATCAATCCTACCGATTCTAAAAATCTTTCCATATATTTTTACCTCATTTATAAAGTGCTGTTGAAAGATAGCGTTCACCTGTATCTGTCAACACAACAACAATGTTTTTGCCCTTATTTTCAGGTAGTTTAGCAAGTTCAATTGCTCCAAAAAGAGCCGCACCTGATGAAATACCAACTGCTATACCCTCTTTTTGTGCCATTTTACGAGCATAACAAAAAGCGTCTTCATTAGAAACATCAATTATCTCATCATAAACATCTCTATGGAGATTTTCAGGAATAAAGTTTGCGCCTATGCCCTGAATAGCGTGAGAACCGGCAACACCTTTTGTAAGTAAAGGTGAATCTACTGGCTCAATGCCAACTACTTTTATTTCTGAATTCTGTTCTTTAAGATATTTTCCCGTACCCGATAAAGTTCCGCCTGTGCCTATTCCTGCAACGAGAATATCAATTTTTCCATCTGTATCATTCCATATTTCAGGACCCGTTGTTTTATAATGGGCTTCAGGGTTTTGGGGGTTGTCAAATTGGGAAGGAATAAATGAATTCTCATATTTTTCCGAAAGTCTTTTAGCCTCATCAATTGAACCCTGCATCCCCTTTTTTCCATCGGTCAGCACTACCTCTGCACCATAGGCTTTCATAAGCATTATGCGTTCTTCACTCATAGTATCGGGCATAACTATTATAACCTTATAGCCTTTTGAAGCTCCTATTGCCGCAAGACCTATACCCGTGTTACCGCTTGTTGGTTCAATGATTACACTATTTTCTTTAAGAATACTCTCTTCTTCCGCTTTTAAAATCATCTGAAGCGCAGGTCTGTCCTTCGCACTTCCCGTAGGGTTAAAGCACTCTAATTTTGCAAATATATTTGCTTTCAACTTTTCTTCTTTTTTAATATTAGCAAGCTCCATAAGAGGAGTTTTGCCTACTAATTCATCTATATTTTTATAAACATTCATAACATCTACATCCTTTTTTACATAATAGCACAAAGGCTTTTTGTTTACAAGTGCAAGAGTTATGGTTGTTGCTTGTAAATTTTCTCAAAAAAACTTTTACTGCTTTTTCCGTAAGGGCGGTTAAATCTGCCTAATTCTTCAAGATTTGAGCCAACAGAAATTTTGTTTACCTCTTCACGGCAGGTAAATGTAATTTTAAAACCCTTTTCCCTGACAATTGCTTTCAAGGTTTCGTTTTTTATTCCGTACGGATAAGCAATAATATCTGCGTTCTTTCCCGTAATTCTTTTAAAATTGGAGTTGAATTTTTCTATATCATTATATATAAGCTTCTTATATTCCTCTTCGCTTTCACCATAATTTTTACCCATACCTCTGCGACCGCTTAAGGAATGCAGATTATACGAATGGTAACCTAAAGAAACCAATTCGTTTTTGGACAGATTTTTTACATCTTCCTCATTAAGATATGCGTATCTGTCATCAGTATCGCCATTTTTTGTATATAGCTCCACAAGAGAGCCAACTAAATTCATATTAGCAGGATATTTATATTCTTCAATAAGCGGTAAAACCTTTGTTATAAAGCTTCTTTCCCCATCGTCAAAGGTTATTATTATAGGGTTTGGAGGTAATTTTTCGCCTTTTTCAGCATACTTTTTCAATTGTTCTAAGGATATAGGATTTATATTGTGATTTTTCATATATTGAAAATCGTCTTCCAACACAGAAAGCGGTATTACATAATCACCCCATATAGATTTATTTTCGCTTATCTGATGATACATAATTATGGGGATTTCCTGTGTATTTGGAGAAAACACATCTACATACGGAGATAGTGTATTGAGAAATGAACCCAAAAGCATAATCAAACACAGGAAAAACGATATTATTGCTATTTGCCTGAATGTAAAAATCTTGAACATATAACCCTCTCCCGCAAATAAAAACTACGTTTTTTTAAATATATGAAAAATTTTTCAACTTTTTGCAAACAAATGTTTGCTTTTTTGAAATATATGTGTTATTATATACAAGGAAACAGAAAATTTGTTCGGAAAGGTGATTTTATGGAACCTATTAACGAAACTCAAAAAAGAATATATGAATTTTTAGTAGAGCGCTCTCAGGATGGTGTTCCTCCGTCAGTTCGAGAAATAGGTGCAGCGGTTGGTCTTAAATCCACATCCTCTGTCCAGGCAAACCTTGATGCTTTAGAAAAAGCAGGTTACATTATGCGCGACCCGCTTCTTAAAAGATCAATCAGAATTCTCGGTCAGGCAGAAAATATTACTCATGTTCCCCTTTTGGGTACTGTAACAGCAGGTATGCCCATTCTTGCAGTTGAGCAGATTGAGGGTTACATCCCCTATACAGGAAGAGTTTCTCGTGATAAACCTCTCTTTGCCTTAAAAGTTCGCGGTGAGAGTATGCTTTGGGCAGGTATTCTTAATGGCGATATTGTTATCGCAGAGAAAACGCCCTATGCTTCCAACGGCGAAATTGTTGTTGCTATGATTGAGGATGAAGCAACTGTTAAGCGCTTCTACAAGGAAAACGGACATTTCCGTCTGCAACCCGAAAACGATGAATTTGAACCAATTATTACAGATGAGGTTATAATTCTCGGTAAGGTTGTTGCGTTGATGAGATATTATTAAAAAATACAGATACCCCTTACAATTCTTGAACTGCCCCAAATTGTGCGGACAGTACAAAAACACCCCCTATGGTGTTAAATATTAAAATTTAAGCAACAAACTGATTTCGTTTTTCAAGCGGAGTCAGTTTTGTTTTTAATTGAATTCTTTCGTTGTTGTAGAAATGGATGTATTGACCTATGAGGAGGCGAGCCTCCTCATAGGTTCGCAACTTTGTTCGATAGATGCATTCTGTTTTAAGTATTGAAAAGAAATTTTCAGCCATAGCATTATCATACGGATTCCCACGTCTTGACATTGATGGAGTTATGCCGTAAGATTGTGTTAGGTTAAAATATGCTTGCGATGTATATTGAAACCCCTGGTCACTGTGGAGTTGCAGCTCTGCAGTGACTTTTTCTTTTCTCTTAGCTGCTCTGATGGTACTTAATACAAGATTTATGTTCTGTTCCGTTCCGGTCTTGTATGCTACGATACTGTTGTCATACAAATCTCGTATTACAGAAAGGTACAATATTCCCTGTTGTGTCTTTATGTACGATATATCTGTTACCCATTTTTGATCAGGTCTATCGGCATTAAAATCCCTGTTGAGAAGATTATCATATTTGTATAAAACTTTACTGTAATTATTATACTTTTTTCTTCTGACCTCTGATAATAGATTGTATTTCTGCATAACTCTTAATATTGTATTTGGGTTATGGTGTATTCCTTGTCTTGCAAGCCATATATGAACCCTTCGATAACCGTAGGTTTTACCATGCTTTACCTGACATTCTTTTATCTTTTCTGCTAATGGTAAATCTTTTGCAGGTATCTCCATTCTCTTTACATAATCATAGTAACCACTTCTTGATACCTCAAAGAATCGGCACATTTCACTTATTGAATACTTATCCTTGTGGCGATAGATAACCATAAATTTTACGCTTGTTCTCACTTCCTTTCTGTTAGCGAAAGAAAATCCCACATCAGTTCATTCTCCATCTCTAATTGCTTGATCCGTGCATCCTTCCGGGCAAGCTTATAGCGCAGATCGGCGAGCTTGTCTTCTGCTGTGACCACACTGTCCTTTGCTGGTCTGCCTTTCTTCTTAATCACTATTCCTGCGGCTATTTTGCGTTGTTTCTCGTGGTATCTTTCAAAAAAATTTGCTATTTGTTTCCTGGCTAATCCAAATTTCTCCCCTATTTCACGATAACTGTGTCCCGTTTCTCTTAATCGCATGATCTCTGTCTCATACTCCTGTATGTGTCTATACTAACTTGGCGAAATTTTCCTCCCACGGTAAAATAGCTTTATTTCTATTCTACTATAGGAGGTCTTTTTTCAATATCCGTGTAACAGCAACAGTAGTCAAGGGATAG
>JAZUSD010000017.1:0-3320 GCA_045606545.1 Acutalibacteraceae bacterium | reverse complement strand
ACACATATTGAAGCATATCATCAACATCTATATGTAAAGCATTGGCAATTCTTTTGGTAAAAGCTCTATTCAGTTCTTTAGACTGAACTAGCAGATATTGCAATGAATAAGTTGCGATATCTTCCTGTGAACCTCTGATATAGGGATATAAATGCGCTAACAACGAGTATGCCATAACCTAACATCCTTTCAAATAATATCTTTCCACTCTTTTTCCTTAAACCCAACGAGGACGAAATCATCGCCTACTAAAATCGGTCTTTTAACAAGCATGCCGTTTGTGGCGAGGAGTTTCAGCATTTCGTCTTCAGTCATGGTTGGTAACTTGGTTTTAAGTTCCATAGATTTATAGAGCAGACCGCTTGTATTGAAGAACTTCTTTAAGGGTAATCCGCTTTTGTTGTACCATTCGGCGAGTTCTTCATAAGTCGGGTTTTCAAATTTAATATCTCTTAATTCGTATTTGATTTTATTATCATCAAGCCACTTTTTAGCCTTTTGGCAAGTGGTACATTTTGGGTAGCATACAAACTTTAACATAGTTTTTAACCTCCTAATAAACTTTGGTCGAATGCGAACAGGAATTCGTTGATTTCAAAGATATTGTAATTGCCTTTGCTTATGAAATATTCGATTATGATATTGAATTTGTTGCTATGTGAAAGGGCAAAGCCTGCCTTTTTGAGCATATCTTCTGTTTCAGGAAGTGTTAAAAGGCTATTGCGGTGGGTTTAGATGGCTTATAATGCACATCACCACGGATTTTCAATAAAAAGCTTTCTGATTTGGTCTTTTTCGCTTTCCTTAAAGCTTATAAGCAGCAAACCAACATCTTCGTTACATTTTATTGCATAAGGCTTAAATGGTGTAATATCGCATAAAACCTCGTCAATAACACAACGGAATTTCAATTCGTTCAAGCAATCACCCCACAAACAAATATAAGTCGTTGTAATATTTTCTTAAAACTCAATACCGCCAACAGATTTTGCGTTTTTGCTGTTTTAAAATTCATAATTATCCCACCTATGCCATAGTTTTAAGCATATCCTTTGTTATTTCGAATTTTGTCGGTTTTCCGTTTATGTAATTATCAAGCTGCTCAATCATATAATCTGCCATTCGCTCGGTTTCGTTACCTAAACTCCCTGCAATATGAGGTGTGATAATTGCGTTGGGGCACCAGAAAAGCGGACTGAAATACGGCATTTTTTCATTTTTAAGAACATCTAAAACTGCAGTTATTGACGGGTGGCAAAGCAAGCTTTTCGCAAGTGCAAATTCATCCACCTGATCGCCTCTGCCTGTGTTTATAAATGTACTGTGAGGCTTCATAAGGCTGAAGAATTTTCCGTTTAAAATGTTTTTCAGTTCTTTTTTATTTGCTAGGTGATTACTTATAACGTCGCATTCTTTAAAAATTGTTTCAAGGTCACACAAGGTAACACCAAGCTCATTTGCCCTATCCTCTGCAACAAACGGGTCATAGGCAAAAACAGAAACATCAAGCACCTTAAGCAGCTCTGCAACAGCAGAACCGATTGCACCAAGACCGATTAAGCCCACCCTCGCACCATAAGTGCCAACACAAGCTTGTGTATGACTTCGGGAATAGGACAAAAATGATTTATACCTTTTAGCACCCTGAAAATATCCCTTTAAGGCTAAAACAATCTGAGAAACAGTATATTCTGCAACGGGAACACCATTGGCAGAATATGCGCTGAAAACTCTTATTCCGGAATCGAGAAAAGGTCTTGCAAAATACTGAACTGTTCCTGCACTATAAAAAACAACCTTAAGGCAAGGCATATATTTTTTTATTTCTTCCTCGGTAAATTGAGGCATACCCCATGTTGAAAAAGCAATTTCGCAAGTCTTTAAAAATTCTTTGTGGCATACAATATTACTTTTATCTATCCTCTGAGAAAGCTCACCATATTCACCTAATTTTTTCAAAACGGATGGTGTGTAAACCTTTGAAAAACTACTTTCGCTTTGGCTGAATAATGCGATTTTTATTCTAATCACCTCAATATACTCTTAATTTCCGAACATCTTTTCTAAAGTTCTTTTCCTTTGAGCCTTTAGTAAATTCAACAATAACAATACCATTGAAATTCATTGAAATAAACTTTTTAATCAGTTTATCAAGATAATTTTTATCTTTCTTTTTAAAGCATTGCTCTCGCTTCAAATCACAGTAGCTGACGTGAAAATTCTCAATAAAATCAAAGGTCTTTTCAATTCTGTCTATATCATAACCGAACCTTAAATAACGGGACTGAAAATAGGTTTTAAAGCTATCGCAGTTCAAATCGTTTTTCAACTTCAAAATCGCCTCTGTGTTATTATTAAAGGTGCTATCGTGACATTCGGGACAAACAAGAAGATTATATTCTTCTGCCTTACTGCAAAGGATTTTCATTTCTTCTAAAAGCTCATTATATTCGCTTTCTGCAAAATCCTCACTATTTTTATTACCAAGCCAGATTCTTACAGAGGAAGCACCCATTTCATTTGCAATTCTGCAAACCTCTTCCCACTCTGCTACTTCAGAGCCTCCTGTTCTGTAGTAACTGCCGTAGGAGCTTATTTTAATATTATTTTCATCGCAAAGTTTTTTAGCAAGCCTTGCATCATCAAGGGTTTTAACATGAACATCTCCACCCCACTCAATAAACTCAACACCTGCATTTTTGGCAATTTCAACTACCTCACTGACAGTTTTATTCCTGAAAGTGACACTTGCCACTCCGATTTTCAAGCTACCCACCAAATAACACTCTCCTGAAGCGTTCTGTTAATACTACAACAATTTTACCATTGATATGTAATAAAAGCAATTACAACTTTTTCTTGACAACTGAAAAAACTTATGTTATATTGTGCGAAATACAAAAATGAGGTAAAGGTTATGAAAACATATCTTCTCAAAAAACAAGATATGCAGAATTCCTGGCTTGTAAAGTATGATTATGGTACTTGCAGGTCTATGCCTTTATACTCATTTCGCAAAAAGTAAACTAATTTTAACGATATGATTATACCGGTGTAGGCTTACTGCAGGAGCTTACACCGGTTATTTTTATACATAATTCTATTTTAGGAGTGAAGGATATGAAACTATTTAATTTACTAAAAAAGAAACTTTTAAAAAAGCGACCCGAAGTAACAGGGAATTTTCTTGTTGATTACTACAACACCCACGACGAAGATGTACGTCTTTTGTCCAAGCACGGCAGAGTTGAATTTCTCACAACTGTTAAATACATTGAGCAATATTTAAAAGACGGAATGAAGATTATGGAAATCGGAGC
>JAZUSD010000016.1:0-2288 GCA_045606545.1 Acutalibacteraceae bacterium | reverse complement strand
TGGCGGTTTACCCCAATATACTGCTAATGCTGATGAAACATACACTCTTACCGATAACATTTCTGCAACAACGCAGAATGTTAAAATCAACGGTAAAAAGGGTGAAACCTATTCAATAGGCGGTTGGTTTAAAGGTAAGTTTGATGATAATAGCATTGGCGCTTTTGCTTCTTTGGAACAGTCTGTGATTACAGAGCAACCAACAAACAGCTCCGCGCAGATTAAGGTTACATATTCTTATACCGATACTGTAACCACAACTGACGAAACCACCAACGAAACAACCACAACCCAACAGCTTGTAACCGAAAACTTTGTTGTTGATTTCGAACCCCATAACGAAGCTTGGCAATATGCGGTTGATACCTTTGCTCTTAAAGGTGATACGGAATCTGTTGATGTAACAATTCTTGCAAAAAATATTACTTCTGATTCTTATGCAACGGGAATCAGCTTTGAACAAGATTTCAATAGTGAAGTAATTGAAGAGGATGATGAGGAAACAGAAGATAGCGATAGCGATGCAGAAGAAATCTGCACTTGCGGTTGTGAAGACTGCTATTATGGAGAAAATTGTCCTTGCACAGGAGCAATAAATAATGACTGCCAATGTCCCGAATGTTTGAGAAAAGAAACTTCAACTCAGGATAATTTTGGTAACACATTATCAAATAAATCAACTGACGGCATACACTATATTGAAACCTTTGATTCATATACTGCAGATGGCAACAATGTTGCATCATATACAGATGAAAATGGAAACGTTGTAACTTATGATTATGATTTGCTTAGCGGTATTTTGAAATCGGTTACAAGTCCTATCGGAACAGAAAATGAAACAACCACAACGAACTATTCTTATGATGAAATGGGAAAGGTTGTTTCTATTTCAACAACTGTAAGCGACAATCAAAATCAAGCTTTACAATATGTTTATGTTAAAGATAGATTAACAGAAATCATAACTCCAAACGGAAAATACAGAATAATATATGATGCTTGGGGACAGGTGCGCTCTGTTAATGTTGTTACAGGTTCGGGTGAATCTGAAAATGTGATTCCGCTTGTTGAATATACCTATAACAATGGTGCGAAGAGAACTCAGATTAAAACTGCGACTTATAAAAATTCTTCAACAAACATAGCAACTTATAGGTACGAATATTACGATAACGGAACACTGGAAAAAGTATTTTTAAATGAAGAACAAATCCATTTTATTGAATATAATAATTTAGGGGTATTGGAATCAATTGAAAATACCGGTGGCAGAACAGTTGAATATACCGATAACGGAACATTTATTTATAACCCTGATGACGCTTTAATATATTCAACTAAAACCAATGATGATGGAACTGTTACAGAAGAAAATTATAATGTAACTTATAAAACCTTTGCACCTGAAAATGATTATGATTCGGCAACAGGTGTAAGCACCGAAACAGAGAAAATTGAGATTAATTCCAATAATCGAATTACTCAGGAAACAAAATCAGATTATTTCGGAAGAACAAAATCTGAAAATATTTCGGTTTATAACATTACCAACGAAACTGAGGAAATACCTGCAACTTTGATTGGTGAAATCAAAACTGAATATGGTTATTCTGCTTCGGAAGATGGCAAAACATCATCAACTATTGAAAAAATTGTAAACAAGACATATAATGGTGATAGTGAAGGTTATCGTGTATATGATGGTTACTACTACGAATACGACAAGCAAAACAAGATTTCTGCAGAAAAAACATTAAATGCAGACGGAACCACCACCGATAAATATTCTTATGAATATGATAAGCTGGGTCAGCTTGTTCGTTTCAATGATGCAGTAAAAAACAAAACCTATACATACACTTATGACAATAATGGCAATATTCTTACGAAGTCAGAATATGCATATACTCTTAATGACGAGTTAGGCACTGCAACTAATATAACCAATTTCGGTTATGAAGCTGAATGGAAAGATAGACTTTCAACTGTTGGAGATAAATCAATTAAATATGATAACATAGGCAACCCAACAAGCTATCTTGATGCAACTTTAACCTGGCAGGGTAGGGAATTAAAATCATACGAAAATGAAGAAAAACGCATTACCTATGAATATGACGAAAATGGTATGCGTTATCGTACTGTTGTAACAGATAAAACTTCAGAAGAAGATTCAACCCTTGTAATTGATTATATCTGGTTAGGTGAAAAGCTCGTTTCAATGGTTGTTACTGACGATGACAGCACAAATCTTGCAGCTAAGTATCTTTATAACAGTTCTGATG
>JAZUSD010000015.1:0-6145 GCA_045606545.1 Acutalibacteraceae bacterium | reverse complement strand
CTTCTTATACTTGAGTTCATCAACAAGGTCAATCTTCTTGCGGCTTAATTCTTTTACTTTATATACAAATGTATTGAAGAAGTTATCAAACTGAGAAATGAATTCTGAAATGTAGAGGTATCCCTTTACATATGCTGCATGTGCTGCTGTTTTCTTGCAATAGTCTTCCAAAGCATCGAAGTATCCCGGAATATCCTGATTCGCTTCATCATACAGTCTGCTGTATCCATTCATTTTCTCAATGATAGACGGTTTCTTTTCTAATGAACTGAGTTCTTCAACACCGTAAACCTTTTTCTTTGAGAATTTAAATGTATATTCTTTTTCTTTGAAAGAGTTTATCTGTGCAAATGCATTTTCGTGCATTGTTGATCTTGTCTCTTTCTCAAATTCTTCTTTAAGCTGATGCAATACATATCTGATTGCACAAGGATGGAACACATCACCCTGAGCATTTTTGAAGAGTGATTCAATGCTATATGCATCATTTATGGTTATAGTTTTTTGTTCGCTTGTAAAGACTGATTCAGCCCAACGAGCAGCAATTCCCTCAGAAATCGGTCTGCCGTCTTTGCCTCTTGCTTCAACTGCTTTGTCATATGAAGACAGAGCATCGATTGCATCACTGATTTTATCTTCACTGGTTTCACCAAAATTAGCACTCTTCCAGCTTTGTGCAGACTCATAAACGCTCTTAAATCTTGCATCAGCTAATACAGATGCATATGCTGCCTTTTCGAAATCATTTTTGAATTTTCTGATTCTTGCATCAAGTCCTGCAAGCTCATATGAGTTATTTAAATCAACAGAGAAAGGATCTCTGCCGTTTGCAAGAGCTTCGTTATATTTTTTCTCTTTGCTGTCCCATGTTGATCTCGGTACACCGCGTTTTTTCTGTTCAGCCTGATAAAGGGCAACCGCATTATCATACTTTGTCCACTTTGTTGCATCGCCTTCGCCACCGATGCTGTCAATAGCTAAATCGTATGCAACATAATCTGCAATTTTTTCATAAGGATAACGAATAACACCTGCACCGATACCACCGAAACGGTTTCTACCGTAGTTACCGGGCTTTGTCATTTCTTTTATGATATTGTCTTCTACAGAGAATGCCTTTTTCTGCATAGGACCAATATTCTGTTCGTAAAGTGCCTGAGCAGCCTGATCAATATACTGACCAATACTGATCATTGTACTGTCCTCAGCATCCTGACCATCCATAAGGAAACAGAAATCCATAGGAAGAAGAGAAAGCTTCTTCTGATTATCAGAACCAGCTATAGATACATTTACTCCCAAATTTGCAAACTGTTTTAAATCTTCGTCCAAATCGATGAAACCTGAACCCTTCATCATAAATGCATTGATTTCTTTAACAGTTGCATATGCATTACGTGCCTGGCTATCACGTTCTGTCTGTGAATCAATTACGCTGTCAAGTGTTTCAGGAAGAAGAACCAATGAACGAACAATTAAGCTTGTGTTGGGGTATTTTTCTTTTATGTAATCACGAATAAACATTGAAAGAGGAAGAATCATACCGGAA
Source organism: Acutalibacteraceae bacterium (assembly GCA_045606545.1). Classification (GTDB taxonomy): domain Bacteria; phylum Bacillota; class Clostridia; order Oscillospirales; family Acutalibacteraceae; genus DTU089. Next base: position 4,596 of record JAZUSD010000015.1, on the reverse strand, counting down.
CCTGTTCCGCCTGATGCAGTAGATGCTATAACAACACGCATAGCCTGCTTCATGTCTTTACCTGTTTTTCTGAACAAGTCATCAATTGAATCATATAAAGGACGTATTTTACCTGTTTTGATGGTAGAGTTCAAGGCAAGTCTTGAGATGGCACGAACCTGACCTGCACCTTCTGAAACAGTCTTATCATACATAACAGCATTTTTAGGGAACCATTTTTTTCTTGCCTCATCATCATAGTCGAGGTAGCTTCCTACTGTCTGTGTGTTTGATGTCTGTACCCAATAAATCTTTGATTTTCCGTTTGCTACGGAAGAAAGGTCATTAACATTGGTATCTAAACACAAAAAGTTAATGTTTTCTTTTTCTTCAGGCGCACAAAGGTCAGCAACCTTTTTAACAATTTTACAGCCTGTTCCGCCTACACCTACAAATAAAGTAGGAGCAGACACCTCATTTGTTTTCAAAATTTCTTTGTTTTCTGACATTGTATTTTCCTCCTATTTCATTATTTCTTCTTATAGTTTAATTTGACTTTAACGTAGAAATCTTCGTTTACGCCATTTAGTTGCATTGTACCGGAATACATAACTGTATTACCATTACTTAAATCAAAATCTTTGGCACCGCTTATTGCAGGCTCTAATTTGTAAGTTTCTTCATTAATAAGATACTTTCTGTTACCAACGCTTACATCTTCAATAGATGCAGCACCAAATTTCTTTACACTTTGAGCTGAAACCAGTGCTTTTCGTTTTGCCTGCTTGGTCATAAGATAGCTATCAGTTCCCGGTTGAACATTCATTCTGACACCGGTCTTCATTCCTGCATATTTTGCCTCAACCGTAAGTGTGTCATCATTTATTGATGCATTAAATGCTGTGTTTTTGGTTACATCCTCGCCTCCGATATTCATTACACAATCTCTCTTATTAGTGTGCAGTTTTGTCGGAAGTCGCTTGATATGTGAAACAAAATAAGCGATTACAATTATTGCAGCAATTATCAATAACCAAATAAACCAGATCAGCCACAATGGCATATTGCTCAATCTTACCTTTATACTTTCTTCAGCAACTAATTCTCTTCCTAAATTATCTTTTTGAACAACTGATGTTGTAATTTTATATTTGCCTTTTTCAAGTGTTCCTGATGAATTAAGTTTAATTTCAAAGGCAGATTCTTCCGGAAGCGGCGTGACTGTATATCCAAGACCCTGACAATCAACCTTGAAATCAAGAGTTTTAAACTCTTCAGGTGAAAGCTTATTTCCTTTAGATGTTATAAGTGCTTTTATGCTTTTACCTTTATCAAGCTTTGAAATCTCAAAATGCTTTTGGGAAGCAGTCAAGGTTATTTCTGGTGTCGCAACCTTATCTTCAATTACATATGTAAGCGGTGCCCTGCCACTTGTTTCTTCACTTCCATCAGGAGTATAGAAAGCGTGAATGGTTACTGTGCATTTTCCGCATTTAGTAGCAATTGGATTACCGGGATCCTTGTAATGCAAAGACAACGCCCAATGGTCATCTTTGAATTCTTTTTTGATCTCTGCATTACTTTTTTCAGGTTCCCATTTGAGGTCTACCTTTTCTAACTCTGGTCCTGTGAGTTGTTCTCCTTTGTAATAAACTTTTGCAGTATAGGTGCCGCTTTGATCCAAAGTTGCCAGATTGTAAACCTTGTCTCCGCCGGTTATTTCAAGTCGAACATCTCCGGCAGGTTTAGCAGCTACTGTTAATGAGCCTTCCGGCCAACCGAAATCTTTTGCAGTTTTTGTAATCGAATATCCATTAAGATATGAGGCTGTTAATTCTGCTGTAAATGTATCTCCCACATCCAACGCAACCGGAGTTTCTCCGCTTTTTCCGCTATGCTTAATCGGATATTCCTTACCGTTTACAACATATTTTCCATCATATACCGGATCGCCTAACAAATCAGAAGTGATAAGTTCCCCTGTTTTAGCATCCTTGAGTCCGAACTGAACCTTATAATTTCCTTTATATAAGGATTCAGGTTCAACTAAGTTTCCTTCCTCGTCAGTAAAGACAAAGTCGAGGTCTGCATCCGGTTCATAATATACTTCAACATTAGAAGCTTTCCCTGAATATGAAATGTCGTAACTACCTGCCAAACAATCGGTATATGTCACAAGCATTCCTTGCAAAGAATTATCTACAGGCGATTGACCTGTTTTTTTATAGTTTCCAGCGCCGACACTTGAATACTGTGTTTTTGCACTTCCTGCGGGTGTTGCCGTTGCACCATTCTTGCCTGTAACTTTTACATCTGATACATTTTCACCTTGTACAAACACAATCAGTTTACTCAGCGTAATATCAAAATCAATTGTCTTTCCTGAAATATGTGAAGTGGGCAATGTATCTCTTGCAAAGATTTTATTACACATCATTGTGAGCGATGAAAGAACATTTTTACTGTCTGATGCTTTTTCACCCATATAATATTCCGAATTCATTTCCGGCATTGCAACCTTAGAACCTATACCGAGATACAAAATATTCAAATCAGGACCAATGCTATTATTAAATCTTTCTGCAAGTTTTTTCTTTGTGTCTGAAACCGATAGTTCTTTGCCGCCTTCATAGAATACTTGTCCATCCGTAAGGACTATCATGTAATTCTCTGTCCCTTGGGATGATGACAAATGTTTTATCGCAGCATCTATGGTTTCAATGTGAGTATCCAATGCCTTGTCGGTATAAATATTGCGAATCTGAGAGGCTTGATTTGGATCCGTAATTATAAATGGTGAATCCATTGTATACTTTTTGCCATTCACCTCTATAGGATTCATTGGATGGATAGAAAGCGAATCCCCTTTATTTAACATGGAGGCAAATACTTCCATTGCATACGTTGCTCTGCACCACGCCTTTTCGCCTTTTACATACATTGAACCAGAATTATCAAAAACGATTGCTATACTTCGTTTAATCTCTGCTTTCCCGGCAGAAACAGGTAATGTGCATACAAACAAGTTGCTAATCAAAAGCACTGCAACTAAAATATGCGTTAATACTTTTTTCACGTGACCACTCCTTTAAGTCTCTTTTTTGATTAGTTATTATCTGGCAAGCACATATCGCACGGACTGTAAGTGCCTTTTTCAAAATCTTCTTTAGTCAACCTCTGGATGTTTGTTTTATTTTTTACAAAAATACATTCTTTTTTATGATAACACTCACCGGTAGAAGTGACATAAAGATCGTCTTTATATAAATTTTTGTTCTGAATTATCAGGTATCCCGCCAATGCCCCAACTATCAGGCACAGTATGATAACAGAAGTAATAAATGCTTTGCGATGTACAGCTATTACATTTTTTGTATTTCTGAAACTGCTTGGTTTCAGCAGATAATGCGAAAACTCGTTTGCATCATGTTCATCTTTTACATCATTACCAATGATAGGCCTTGTTGAGAAATGTTCGCATACTATGTGTCCTAATTCATGAGAAAGCACCAGCAACTTTTCTTCATCATTCAAATCTTCATTTACAAAAATCAATCGATACTCTGCACTTACATATGTAAACCCTCTTGATTTAAGCGCATTTTCGTTAAGGTCCAGATTTTGTATAACAGTTGCTACATCATTTTCGTTGAAGATGCTGTTAAACTCTATAACCGTGTACCCCATATCAGTTGCAGTGTTTTTCAAAGTAGCGTAATCAATAGATGTCAGTTTATTTTTCTTTATAAAGGTTTTTGTTAGTTTCTTAATGTTATTATTCATTCCTCAGCTTTTCCTTTTAATATTTTTTATTGCCTGCGTGGTATTCTGTTGTTCTTCCGAAACTTCTTTCTTTGACAAGTCAATCCCCTCAAAGAACTTGACAACCGCTTCACCAGATATGTTATTGCAACGTGAATATTCCACCATCAGAATAGTTTTTATTGTAGCAAGTGCTTGTTCATCTAACGTATCGAGAATATTCTTTTTATCAGCCTTGAACAATAACCCAAGTTCAAAGTCCTGCGGCTCATCCCCATCGTTGAACTTCTTAATCAGCTCATGAGGAAACGCATTCATGCTTCTGATCATTTTATGAGTTTTTCTGTTGTAATCATAAAACCAAACCAGTGAAAGATATGTATTCCATGACATCTTACGTGCTCTTCTTTCTATGGCTCCGTACGTTTGTCTGGACGTGCCAATGATATTGGCAATTTCCTCCTGTGATATTTCTGCCTTTGCTCTGAGCAGCGGCAATTCTGGCGTTAAATTTTCGATTAATGCATACTTTTCTTCTTCTGAAAGATAATATTTAAATAACTCTTCCAACTCTAAGACTCCTTTTCGCAGAGTATTTAACTAAACGAAATAAATTATTGCTCATATTATACCACAATGGTGCTATTTTTGTCAACAAATTACGACACATTTCTAAAATTTCTTACAATTTGCCATAATCTAACATCTACATAGTGATGGAATACACAAAACTGATATAATTTTATTAGGTATTTTCCGTCAAAAATATGGTCATAGCAAGGAGGTTTTTATATGGCTCGAAGAGGAGAAAATATATATAAAAGAAAAGATGGTCGCTGGGAAGGCAGATATATT
>JAZUSD010000014.1:0-4134 GCA_045606545.1 Acutalibacteraceae bacterium | reverse complement strand
GAAGATCGCCTGAAAATATGCTTCATGCTTTTTATGTACCGGATACGGTATTCCGGCGAAAAACACCTCCATGATCTTGCGGAGTTTTTTCAAGTCGCCTTTCAGTAAGGATGTTGCCATTTCAGCGGCAAACTGCACGGTGCCGGTCTGGGTCTTTCCGGCGTAACTGTTCAAAATGTAGGCACTGAATGCTCCTGCAACCTCCCGGTTGGGGAAATCCAGAAAATACCAGGTCTGACCGAAACGCTCCTCCGTCCCTTTGATGGTGACATATCCGGTTTGCAAAAGCAGGGTCAAAGGGTCGAGATTGTCGATTTCAAAGGCGCTGAAAGCCACTTCCGGAACCGGTTCATCAAGAGCGGATTGGAAATCAAAATCCTTCTGCTTGGTCAGTTCCAGCAGAAATGAGGGGGTGCCGGTGGAAAACCAGTAGTTGTTGAACTCCCCGCCGGATTCAAGGAACTTGGCAAAAGATACCGGATTGTAAACGGTCTTTGCATTTCTGTGAAAACGGTAACCGTTGTACCACTCTTTGATTTTGACTTTGAAATCATTTATATCACGCGAACCGGCAACAGCTTCGATACGGTCTCCGAAGTTGGCTTCCAACTCCTCCTGAGTGTAGCCGAACATGGTGGCATACCGGGCATCCATCGTGATATCAGTAAGGTTGTTCAAGTCGGAAAAGAGCGAAACGTGGCTGAATTTACTCACTCCTGTGACAAAGAGGAAACGCTCCTTGTCATTGCGGTCTTTCAGCACACTGTAAAAACCCTTGAGACACTTCTGGATATTGGCGATTTCCGGATTGGAAATATTGTCAAGAATCGGTTTATCGTACTCGTCAACCAGAATGACAACACTCCCCTTTACAGAAGCATTGTCGATCAATTTCCCGAAAGCGGAAGAAGCATCCTGAGTTGCGGGCAGTTCGACCGCAAGCTCCTGAGCGATCGCCCGGACTTTATCTGCCAAATACGCATCCAATCTCTCGACGGTATTGTTTATCGGATTATAATCGCCGAAGCTCAAATGGATGACCGGATGGATTTTCCAGTCGTATGGCTTATCGTAAAGGGCAAGACCTTTGAAAAGCTCTTTTTTGCCCTCAAAGACCGCCTTCAAGGTGGATACAGTCAACGATTTACCGAAGCGCCGCGGACGGGAAAGGAAATACATTGCACTGGCAGGCTCAATCAACTGCCAGATGTATTCGGTCTTATCCACATAGAGAAAATTTCCCTGTATCAGATTTTCAAAGCTGTAAACGCTTGCGGTAATATTTTTCATTATTCCATACTCCTGTTGATGTAATATACACTGAATCAACGATGATTTCAACACAAAAACAGAAAAATATTAAAAACGACGGATATTTGAGCAAGTTAAACAAACTGTCCGGCATTTCCGTATCCACAGACAAAAACATGGGGCTGAGCGCAAAACCTGTGTGTTTTTTGATGTGACCCCAAAAAATTGTACGAATTAATTTACATGGAATGTGCTCGGTATTCCACTGGGCTCATTCCGTTTAATCTTAAAGATACTCTCCCATGATTAAAATAGCAAATGTATTCTTCAAGTTTTTGTTGAAAATCTTCTACAGAAGAAAATGTTTCGCCGAAAAACATCTCTGTTTTTAATCTTCCAAAAAAATTTTCCATAACACAGTTATCCAGACAGTTACCTTTTCGAGACATGCTTTGAGTAATATTATGTTCTTTCAACATAGTTTGATACTCTTTCATTTGATATTGCCATCCTTGATCTGAATGTAGCAGCGGTCTGGCTGTCGGTGGTAGTTTGGCAAACAATCTGGTCAGCATCTCTCTTGTTTGTGCAAACGAAGGATTACGACTGATTGAATGAGCCACTATTTCACGATTAAACAGATCCATTACTGGAGATAAATAAATTTTTTCATTACACACCTTAAACTCTGTAACATCGGTTACCAACTTTTCATATGGCTTATTTGATTTAAATCGCCGATTCAATATATTCGGAGCAATTTTACCAACATTTCCTTTGTATGATTGATATCGATTTTTCCTGCATTTACCTTGTAAAGCAAGTTCTTTCATCAACCTCTGTACTGTTTTATGATTGATTTGACATCCATACTGCCGCAGAACAATCAGTATACGACGATAGCCATAACGTCCTTTATTGCAATCATAGATTGTTTTTATTAACTCTTTTACTTTAGCGTATTTATCGGCACATCTCAATCGCTTAAGCTGATAATAATATGTGCTACGGGACATTTTGCCAAGAGCAAGCAATTTGTCCAATGGAAAATATTGCCTTAATTCTGTGATGATTTCTGCCTGGCGCGTTTTTCTTGCTCTTCCTTCAGAATCAAGGCTCTCAATTTTTTTAAGTACATATTCTCCATTCTCAAATACTCATTTTCAGCAAGAAGAGCTGCCAAGTTGTATTCTGATGACTTGGAGTGGGGAGTGTGCTCAGGAACATTAGATTGCATTTTTTGATGTTCTGATTCTTTCATAAAACAATTTGCTCCTTTCTGCTTATAGAGGCGTATCCAAGTGCGTACTGTCTTGCGATAACGATCTATATCTGCTCGAGAAGTTACATTCCAGTATTTTCTAACGGATTCATGAATACTCAGATCGTTATTCAACACATCTAATATAACACGTAATTTAAAATTTGCACTGTACTCTTGAGGTTTTGCTTTTTCTTTTCTCATAAAATATGCACTCCTTTAGTTGTGTCCAACTTTTGGGGTGCATATCACTTGCTGCAAGAGGGGATTTATTCTGTTTTACTGAAAGTTTTATAATTCCATCCAAGAGTCCATGCAGACTCTTGGATGGAGTGTACATCTTACAGATTACTTATTTTCAAGTTGTTTATTTTGTATTTTATCCAAACCATTCTGAAGATATGGTGAGTGTTCTCGCACTATGCTTTTTATAGTGTCGTTTGCTTCATCATGAAATTTGAAAAAATTATGCATCAGTTGGCAGCCAGTATTGATCAACTTGTGTGCATCGGCAACAATTTTTTTATCATCCATCTCTGCATGATCTTTAGCAAGCAGAAGATCCTGACGAATATCCCACATAACGCTATGCAATACAACAGCTGGACATTCTGGATTCTTTCTGTACTCCTTGGTGAAGTCTGTAATAAATTTTTTTGCCCAGTCTATCTGGTCAGGAGTCACAACAACCGTCTCATTGATGATTTCACCTGTATCAGGACAGCGGGCAGGAACAGTAATGGTTTCAAATTCCTGACTGATGTTTTCCTCCTCGAAGTCCTGAGTATTGGTAGTTGCTTCATTGTGGTTTGCAATTACCTCATCAACATAGGAAGCCACTTTTTCCACCGACACGCTGTCTGAAACAGCACTAACTTTAGATTTTTTTGCCATACTAAGTTTTCCTTTTATTTGGCAAATTATAAGTATATCCGAATTGCACTTTTTCATATTCGGATTGTGAAACACCGTGTCTCACATATCATAGTTGTCTGAATTATTTTTAACAGGATCCAATCTTTTCAGACATAATATAGCAAAGTAAGTTATTCCTATTTAATCTTTGCAGACAACCTTTATTGCTGTTTTAATTCCATTGATTTGTCAAGGTTAATTGGTAATACCTTAAAACAACATCTTCAATCAATAACAAGAAAGTATTTACTATGAAAAGAAAAGTAACAGAAACAATAGAAAACACTTATAACGATTACTCTATTAGGACAGATAAAGATAGAGGATTAAGTTGTAATACAGCTATATTGAGAGAAATAGAAAAACAGTTTGATTATGCAGATAAGAGCAAAAGCAAGACATTCTTCATGAGGTATGACGTGAGGATGCCTGAAGGAATGTATATTGATGATAATAAACTCTTTAGGGACTTTCAAGCCAACTTCATAAAGAACCTTTCAAGACAAGGTTTGAAGCCGCAGTATATTGCAGTACGGGAACAGTCCAGAGAAAAACACCAGCACTATCATGTTGCTCTCCTGCTTGACGGGCAGAAAACCCGGAGTATCCATAACCACATTAAGACTGCAGAAAGATTATGGGATAGCGCATTGGGGCTGGAACCGAGAGAGAACGGCTACGGACTGATAGATGACTGTACCACCAGC
>JAZUSD010000013.1:0-33346 GCA_045606545.1 Acutalibacteraceae bacterium | reverse complement strand
CAAAAATAAACAGCCGCTCGTGAGCGGCTGCTTGAGATTGTAATGCGGTGCTAAACTTTCAGTGCCCCTTCGAGGGGCTAAGCCAGCATTCGCCCCTTATAGGGGCAGAGCAAACCACCAGTTTACTGGTGGTTATGATTTAATTATTTTTTATCGCCTTTCTTTTCATAACCAAAGGTTGAAGCAAAAAGGTCAATTTTAAAGGCTTTGATAACAGAGCTGAAAAGTCTTGAGCCCTGAACAGGCATAAGGCGGTTAAATCTACCCATAGCATTACCGTCAAACCCAACAACGATATATGACTTTTTGTCGAGAATACCCTTAAGAATTCTGTTTACTGCTTTATCACAAGGGGTTGAAACCATATTGATAAGGTCCATACCGTTGGTTTCGCCCTGATTTCTGAAAATATCTGTTTTTGTGAATCCGGGGCAAACAAGACCTATGTAAGCTTCACCTCTGAGCTCTTCTCTCATAGCCTCTGTCAAGCCTTTTACAGCCGCTTTACTTGCAGAATACATTGATGTACCGCCAAGAGCCATAAGTGCTGCAGATGATGCAACATTAACAATTGCGGGAGTCTCACTCTTGAGAAGAAGCGGAAGCATAATTTTTGAAGAGTATGCTGCTGAATAAAAATCAATATTGATTGATTCATCAATTTCTTCCTTTGTATAGTTCATAAGTCTGTCAAAACGAGGAAGAACACCTGCGTTATTAATAAGAACATCAGGTTTTATATCGTTTTCAACAAGCCAATCATGAAAGCTTTGCCAATTATCATAGCTTGAAACATCAAAAAGCTTATAAGAGAACAGCTTTGCATAATCTCCCAGTTCTTTAACGAAGTTAATCATTTTCTTTTCGCTTCTTGCAACACCAATTACTTTGCAGTTATGCTCTTTCATAAGCCTTTCAGCAAGCATTTTACCGATACCGCTTGAAGCACCTGTGATAATTACTGTTTTGTTATCAATCCACTTTGACATTAAATACACCCCAAAACAAGAAATAATTTACATTGATAGAATTATATCATAGAAGTTTACTGTTTTCAACAGTCGAAATTGACTTTTATATAAAAAGAAAAATAATCAACGGCTAAGTTGTTGTATATCATCATTGCGAAAATTTTTTATACAGGCATTGCGTAATGATATACAGTCCTACGTACTGATGAGATACAACAATGGCAATTTTGCCATTGTTGATGATATACCATTGCTTTCGCAATGGATAAAAAAATCCTCGTTCCGCAGAACGAGGATTTTTTGGAGCGGATGACGAGGCTCGAACTCGCTACCTCCACCTTGGCAAGGTGGCGCTCTACCAGATGAGCTACATCCGCATATAATGAATGAGTTAGAAACTCATTCATGGTGCCTCCGGTCGGAATCGAACCAACGACACGAGGATTTTCAGTCCTCTGCTCTACCAACTGAGCTACAGAGGCAAATAAAAGTGGCGACCCGGAACGGGCTCGAACCGTCGACCTCTAGCGTGACAGGCTAGCGTTCTAACCAACTGAACTACCGGGCCACCTTATGGTGGGAACAATAGGGCTCGAACCTATGACCCTCTGCTTGTAAGGCAGATGCTCTCCCAGCTGAGCTATGCTCCCAAAACGTTGCTCATTCGCAACGAATGATAATATACACTATTTAGTTTAATTTGTCAACAGGTTTTTAGAGAAATATTTAAAAATAATTATTCTAATTCGCATTAATAAATACTAATCCGAAGTCACTTCACAATACTTACCGATGCTGAACTTTATTTTAGGAAACCGCTGTTTTTTTCCGTGAACGGTTATACCGTCAAGTTCAACCTGAACCGTGTTTGTGTCGCTGTCTGTACCTGCGATTTTCGGTTTCATATATGAAGTGTAAGAAATGTTCCTGAATACAACGTTTTTAATCTCAAAATTCTCCGCTTCTTCATCATAAATCTTTACAAGAATCGGTCTGCCTTCATCACGGAATATCTCAATATTTTCAAAAAGAACTCCGTCAATACTGCCCTCAGTCTGCTCTGCTACAACAACAAGTGAACCTATTCTGTCGTTATCCCATATACCGTCACGGTAAATTACAGCACAATCACGGAAAGCTACATCGGAAATCCTCTTGTTGACTTCCCCTGTGATACCGAAGCATCTTGCATATCCGCCCCATGCAATGCAGTTTGTGAATGTGATATTTTTACTGTCCATTGTACCGCCGAGAGCCTTTACCTCAAAGGTATCATCCGCCACTCTTGCAAAGCAATTATCAACTGTTACATTATGGCTGTTACAGATTGCAAAGCCGTCACAATTGCCACGGTTGCCGATAATATCTACATTGTCAATGCTGACATCGCTACAGCAATATGAAATAAACGACCATTCGGGTGAGTTTATAATTTTTACATCGCTGACATTTACCTTATTGCAATTGGTAAAAACAACACCCCTTCTCTCTCGTCTGTCAAGTCGGGTCATATCTATTACGCCCCTGCCTGCAAGGGTTATGTTATTGCAGTTGTAAAAATTTATAAACGGATACCTTGTAAGCCCAATAGCATTATCTCCCGGTGCAGTAGGCTCCAAATATTTGTTTTCATCCTCGGCACAGTCAATATCATAAAGGTGGTTTGCAATTACATAAGCACCTTCTCTGAGATAAATAACCAGGTCCTTGTGCGAAACGAGGTTAACATAGTCATATTGATACACACCTTTATCAAGAACCCAGACGTTATCCTCTCCGTATTTCTCTATGTATTCTGCAATTTCTTTTTCCTCATCAACCTTTTCACGTACCATAAGAGTATAACCGTAATATTGGTTTGCGTCGTTAAAAAGGAAAGTATAGATTCCTGTTTTATTGATTGATGCTGTTACGGTATTGTCTTTACACTGTGCCTTTACGCCGTGTGATTCAGGCAACACAACGGCATTTTCAAGCACAACATCAGCACCGGTTATCTCAATATTGAATGAAAACTCTTCGCTTGAATCAACATAAATTTCGGAGAAAGAGTGTAGCGTACCCGTATCGTCAACGCGTATAAAAACTACCGAAGCATAAACAGGGATTTCCTCTCCGCTTACTTGTGCTGTGTAATAAGGCGATATTGTTATGCCGTTTATATCGTCATATCCGCCTGACTGCACATATTCGGGCAACTGAGCCGAGGCTCTTCCTACAAGCTCCTGCTCTGTAAGTCCTGCTTCTTCGAGGGTGATTATTGCTTCATCCGGATATTCAAGATATGTAAAATCAAAATCATCAGTTTCGGGAAAAACTGTTGCAGGAAACAACATATTCGAACAGAAAATTGAGACAGTTGTAAAAATTGTAAAGAAAAATTTAACAATAGCTTGCATTGACTCTCCTCCCATTTTCTATGCCAATGTTTACTTGTATCTATAAATTGGAATTTGCATAAATAAAAATTAAAAAGTAGCCAGTCACCAGTCGCCATATGCCAGTTTTCGAAACAGAAACGAATCGTTCTAAATACTTTTAGTTTGGTTTAAACAAATCAAGAAGAATAAAGTTGTCGCTCCAATGCTGGTAGCTGGAGACTGGCAACTGGTAGCTTCACAAATTCTTATTTATCAAACTGATTATATCACACATAATCTGAATTTACAATCGGGTGCGGGTGTAAATTTCGTTTACCCGTAGGGCAACTTCATTGGCGAAGCCACTTCATTGCACAAGCACTTCATTTGCCGTAAGGTAACATCGTTTTGTGTCCGCAAGCGGAATGAAGTTGAGCTATGCTCAAATGAAGTTATCTGCTAAAGCAGATAAACGGATTTGTGTCCTTGCGGACACAAACACAAAAAATTAAGGACTTCTTACGAAGTCCTTAATTTTTTGGAGGCGACAACCAGATTTGAACTGGTGATCAGGGTGTTGCAGACCCACGCCTTACCACTTGGCTATGTCGCCATATAAAATTGGAGCGGATGACGAGGCTCGAACTCGCTACCTCCACCTTGGCAAGGTGGCGCTCTACCAGATGAGCTACATCCGCATAAAAAATGAATGAGCCGTGAGGACGACTCATCCATGGTGCCTCCGGTCGGAATCGAACCAACGACACGAGGATTTTCAGTCCTCTGCTCTACCAACTGAGCTACAGAGGCTAATAAAAAGTGGCGACCCGGAACGGGCTCGTACCGTCGACCTCTAGCGTGACAGGCTAGCGTTCTAACCAACTGAACTACCGGGCCACCTTTTGGTGGGAACAATAGGGCTCGAACCTATGACCCTCTGCTTGTAAGGCAGATGCTCTCCCAGCTGAGCTATGCTCCCATGCCGTTGCTCACTCGCAACGTTAGATACTATACACTATTTCAATGTATTTGTCAACACTTTTTTTAAAGTTTTTTTATTTTTTTGAGTTTTTTATTTCGGCAACGATTGCCATCATTTCATCGTACTTTTTCTCAATATCCTCAACAAGCTTGAACTGCGTTCTTGCTCTCACAAGGTTATGTTCAGGGTACTCAATTTTGAAATAAACATCACCATTGATATAGTCTCCCAAAAACCTCATACCACATTCAAAAGTGAGAAGCTTTGCGGCAAATGGCAACAATTCAATTTCAGTTTCTGTAAGGCTTTCCCCTGCTGCTTCAAGGAAGCCGTCAACATAAGCTTTAAAATATTCGAGGCTTAAAGAAACCTTTGATAAGTCCTTTTCATCCTCTGCTGCAGTATTAGCACCAAAACGGATGCTGTCACCAAAGTCATAAAGAGCAGAACCGGGCATAACTGTATCAAGGTCAACAACGCAAAGACCTTTCTTTGTTTCTTTATCAAAAAGAACGTTGTTAAGCTTTGTATCGTTATGTGTAACCTTAAGCGGAATTTTATCTGTACCGAGTAAATCAGTAATAACAGCGCAATCCTTTTCTCTTGCAAATGCAAATTCAATTTCAGGAAGTGCGTTATCTTTTCTGCCTGAAGCGTTGTTTTCAACTGCAACTTTCAAATCGTTGAAACGAGAAGGTGTATTGTGGAAATTGGGAATTGTATCGTGAAGAGTATCGATCGGATAATCTGCGAGAAGATTTGCGAAATTACCAAAGGCAAGTGCGGCATTTCTGAAATCTTCAGCAGAGGTTAATTCGCTGATTGTGAAAGTATCATCAACAAAATTATAAACTCTCCAGCAACCGCCATCCTCAGCCATATAATAGTTTTTGCCGTCTTTTGCAGGGTAAACTGTCAAGGTTTCTCTTGTTGGGTCGCCACCATTTTCTTTGATTTTATCTCTTAAAAATGATGTTACACCGCAAACATTTTCCATAAGCTCAACAGGCTTTTTGAAAACATTAACATTAATTCTCTGCAAAAGATAACGTGAAACAGAACCGTCTTCCATTTCATATTCAACTATATATGTATCATTTATATGCCCTTCGGACACAGGTTTATAACCAATATATTTACCAAAATCGGGAAAAGCTTTAATAATTTCAAGCAAATTTGTTTCAACTATCATACTCATAAACTAAAACACCTCATTTTTTAAATATTGCAAAGCACTCAGGATTATGAAATCCGGGTGGCAAGGTTGTTACCGGTGAAAATGTTAAATAATGCTGAATTTCGCAATCGTCACCGCATTTATAGAAATTAGCTTTTACTGTTGTAAAGTCTATATTTTCTGTTTTATAAATATCACAAAGAAATGCTTTTGTTAATTTAACTGTAACGCCCCAGAAAGCACCATTCATATCCTCGCCATTAAAGGCTTCAACTATTGGTGAGCTTTCAGTTAATGAACTTACAAAAACTCTGTCATATTTACCTTTACCGAATTCGCAAAGAAATGCACCCTTTGAATTCATTTCAACGTTAATATACTCTTCTCTGTCTTCAACAGGAGCAACAAAGAATTCAAGGCAACTGTCTCTGTAAATGGGGTCATCACGATTTTCAAAAACTGTTCGCGGATTTTCTTCATAGCATTGAAGCTGTGCAACTAACTCACTGCCTACAACACCCATTTTAAAATATGTATTGGGTCTGTATGGCGGGGCACTTTCCCAATGGTAAGAAGTTAATCTGTGCCAGCAAGCTTTTTCAAATTCTGCGAAATTTTTGTAAACACAAAGTTTATTATATACTACTAACTCCATAAGAAAACCTTATTTCATATATTCGGTAATACCGTTTGTTTCATCCATAGATGCCATAATCATATAAAGGCGCGGAATATGGAAAGGTCCTTTGAAAATATTGCCCTTTAAGGTTGTGGAAACAGTATTGTCATAATGAAGATATCCGTACCATTCGCCAAATTCTCTATCACAGAAATACTTTTCGCAATATTCTTTGATTTCGTTATACAAAGCATTGTATTTTTCATCCTTGAACTGCAAGTATGCAAGGCGAAGAGCAATCATAGCTTCGCACTGAGGCCACCAGAGCTTCATATCCCATTCAAGCTGAACAGGCGGTTTGCCCTCAAGGTCTGTAAACGCAATAATACCGCCATTCTTTTTATCGATACCCAAGGGTAATGTTATATCAATAATATTCTTTGCAACATTTACTGCTTCGTCGTTTCCTGTTACAAGACCTTCCGCCATAATGAACCATGCAGCTTCAAGAGAGTGACCCGGGTTAACAATTCTGCCGTTGGGACTATCAATAAACTCCCCTGCTTTTGTTACACTTTCAAGAAGTGCTTTCTCTGTAAGATAACCACCGTGAAGAATTTCATCAAGGCATTCTTTGCAAAGAGGGTTATACTTATCCCAAAGACCATCGATGCTTCTGAGAACCTGAGCAGTCGAAAGCATAATCATAACCGGTGAAAGAGCTTTCGAGTCAATATTAGCAGGATTGATTTTAGGCTGATTTTTACGAACTCCTGTAAAACATTCGTAAGCTACATTAAAATACATTTCTGCACTTTCAAGAACTGCCTTATCACCTGTTGCTTTATAAAGCTCTGCGCAACCGATTGCAGCAAAGGTTTCAGAAAAATAATATCTTCTTTTCTGAAGCTCTCTGCCATCTGCAGTTACAGTGAAGAACATTCTTCCGTCAGTATCAGTGCATTTAGGAAGGAAAGAATAAATATTCTTTGCTGCTTTGAGATACTCCTCATTTTTATCTATAAGGTTATATGCCTTACTGAAAACCCATAAAGCTCTGCCCTGGAACCAGACGCTTTTATCTGTACCATAGATATTACCCTCACGGTCAAGGCAGGTATAAATACCACCATTTTCATAATCGATGGCATTCTTAAGCCAGAATGGCAAAACATTTTCAACTAAATCTTTTCTGAAATCCATAATATCAACTCCAAGATTATTACCTCAAATTTCTTTAAATATAACACATTATAATATAAAACACAACACCAATTAACCTAATTTTGTTGTAAAAAGACAAACAATATTATATAATATCTAAAGAAATTTGAGGTGACCTTATGAAATCAATGACCTTTAACATTCTTTGTGCAGGCAGGGGCGAAAACCATTGGGTGTTTCGTCAGAAGCTTGTCAGAGATATAATAAAAAAATATGCACCTGATACCTTTGGTCTTCAAGAGGTGCATTATGCCTGGATGAGATATTTAATTAATCAGTTCAAAGATACTTATGATTTTGTTGGTGTCGGCAAGGATGACGGCAACCAAAAAGGCGAATTCTCCCCTGTTTTTTATAACAAACATAAATTTGAACTGCTTGATAAAGAGGATTTCTGGCTTTCTGAAACACCCGAAAAGGCAACTCTTGGTTGGGATGGAGCCGAAAACAGAACCTGCTCTTATGTAGTGTTAAAAGAAAAAGAAACTGAAAAGATGCTTGCAGTTTTCAACACCCACCTTGACCATATAGGCGCAACTGCTCAGATTGAAGGAATAAAACTGATTATTGAAAAAGCGGAGAAATTCAATAAAGTTCCTGTAATAATAACAGGCGACTTTAATGTTACGCCTGATTCTGATGTTTATAAAATGATGCTTTCAAACGGCTTTTGCGATGCGAGAACAATTGCAAAAGAGAAAGACAACATTGATAGCTTCCATTGGTACGGCAATGGTTCAAAAATGATTGATTTTATTTTCGTTAAAAACATAAAATCGGTCACAGTAGTTAAAACTGTAACCGATAAAATAAACGGAAAGCTTCCATCTGACCACTACCCTGTTATAGCCGATATCAGCTAATATTGAAATATCTTTTAAACTTCCTGACGAGTTTGTTATAAATTCGCTTAGGAAGTTTTCCTTTTAAGAAATTCAGAAATTTATCAGTTAAAACTGTTATGGGCTTGAACTGATATTCTCTTTCGCTTAAAGATAAACTATATAACTTTCTGAATTTCAATGTAAGATAATTTGAACTTGAAATCTTTCGTTGTCTGTTAATCTGCACCTTATACTTGATTATGTTAAAAAACAAGCCGTGCAGGTTAATTGTTCTGTAAATTAATTTATAAAGGCTTATAAATTCAGGGCGGTTCATAGCAATTGATGAAACAACCTCTATTTCAGCATTTTCACATTCTGCCTGACCGAAATAGTAAAGGGCAGGAAAGCAGTTAAAAATCGCATCTATACCCTCTGCTGAAAGATAATGGGCTCTGTCGTTAACCTCAATTATAGAACCATCGTTCAAACCGCTTATTTTATAAGTATTAACTACCTGAACAACAGCATTCCCTATTGACTTAACCGCTTTTTCAGCTAATTTATCTGCAAGTTGGTCGGTCAACTTACCATCAACTTTTGGAACAAACTGATAACCGAAAGTAAAATCACGAACATATTTAACAGAAAAAGTGATATTATCTTCATTAACATCAAATTCTTTGGATGAACTGAACGGAATATTTAAGACGCTTTTATCACCAAAAACGATCTCCGCACCCAAATCCTTCGATTTATTTTCAAAACAGATTTTCATTACACTATCTCACTTGCGTTATCTCTTACGTATTTAATTATGTAATCCTGCAAAATATCAGTCATATAAAATTCATCAATTGCGTTTTCAAGCTCTTCATAAGGATACATACTTTCAGCAATTTTAAAATAGTTTTTGATATTATCATTAAAGTCTTCAGGCTTTATATTATATTTTTCAATAAACTCACCGCATACCTTGGCATATTGAGTTGCACCAACTGCTTCAAGAGCAGAAACAAGTTCATTGGTATGCTCGCCTCTTGTATTTGCAAAATACTGAGAAACGCCGCCGTTACCGAATTCCATATCGAACTCATAAACGATATGAGCAGTCTTTTTAGCACCACTCAAATCATCATCAAAAAGATACTCCGAAAGAGAATCGTAAAGTTCATCATCTGAAAAGTCAGTTAAATTACTGAAGTCTATTGGTTTAAAAGACTTGCTGAGGTTTAATATTTCGTTTCTCAAATCATCTATTGAATAGCCAAACAATTCTTCATTGGGTTTACCGTTTTCATCAAAGAACATTTTATCCAATTCTTCTGAGGATTTATCTCTGTTATCGTCAATTGCTTTTTTAATATTATCAAACAAGTTTTCAAACATAATACCACCCTTTTAAAAATTCCGCCCAAGTTTTACTCGGACGGAATTTTATTATATATTACAGCTTCATTGCAACGTCCCAAGCCTTCCAGATAACTGTACGAAGGTTGCCGACTTTAAGAGCGTCACCGATAATGTGAACATGTTTGCTCTTTTCAGCAATGGGAGCAGGTTTATAACCAACAGAAAGAATTACGCTGTCAGCAGGAATTGTTTCTGTTTTGCCGTCTTTTGTCATAACTGTTACGCTTGTATCTGTGATTTCAGTTGTTTTTGTTTCAAGATATACAGGAACATTGTTTGTCTTGAAGAAATCACGGAGATAGCTTGTGTTAGCAAGAGCAACACCGGGAGTGGTGATAAGGTCATCCTGCATTTCAACAATTGTGGGGTTCTTTCCCTGAAGATAAAGCTCGTAAGCAATTTCACAACCTGTAAGACCGCCACCAACAACTGTAACATTCTGACCAACTTCTTTATTGCCGAGAAGGAAGTCAACTGCTTCAATTGCTTTATCTGCGCCCTTAACGGGAATCTTGTTAGCAACAGAGCCTGTTGCAACAATAACTTCATCTGCACCAAGAGATGCAACATCCTTAACCTCTGTGTTCATATGGATTGTGATCGCATCATATTTCTTAAACTCACGGTTGTACCAAGCAATAAGGTCACGGTCCTTTTCTTTATAAGAAGGAGCAGCAGCAGCGATGAACACACCACCGAGTTTATCTGTTTTCTCATAAAGGTCAACCTTATGACCACGCTGAGCACAAACGATAGCAGCTTCCATACCACCGATACCGCCACCAATGATAGCAATTTTTTTGCTCTTCTTAGCGGGAACGATTTTATATTTCTTGGACTGCATTGTTTTGGGGTTGATAGCACAACGAGAAAGACCCATTGTATCGAAAAGGTCCTGAGTATTAGCGTGACCCTTGGATGATGAGAAGTTGAAGCAACCTGCGTGACAGCAGATACAGGGTTTGATTTCCTCTACTCTGTCTTCAATAAGCTTTGTAATCCATTCGGGGTCAGCAAGGAACTGACGAGCAACACCAACACCATCAATTTTGCCTTCTGCAACCGCTTTAGCACCAACATCGGGTTCCATTCTACCTGCGCAAACAACAGGAATATCAACGAATTTCTTAATGTGTGCAACATCATCAAGGTTACAGTTCTGAGGCATATACATTGGTGGATGTGCCCAGTACCATGAGTCATATGTACCGTTGTCAGCATTAAGCATATCGTAGCCTGCATCCTGAAGATATTTTGCAGCCTTTTCGGATTCAGGCATTGCACGGCCAACTTCTGTATATTCTTCGCCGGGCATTGCGCCGTAGCAGAAGTCTTTCATTTTTGATTCAACTGAATAACGGAGAGAAACAGGGAAATCTTCACCGCAAGAAGCTTTAATTGCTTTAACAACATCAACTGCAAAGCGGTATCTGTTTTCAAAGCTTCCGCCATATTCATCAGTACGCTTATTGAAATATTCAATTGCGAACTGGTCAAGAAGATAACCTTCGTGAACAGCGTGAACCTCAACGCCATCAACACCTGCATCACGGCAAAGCTTTGCAGTCTTTGCGAATGCTTCAATGATTTCGTGAATCTGTTCAACTGTCATTTCAGGGCATTCAATATCGTGAGCCCAACGGGATTTCTGAGGGCTGGGAGATGCCAACTCGTGAGATGTATCAATAACGGGCTTAATAAGTGCACGAGTGAATTTGTTTTTATGTAAGGGTGCAATAAGCTCGGTAATAGCCCATGAACGACCCATACCTGCTGTAAGCTGAATGAAAAGCTTTGCGCCTGTTTTATGGATTTCATCCATAAATTCTTTGAGCTCTTCGAACATCTTTGGGTTCTGCCAGAGCCATTTGCCCCAGAAGGTATCGCGCAAGGGTGCAATACCGGGAATGATAAGACCAACATTGTTATTAGCTCTTTCAAGGAAAAGCTTAGCCGCTTCCTTATCAAAATGGCAACCGCCGAGCTCAAACCAACCAAAAAGAGATGTACCACCCATAGGGCACATAACGATACGGTTTTTGATTTCAACATTGCCTATTTTCCAAGGAGTAAACAATGCTTCGTACTGAGGATTCATTAAAACACTTCCTTCTCAATATTTTAAACATATAAATCCACAACATAAATGTTCTATAATATAATAGTTTATAAAGAAAGTGTTGTCAAGTTAAACTTTTGACAATGTTAAACGAAAAACCAGAATTCAACACCATTTTTAACATTTTTGCAACCGTACGAAAACTTATGAAGCTCTAAAATACGAGAAGCAATTGCAAGACCCATTCCACCGGAGGTTCCCCTTTCGGTTCGTGATTTATCTGTTTTGCTTAATACCTCCCAAATATCACCTTGTAAATTATCATCGATTTTAGAACCCGAATTATAAACAGAAAACTTTAACAACTTATTATCGTGAACTCTTTCGAGTTTAATTTCTACATCACCGCCCACACCAGAATGTTTAACGGCATTTGAAAAGAAATTATTAATAACAAGTCCAATCATTTCGGGATTCACTTTTGCAATTGCATTTTCACATAAATCAACCTTTACCGATTTCTGATTTAGTTTAAATAGCTCTTCATATTTTGTAATTTCTTCTTTCATAAGAACAGTTAAATCTGTTTCTTTAAGCTCAAGCTCCTCCGCTTGAACAAGTCTGTTATATTGAAGAAAGTCGCAAACAATTTTATTCATTCGTTGAGATTCATTATAAATTGATTGGATATATTCTTCATTCTTTTCGGGTGCGATATTTTCCATAATGCATTCACATTGATTCTGAATAATTGAAATTGGTGTTTTCAGCTCGTGAGCAGTTGCAGAGGTTAAAGTGTTTCTTGATTCCTCTAATTTTTTCTTTTTATCATAGTAGAGAGAAATATATTTTCGCATAATGAAAAATACAACTATACTATAAATTCCAAAACAAAATGAAAGAGTTTGAAAAAGTCCGTCAGTTAACGCCAAAACCAAAGGATTAAACTCAACCCTCAAAACAGCAAAATAAGGTTTATCAAGTAATTTCAGTCGCATATCATAACAAGCATCGTGTCCACCATAGAAACCACCACCAGACACAAGACCAGCTTCGATATTTCCCTCATTTGCTTTAAAATTTCTGTATCCGTACTCCCTGTCCTCTTCGCTTTTAACCTGTTCAATAAGGTTTCGGTACAAATACCTTTCAGCTTTGTTATCAAAGGCTTCAATTTCTCTCATATCAAGATAAATATTTTCATCAACAGACTCAACTAAATCACTTGCATAATCAGAAAATTTTAGAGTTAAATAAATCTCTTTTCGCGTTTCTTCAATATCGAAAATTCCCTTTGAAATAGTTGACAACACAAGCTCTACAGGAACAATTTCATTATTAGCATTTTCATAATATTTAAAGCTTTCACAAGAAACATATGACTGTTCATATGTTTCATCACAAAATTCTAATATTTTATCATAGTCATCTTCTGAAAAAAATTCATCCAGATAGCAATATCGCCATTTATGATTTTTCATAAACGATAAGATAGATCCATTTGTATGAACAAGCTCACCATTCTCATCATACAAAGCTATGGCACTGTAGTAAGAATAGCTTTCGTCAAAATATGTTGGAATAAAACTTTCAGTAGTTACGCTTTGTCCATTATAATTTTCATCATAAGTAAAATCATCAAAATGTGTTATCTCGCCAACTTCATTATAAAGCAAATCGGTTTCCTGATAATAAATGCCCAAAAACAACATAACCAATGACGAAACATACATAGCAATAACCGATACTGTTGCATATTTTAAAATTTTTCTTTTATCTTTATCAACCTTTTTGTTCATAACAATACCCCACATTTACAACGGTTTTAATTACATCTGATTTATCACCCAATGCTTTTCTTATTCTCTTAATTCGGGTATCAACAACTCTTATATCGCCATCATAATTCCAGCCCCAGATTTTTGATAAAATCTTTTCACGGCTTATAACGATATTTTTGTTTTCCATTAAATATCTTAAAAGCTCAAAATCCTTTCCCGAAAGAACGATTTCTTTTTCGCCATCAAGGACTTTATGCTTTAAAACATCCAATGTTATACCCGATACTTTTATTAAATGATTTTTATCTGTTCCTTTTGAAAGAGAAATCATTGCAAGGCATTTCTGATATAAAACCGAAAGAGGAAAAGGCTTAACTATGTAGTCATCTCCACCGCAGGAAAAGCCTTTTAAAAAGTCAGCTTCCTCGCCTAAAGCTGAAAGAAATAAAATTGGTGTTTTTGAATTTTTTCTTATTTCTCTGCAGGCTTCAAGTCCATCCTTTTTCGGCATCATAACATCAAGTATTATTAAATCAAACTCCTCTGCTTCTGCTTTATATACGGCTTCTTCGCCATCTTTCGCAAGAGAAACAGAAAGACCTTTTGCAGTCATATAATCAAAAATTGTTTCTCTTATTTTTATTTCATCATCAGCAATAAGAATTTTATACATTTTCCTCACCTCAGTTGTGATTTTATTATAGCTATGTGTAATTTGTGTGTCAATTTTGAGGAAAGTCAATTTTGACAAAAGAGTTACAATTTTATTACAAACGATAATTTTTTATTGTTTTTCGATAAATTGTATGTTATATTCCCACCAAGGAGATGATTTTAATTGAAACAATTCCAGAAATCCTTGAAAACAACAAAAATAATAGTAATACTTTTATCCGCATTTTTTGCATTCTTTTTATTAACCGGTCCGATTATATTCAATTGGTACTGCGATTTAACTGAAAACAGAGAAGGTGTAGCAAATGTTTTAACTGCGGTTTTCTATGCTTGTTCACCATCTGCGGCAGTTACGTTGATTTATACATTCAAATTTCTTAAAAATCTTGAACGTGGCGAGATATTCACAGAAAAAACAGTTAAATATCTTAAAATCCTTTCATACGCTTGTTTATCAGTTGTTCCCCTTTCAATACCTTTATGTTTTTTCTTCCTTGCAGGTTTACCAATTCCTGCGGCGGCAGGCTTTATGTGGTTAATTCTCAGAATTATAAAAAGTGCATTTGAATACGGAACAAATATAAAAAATGAAAACGATTTGACGGTGTAAATAATGGCAATAATTGTAAATCTTGATGTTATGCTTGCAAAGAGAAAAATGAGCTCAGGAGAGCTTGCAAGCAAAATCGGCTTAACCCAAGCCAACCTTTCCATATTAAAAACAGGCAAGGCAAAAGCGGTGCGCTTCTCTACCCTTTCTGCCATTTGTCGCGAGCTTGACTGTCAACCGGGAGATATATTGGAATATATCGAGGGTGACGACGAGGAGTGAATATGAGCAAGAAGAAACTATTTTGTGTGATTTTGTTTATACTATTTTTATCGCACATTCTTTTTATAAATTTATATCAGGCTAACCCAACTGCTGAATATATATATGATAAAAATGATGATATTGTAAGTGTAAGATTAAAAGATGAAATTTATGTTCCATTAGGCTCCGATGTACCTGAACCGTACTATTATATATACAACGGTAACTGGTTCGAGTTAAAAAGCTTTTTTGTTCCCTGTAATGATATCTCTGATTTTTTGTTTATGTGGGATACAGCTATTTTTTACTCTGAACATCACGATAAAGATAAGAATTTTATGCGATGTGATGTCTGGGGAAGAACTTCTGATGATTTGTTTATAAAAGAGGATTTTGTTTATCCTACAATAGAAAGTAATAAAGTCAATGAAGTATGGATGTCTCATTCAGACGCTTATGAAATCATAAATGATAAAAAAACAGTTGATAAAATTGTCGAATGTGCAAAAAGCGATGGTAAACTTGAATTAGATAAAGAAATTGTTGATTACATCAAAAAATATTCTACCGACAATCATTGTTTATGGTTGAAATATGAGGGTTATCCTTTAGTCGAAGAATTTCATATAAAAAAAACAGAAGAGGGCGGATATATTGTTAATCAAAACCCCATCGAAAATTATGAAACAAGTTTCAGAGAAGATAAAGCTCATCAGTAATTAACAATGATAACAGGAGGATTAATTATGAATAAGAAAACTTATCCCGTACTAAAAACGGATTTTATCGGTTTTATACTTACTGTAATTTCAATTTTTGTAACTGTAAGACTTGGTATTTTTAATGGCTTTAATTTTGGTTTTACAATTGGTGGCTTTGCGCTTATTGCAACAGGGCTTATTTATCTTTCTTCAAAGGAATGCAAAGATAAAGCTTTTTGCTCATTTCTTACAATAGGTGCCTTGGTGCTTTGTTGCAGCTATTCTGTGATAGATGACGGATTAATTAAGTTTTTGACCTTTCTTTATCTCATTTTCATCTGCGCCACATTATTTATAACAATTTCCGGAAACAGCAATGCTGAAAGCGGTACATACAGTTATGTTTTAAACACAGTTCAAAAATCGGTTTATTCTGTTTTTGATAATTTTATGTTACCATTCAGAAGTGTAAAGGAATCCGCAAAGGGCGGAAAATCTAAAAATGTTTTGTATCTTTTAATAGGTCTCGGAATTTCTTTCCCCATTCTTTGTATTATCCTTCCCCTGCTGACAACCTCAGACCTTGCATTCGGAAACCTGATTTCAAATCTATTTGAAGATGCTTTCATTTTAATCGGAGCAATAATTTTAACAGTTATAATCACACCTTTTATTTTCGCTTTCCTTTTTTCAATGAAGAAAAAGGATTTAACGGAAATTGTTGCTCCGGCAATACCGGACAAGGTTTCAAAGATAATTCTCAACACAATCTTAAGTGCAACAGCAGTTGTTTATTTAGCTTATCTTGTTTCTCAGTTAGCTTATATAACAAAAGCGTTTGCTTTTCTTCTTCCTGATAACTACAGTGCGGCAGAATTTGCCAGAAGCGGTTTCTTCCAGATGGGCGTTATTGCTTTCATAAACTTTGTTATTCTTTTCTTATGCTCAACCCTTGTTAAGAAAACCGAAAGCAAGAAAATTCCCGATTCAACAAAATCTCTTCTTGTTTTCCTCTGTCTTTTCACAGTTTTTTATATTTCAACTGCATTTGTTAAAATGATGAAATATATTTCACTTTATGGTCTTACAAGGTTAAGAGTTTTAACAAGCGTCTTTATGCTTATGCTTGCGGTTATTTTCATAATCATTCTTTTAAGACTTATTTTCACAAAGTTAAAATACATAAAAGCAATTATTCTCGTTTGCACAATTACAATGATCAGCGTTTCAGTTATTGATATAAACACAGTTATTGCAAACTATAACTATAATGCTTATAAATCAGGTAAAATCAACATTGACGTTGAGCAAATCGGTTCTTTAGGCGTAAGCGGTCTTCCTGTTCTTGTAAAGCTTTCGGAGGACATAGACCTTAACGAATATACAGATAAAAATTTCGAAATAATATCTCAAATTGATAACAATGCTTACGATATTTACTCATCAGGCATTTACTCCGCTTCAGACTGCACAGAAGAAAACCTTGTTAAAACAAGTATTTTCGCGAAAAACTACGCATGGAAACAAGGTAAAATTGCAGTTGACAGATTCGTTAAAAATAATCCTGAATTTAAATTTGATGATTTCGAAAACAAATATTACGAAGACTTTGATGAAGAAGATTATGATGAATACGATGAGGATGAAGATTGGTAATAGGAAGTTATCTTTATGGATTTTCATTTAAAAGGAATTGCAATAGGTATTGTGTTTTTAATACTCCAATTAGTTTTATATAAAAAAATAAAAAACAAGGTTATTCGGTTAATTCCCTTGTTCATTGCGTTACTTTGCTTTTTCTTTTATTTTCTGCTTTTTCTTGCAGTTCCACCAATTGAAACTACGCTGATCAGCAGTAATGAATTCACAGGCTTACTTGGTATGGTGTGGTGTAGCTATGGAATATTGGGTACTTTGCTGGGTGTTCTGCTCTCAAGAATACAAAAAAGTAAAAATGGTGAATAATATGAAAAAACTCAAAATAAGACCGGCAAATAAAAAGCTCATAATAATTATTGTTATTTTGATATTAATTGAAGCAACTGCATTCAGATGCTATTTTGGTACTCTTAATCCATACATATCAGATCTTAATATTGTTTACACGCCATCAAAACCTGCTTACAAATTTCATCATTGGTATTGGATTGATATATATGACTATTATGTATTCAGATTGAGCAACAGAGAGGAAGAAATCATTGTTCAAGAGGCTGAAAACGGAAAATGGAGTGAGTTGACATCTAAACATATAGACAAGCTTGATAGTGTTGATAATTCTGAAGTTTGGGGTTATCTATACAGATATCATAAATGCTACATTTGTATATATGATGAACAAAACAATAAAATCATCACAGATTCCGACAATGAAATTTATCACGATACAATCGGTTGGATCATATTTTTATATGACACTGAAACAAACAAGTATTATTGCGTGTTTCAAACAATGTAAAACTCTTGCCTTTTTACTGCTTTCATTGTATAGTGAAAGCAGTAATTTTTATATCATTTTTTATCAATGGTGATTTTATGAAGCCGAATATTATATTTTATTTTTCAGACCAACAGCGTTGGGACACGTTGAACAGTGAGCTTATGCCGAATGTCTGGGAATTGGGTGAAGAAGGAACTCTTTTTGAAAATTCTTTCACCTGCCAGCCTGTTTGCGGACCTGCCCGTGCTTGCTTGCAGACAGGGCAATATGCAACGGAGAATGGTTGCTTCTGGAACGGTATTCCCCTGTCCGAAAACACAAAAACAATGGCAGATTATTTCAATGAAAACGGCTATGATACCGCATATATCGGCAAATGGCACCTTGCATCTGACAGAGCAAAGGGCATCGGTTTTCATTGCGAAAAAACCGCCGTGCCAAAAGAAAAACAAGGCGGTTATAAATATTGGAGAGCGGCAGATGTTCTTGAATTCACCTCTCACGGCTATGATGGTTATGTTTTTGATGAAGAAGGCAACAAAATTGATTTCACAGGCTACAGAGCAGACTGCATAAATGATTTTGCCATTGAATATGTTAACAACCATAATGGTGAAAAGCCGTTTTTTATGTTCATTTCTCAGCTTGAACCCCATCACCAGAACGACCGAGGTCATTTTGAGGGTCCGGTTGAAGCAATTGAAAAATACAAGGACTACCCTATCCCCGAGGATTTGACATTCCTTAAGGGCGATTATAATGAGGAATACCCCGATTATATTGCCGCAATAAACAGACTTGATGAAAATGTCGGTAAATTGGTTGAAGCATTAAAAGAAAAAGGTATTTACGAAAACACCATTATTATTTACACAAGCGACCACGGTTGCCATTTCAAAACCCGAAACTTTGAATATAAACGCTCTTGCCACGAAGCGAGCATTCACACTCCACTTGTTTTTGGCGGTGGTGCTATTAAGAAAACTGATAACAAGGATTGTTTAGTCAGCCTTATTGACTTACCACCCACAATTTTAAAGCTAGCAGGAATAAGCGTTCCCGAAAGCTATTCGGGTAATGTTTTACCTGTCAACGATACTAATGCTCCCGAAAGAGATTGTGTTTTTGTGCAGATAAGTGAATCCCATATCGGACGATGTGTCAGAACAAAAAATTGGAAATATTCTGCAAAAGCAATCGGCTCAGGCTGGTATAAATCAAAGGCGGTTCATTATTTTGACGATTTCCTTTATGACCTAAAAAATGACCCTTACGAGAAGAATAACCTTGTTGATGACGAGAACTATGCAAAGGTTTTGCATCAAATGAGAACTTTGCTTTCACGTGAAATGGTTAATGCTGGTGAGAAAAAGCCGAGGTTTCATAAGGCGGTAAAGATTAAAAAAGCTTAGTACTAATATTTAATAAATATGCAAAAAAGTTTATTGGTGGTTTAACCTCTCTTCGAAGAGAGGGGGACCACCTTTTGATTTGTTGTTTTTTAGATAAAGTTTAAAGCGTGGAGTGAATAAAAGACAAAATATAGTTGGTCGGGTGGTGGAGAGTTCTTGACGCGAGTGTCTAGCGTCATTTCACCGCAAGGTGAAACTGTAGTAAACCTATTGTTCTTGATAAGTTTATTCAGCGGTACAGGCAACCTGTCCCCTGCGAGTATATTACAATTGAATCTTACGATTCAACTACGCTCGAGGACTCGCGTAGAGAATTCTCCACCGTTCCGCTATACTCTATTCAAAACTTTTATAACAGGCTCGCTAAATGTATAATTCAATTGGTTTATATATTCAAGACGGTCCCCCTCTTTTCGAAAAGAGGTTTAACAAACCTCAATTTTGTTTTACTAAATACACATTAAGCAATATGAAATAAAAATTAATAGAAATTTTAACTTTTACCTAAAAAACTCTTGACAAAATGATGTTAATTTAATATAATTCTATCTGTTGCAAATGGGGACCAATAGCTCAGTTGGTTAGAGCAACCGGCTCATAACCGGTTGGTCCGGGGTTCGAGTCCCTGTTGGTCCACCACTTATTTAAGTTAATATAGGGGCATAATGTAATGGTAACATTCCGGTCTCCAAAACCGTCCTTGAGGGTTCGAGTCCTTCTGCCCCTGCCAAAAAATCCAAGTCTATAGACTTGGATTTTTCATTTCTGTCCGCAGGACATAACTTCATTTTGAGCATTTAGGCGAATACTTCATTTCAAGATTTCTTGAACTTCATAAGATATAAATGAAGTGATTTTCAACGAAGTACTTCGTAACGAAGTTGCCTACGGCAAACGGATTTTTTAATCCCCACAAGAAGCATAGCATCTTGCAAGGCAGATTACGGAAGTAATTAATAAAACAAAGAAGAAAAAGAAAGCACCATAAAGAATGGCACCGATTATGCTTATTCCCCCAAAATCAACAGCAAGAAGAACGAGAGCAGTTAAAATTGCTCCAAGCGCACCAAGCTGCAGGGTTGATAAAGCTTTACAAATACAGTTCCGTTCTCTTCTTTCTTCATCTGTTGAAGCCACAATCAGAAGTGTAACAATCAATAAACCTATTGCAACACCGAAGCCGATCCATAAAAAAAGAGGCAAAACGGTAATAGTGCCTGTAATATTGAGAACAAGCGCAACAATACCGGCAATAAGACTTACAATAAGACCTAAAGCATTGCAACCCGTTTTGCAATTGAAAAAACCCATAATATCACCTCCGCTAACAGTATATGCCCAAGCTGTTAATAATGTTATTGCTGATGACATTGAGATATGATAGAATAATTATCGAAAATGCATTGATTCTCGCAAATTCTATTTTAAATAGGGTGACTTTGCACGCGAAAAGCAGTATAATTCAAGTGAAAAGAGGTGTGATACTATGAACAAATTAAAGGTTGGTTCGTTTATTGCAGAACAGAGAAAGCTCCGTTCACTTACTCAAAAGCAATTTGCAGATATGGTGGGCGTGACCGATAAAGCAGTATCACGCTGGGAAACGGGCAAAAGTTACCCTGACACCGAAACACTTGAAAAAATCAGCGAGATATTTGAGATAAGCATAAGCGACATTTTAAGCGGTGAAATTGCAAAACCCGAAAACAAGGTTGAAGCTGCAGATAAAAATATTATTGATGCGATTCTATTAAACCAAAAAGTAACAAAGAAATGGAAAATAGCTTTCATTTGTATTATTGTATTAGGTTTTTTACTTGGTGGTTCTTTATTTAGAATATCTGATTTATCAGAATATATTTCCACCATGGAGCAAAACCACGCTTATGAAATGGAAAACTTCCGCAGTCAGATTGATTCCATATATAACAATGTTGATGAGCAAATGAAAAAAGAAGCAAGCTTGCTTTCATATATCGACTGGCAATATGGTGAACTTAATCCCAAAAATCACACAGTAAAAATGACCTTCACCGCAATTCCTAAAACTGTTACAGAAGATACTACCCTTTTCATTAAAATCGGAAAAGATGCAATTGAATTAAAGAAAAACGGTGATAAATTCATCGGCGAATATGATGCTTACGCTTTCAGAACGGACGAAGACGAGGAGCTAATCCCTATTTTGACTATCAAAAACGGTGATAAAAGCGAAAACGAATTTCTTCCGGAAATTCATACAAATTATTTATACCAACGCTTTTTTGGTGATTTGGTAGCAGATGGTTCAAATTTCGATACAACACTCAAAAAAGTTATTGATAACGGCAACAATTATTATGAATTTCAGATTCAGGCAAATTTCTCGATTTACTATGTAACAGCGGATGAAAAGCCTGATTTCAAAAAGTTGTATATTTTAACGGAAATAAATGACCAGC
This sequence comes from Acutalibacteraceae bacterium, assembly GCA_045606545.1. GTDB lineage: Bacteria > Bacillota > Clostridia > Oscillospirales > Acutalibacteraceae > DTU089. The sequence continues at coordinate 11,453 of JAZUSD010000013.1, read as the reverse complement.
ATCTTGAAACAAAAGATGTTACTTATGCTGTTGATGAATATGGTTGTTATAACGAGCATATGGCTTTTAATTATAATGTTAACTCTAATGATAATGTCAAAGCTTATGCAGTTTTACAGGACGGCTATGGTTATTATCATTTAATCAGCCTTTATGATTACGCTTTCGACAGTTCAGGACCTATCAATTTTACTGATGATAACGAAAAGATATATGACCACAACAAAAAGTTATTAGTGCAATAAAACAAGCTAAAAAAACAAGGATTGTAAGTTTTTACGCTTACAATCCTGATTTTTTATTCTACTTAAACTAATTTCATAAACATTTCGAGTATTCTCTTAACGCAAAGTTCGAGGTCAGCCCTTGTTAAATCGCCATTATCAAAAGCAACCTTAAGGTCTTCGGGATAACCGCAGTGCATTTTCATATCGTTACCTGCTTTAACCTCTTTAACAGGGTCGTTCTTAACACCCCAGTCAGTAACAACCATACCCTTGAAGCCCCATTCATCACGGAGAATGCCTGTGAGAAGCTCATAGCTTTCAGATGTATGCTGTCCGTTAATAAGGTTATAAGAGCTCATAATTGTCCATGGGTCGCCCTCTTTAACGGCAATTTCAAAGCCTTTAAGATAGATTTCACGAAGAGCTCTTTCGGAAAGTCTTGAATCACTTGCAAAACGATTAGCTTCCTTGTTATTACAAGCAAAATGCTTAACTGAAACTGCAACCTTCTGTGACTGAACACCTCTTGTTACTGCGGATGCAAACTTACCTGCAATTAATGGGTCTTCGGAATAATATTCAAAGTTTCTTCCGCACATTGGGTCGCGATGAATATTAAGCGCAGGTGAAAGCCATACACCAAGGTTGTTTTCGCGGATTTCTGCACCACCGCCAACACCTACCTCGAATGCTAACTCAGGATTCCATGAACAAGCAAGAAGAGTTGCGCAGGGCCAGGCAGTTGTGGGAATACCTGTTTCAGTATTAAGTCTTAAACCTGCGGGACCGTCTGCAGTAGGTACTGCAGGAACGGAAAGTCTTTCTAAACCACCGAAGCAACCTGTGTTGCAAACACCTGTTGGTCCGTGACCGCCAACAAAATCCATAAGCTCCGCATCTGTGAACTGCTTAACAAATTCATCCAAGGTAATTTCTTCCCCTACTTTATCAAAGGGAACAACCGTTTCGAGTGCTTTTGCATCTGTTGGCTCATTGATACCGTAAAGATATGTTTCTTCACCTTGTGGAAGCTCTTCATAAGTGCCGTCTGCTAACATTCTCTTTGCGAGCTTAAAGGGTTTGCACCAATCAGAAAGTTGCTGAACCACCGTGTTTTCTTCAACTATATATTCATAATCAAGCTTTTCAGCATCTCTTACTGATGTGCCGAGATAGAAATTATATGTACCCTCTTCAAGAATGTATGCAGATTTCTGCACCTTACCCAAATCATCAAAGCTTGCCATATCGTTGATATTGAAGCTCATAACAATAGTTTCAGTTTCATTGGGAGCAAGGAGTTTTGTTTTCTTGAATGCGCAAAGCTCTCTTGAGGGCTTACCCAAAAGACCCTGAGGTGCACTGTAATAAAGCTGAACAACCTCTTTACCTGAAACTTCACCGATGTTTTTAACATTAACAATTGCAACAATATTGCCGTCGCTTTCGCAACAAACCTTACTGCTCAATTCAAACTCTGTATATGAAAGACCGAAACCAAAAGGATAACGGACATTTTCCTTTGCACCGGGAATTGTTTCAAAATAGCGGTAACCAACATAAATATCATCGGAATAATCAACATGGTCGAAGCATTCCCAGAAATCCTCTTTACAGGGGTAGCAATCGTAAGATTTTGCAATTGTATCAACCATTTTACCGCTTGGGTTAACATCACCGCAAAGAAGGTCTGCGATAGCAAGACCGCCTTCCATACCGCCTTGCCAACCGAAGAGAATGCCCTGAACTTTTTCATTTTCTGCAAAGTATTCGCAATCAATTGTTGCACCTGAGTTGATTATAACAACAACCTTTTTGAAAAGCATTGTTAATTTATCTAAAAGGTCTTTTTCTAAATCAGAAAGGTAATAATCATTACCCTGAGGACGTCTGTCAACACCCTCTGCTGAGAAACGGCTGATAGTAAAAATTGCAGTATCTGCCCATTTTGCAGAATCTTCAATAAGACTTTCGGGAACCTCTGCTTCCACTACATGCATAGCCGCAAAGGTATCATAGGTCATATCGTCACGCTCAGTGCAGAATTCCATATTATTAACAATATCCCAACGAGCATTAATCTGCTCTTCTGTGAGAACATTAACACTTTCTTTTTTTACATATTCTTTATAGAAATCAACAAGAGGCATATAAACAGAAACCTTATCTTCCTTTTCTTTCTGCTGGAAGCCTTCATAAATATTTCTGATATAAGGGCAGTTAACGTCACCGCTACCGCCACCACCTTTTATATATTCAATTGTTGCTTTGCCGAAAAGAGCGATTTTTTCGCCTTTTTTAAGAGGCAAAGCGTTGTTTTCGTTTTTAAGAAGAACCATACCTTCTGTTGCAGCTCTGCGAGAGAGGTCAATGTGCTTTTTAGAAGCTGTAACACATCTTCCGTCTTCACCTAAAGGTAAGCAGGGCTGGTATCTGAAGCGTGCATATTTGTCCATATTTTTTCCGTCCAATCTTCAATAGATTTTTACTATTACAATTATATTACATTTGCAAAAACAGTCAAGTAAATAACCACTTATTTATTGACAATAAGTTATAATTATGCTATTTTATACATAGAAACTCTATGTATTGTAATTCTAGGTATAGGAGAAGAAGTTATGAATATAAAAAAAGAACTAACAAAAGGTAGCAGTGCGTTGCTTGTTTTATCAGTTTTAGAAAACGAAGAAATGTATGGATATCAGATAATTAAGGAAATTGAAAAAAGAAGCGAGGATGTTTTCTCTTTTAAAGAGGGCACCCTCTACCCTATTCTGCACGCTTTTGAGGAACAAGAATATCTTGTGTCCTTCTGGCGACAAAGTGAACAAGGAAGGCAAAGAAAATACTACAGAATTACCGACAAAGGCAGAAAGCTTCTTGTTAAATCTAAGGAAGAATGGGAGTCCTACTCAACCGCTGTTAAAAAGGTTATAAAACCACAAACTTCCCCTGTTACTGCTTGATTTGAGGTGGTTTTATGGAAAAACGAATTCAAGAATTTATTGCGGATTACATACCGAAACGCATTACAAAAGAAACTCGGTACAAGCTTCAATATGAACTTGAAAACCATATTTATGACAAAATTGATTATTATAAAGATATTGGTTACTCCGAAGAAGAAAGCCTTGAAAAAGCCTTAAGAGATTTTGGTGATGATAAGGAAACAAAAGAACAGATAAAAAATGAATTGGGTGGAGTACATAGACCATTTACTCTTGCAGATTTGTTTGTTTTTACTATTCCGATTACTGTTGGTTTAGTATTGCTTCTATATATATCCTCCTCCGCTTTATACAGAACACATGAGTTTATATACCTTGCAATGATACCGATACTTATGTGGGGGATTATGTATTTTTTAAGAAAAGCAACAAAACCTCATCATATCTTTAAAAATATTGTTGCATTTATTCTTGTTGTGCCGTACTTTACACTGGTTTTTCCCGCTTTCTTTATTTTTCATACTACATTACACACATCGTTTGAAAAAGATAATTGCATATCCAGTTATCAGAGTTTTATGATTGATGAAGAAACAAACGAAAAAACGGATATACTATTACCACATCCAAGTGATATAGGAGCACCCATTGAAGCAAATGGTTTTGTTGTTAACTTATATGCTTCCTTAAGCGACCCAACATACTACACTTGGATTTTTCGATACTCACCCGATGAATACGCGAAACTAAAAGACAAATTCAACAAAGACTTTGAATTTATGGAAACATACCCTGACTATGATTGGGAAAAAGATATTGACATAACGCGCCAATGCAATTTTACTGTCTATGACTTCCATTTTAAAACAATTTTGGTACCTGAGAATGAAGACGATGACTCTTTTGACTTTAAATATCATAATTATTGGGCATTAATCGGTACAAATGATGAAACCTACGAAATAGCTTTTATATATCTTACTCCTGAACGATATTCGCCAACTTTTGATGAGAAATTCATTAAAGAGGATTGTGCCTGGAAATACTATTATATAAAAAAATGGTTTCATAATTTATAAAAACAACTGACTGTATTTTTCGTACAGTCAGTTCTTTTTATGCTATTTTCTTTTACCCAAAAGAACTCTCAGGTTAGTTTTCTCGATTATTAAGGTTGGTATTGTTAAAACAATTATAATCACCGCAAGCTGAACTGTTTTATAACACCAATAATATGGTTGTGATATATCTGTGGGATGTTCAAAGCCCAATAAACCAAAGCCTATTTTGGTAACCGGTATCATTATAGTCTGGTGCCATGCATAATAAACAAGACTATTTTCACCAATAAATCTGATTGGTTTAATTGTAAAAAAGCTTGAAAAAATAGCAACTGCAAAAACGCCCCCAAAGGCTGAAATATATGTAAACACAGGGTTAGCATATTCATTATGGAACATTTCAAGACCCTTGCCGGTTGTTTTAATGTTCAAATAACCAAAGACCACATTTAATATACCGAACAGTATAAACAATAAAACCGCATTATATTTTTTGCTGAATATTATTTTAATTTTATCGAAATTAAGCTTTATAACATATCCAACAAAAAAGAATGGTATTGCAGTAAGGCAAACATCAATATTCCAGGGTAGTGCTTCCCCACCGGATTTATAATAACAAATACCCAACGAGGCAAATAAAACTACAATTAAACCAATAATACTCTTGCGTTTTATAAATCTGGTGATAACATAAAAAATTATGTTCAGGAAAAACAGACAAGCAATATACCAAAGAGTCCATTGCCTCTTTTGGATTATAAATGATTTAACTAATTCAACAGTTTGTTCAACAGTATAAGTTTTTATGTAAAATTTATAAAGAACAGTAAAGATAACTAACGGTATTCCGAGAGAAAAATACGGAACAAGAAGACCTTTTGCTTTCTTTTTTATAAAGTCAGGAAAGCTATCTTTATTAGTGAAAACATACCCGGACAAAAAGAAAAACAAAGGCATATGAAATGTATAAATCCATAAGTTCAACGGTCCCGTGCAAAGATGAGCAATAATTACGGCTAACATACCGTAGCCCTTTGCCATATCAATCCAATCTATTCTTTTTTTAGGTTCTGATAAAGACATAGGAACTCCTTTCTGCTGACTATATTTATACTTCCTTCCTCATCCAGGCGTGAGGCTTATTTTGTTCGTAATCTATTTCGCCTTGCTGGATGAAACCGCATCTGATATAAAAATCCTTTGCATGGTATTGAGAATGAAGAATAATTGCTTTTCCGCCTTTTTCTTTTACAATTTCTTCTACCTTTTTAAGCATTTCTCTGCCGAGAGCTTTTCCTCTGTATTCCTTTAAAACACAAAGTCTGCCGAACATATATGTTTCATTATCTTCCTTAAGGAAAAATCTGCAGGTTGCTATTGGCTTTTCATTATCATACATAACAAGGTGAGTTGCAACACTATCAAACTCGTCAACCTCATCAATAAACCCTTGCTCATTGACAAAAACAGTTATTCTCAAATCCAGCGCATCTTTTGGTAATGAATTAAATACTTTAATTTCCATATTTTTTCACCAATCTCATTAAATTATTGAATAAAAATTACCTTTATGTTAAAATCAAATCAACTAAATTTGTGGGTGATATTTTGAAGATAATTGCAAGTGACTATGACGGAACACTTAACCACGGCGGAATTGACGAGAAAAAGAAAAATGCAATATCCAGATGGAGAAAAGAAGGAAACATCTTTTCTGTTATCAGTGGCAGAGGCGCTCCCGACCTTATAAGAATATATAATCAAAACAGTTTTGAATGTGACTATCTTATTGCCGATAATGGCGCGGTTATTATGAAAAACGATGGTGAAATAGTCTGCGAAGATAAAATTGATATGTCAGTTGCAAAGCCTTTTCTTGAATTCCTTTTCAATCAGGGGTGCAAATGGGGTTATGTTCAGACTAGCTTTCCCTGTCGCGTTTTCGAAGATAATGACTTTGAAGACTACGACGAGTCTGAATGCTTCACATTTGAAAATCTCCCCGAATTTCCTTACGTTTATCAGATAAACACCGCTTTACCGAGCTTTGAAGAAGCGGAAAGAGTAACCAAAGCTATAAAAGAAAAATTCGGTGATGTTCTCAACCCGCTGCAAAACGGAACCTGCATTGACATTGTTTCAGTTAATATGGACAAGGCAAAAGGTATTTATAAGCTTATTGAGCTTTTAGGTGCGGAATACTCAGATGTTATAACAGTCGGTGATAACATCAACGATAAAGATATGATAAAAGAATTCCGCTCATACGCTATGGAAAACGCCGTTCCTTTAATAAAAGAATTAGCAGAATACGAAACACCGGGAATTACTGAGCTCATTGAAAGAGAATTATCTCTCTAAGCCATAAAATAATCAAAGGCAAGCATTACACAGAAACCGAGAAGAAGAGAATAGGTTGCTCCTCTTTCGTTACCGTGAGCATGGGTTTCGGGAATCATTTCATCGCTGATTACATAAAGCATTGTGCCACCTGCAAAAGCAAGGGCAAAGGGCAACACAGTGGTTGATATGCTAACGGCAAAATAGCCTAAAAGAGTTCCTACAACCTCAATAATACCTGTCATAAGGGCAATAATAAATGTTCTTCCCTTTTTCATTCCTGAAGCCAACATTGGTGCAATAATCACCATACCTTCAGGAATATTCTGCAGAGCAATACCACCTGCAATTGTTAAGGCTTCGCCTGTATTACCGGTACCGAAGCCAACACCTGCGGCTATTCCCTCGGGAAGATTATGAATTGCAATAGCAATAACAAAAAGTAAAACCTTATTAAGCTGTTCGGTTTTGCTTGGATGACTCTCTTGGTCAACGCCTGTTAGCTTATGAAGATGAGGAACAAGCTTATCAATTAAGTTTACGCAGACTGCACCGCAGAAAACACCGATTACAGTTACAACAATTGAATACTTTCCACCATATTCTAAGGACTCTAAAACAAGACCAAAAACAGCCGCTGCCAACATAACGCCTGCCGCAAAGGAAAGCACTACATCATTGAATTTATGACTTGTTTTTTTGAACACAAAGCCTAAAAGTGCACCGATAACCGTTGCACCACCGACACCGAGTGCAGTTAAAAGAACTACCTGCATAAATTCACCTCATAACAATATATTATATTTATTATATATAGTTTATAAAAAAATCGCAACACAAAATTAATTACAAGGTGTGATAAAATGAAATCTAAAGTATTATTTTCAAAAGAATTTACAGGAGAAAAGGTTTTAGAACTATACAAATTGCTTGGCAAAGAGCTTAAAGGTAATGTTGCTGTTAAAGTCCATTCTGGAGAAAGAGGAAATCAGAATTTCTTAAAGCCTGATTTCTGGAAGCCTGTTATTGAATATGTAAGGGGAACGGTTGTTGAATGCAACACCGCATACGAGGGTGCAAGAAACACAACTGAACGCCACGAAAAATTAATGGAAGAGCACGGTTGGACTAAGGATTTTACTGTTGATATTCTTGACGCAGAAGGCCCCGACCTTATTTTACCCATAAAAAACGGTAAAAACATCACAAAAAACTATGTTGGCAAAAATATTGTAAACTATGATTCTATGCTTGTTCTTTCTCATTTCAAAGGACATCCTATGGGTGGATATGGTGGAGCAATTAAGCAATTATCAATTGGTATTGCATCATCTTATGGCAAGGGATATATTCACGGTGTAGGAAATCCTGATAATTTCTGGACCTCTGACCACGACCAATTTTTAGAATCCATGGCAGAAGCCGCAAGCTCTGTTGTTGATTATTTTAACGGTGAAATAGTTTATATAAATGTTATGAAAAATATGAGCGTTGACTGCGATTGCTGTGCAAAGGCAGAGGACCCTTGCATTGCTGATATCGGAGTTCTTATTTCAACTGACCCTATAGCAATAGACCAGGCTTGCATTGACCTTGTTTATGCTTGTTCTGACCCGGGTAAACCACATTTGATTGAAAGAATTGAAAGCAGAAACGGCATTCATACCATTGAAAAAGCATCTGAACTTGGCTTTGGTTCAAGAGAATATGAGTTAATTGAGGTTAAATAATGGAAACACCAAACTACAAAAAAACACGATTTGCCTGTTATTTTTCATATCTTGCAATATCACCTGCATTTGTTTTGCCACCAATGCTGTTTGTCACATTCCACGATATGTATAACATTTCCTATACTTTGTTAGGAACATTAGTTTTAGTCAATTTCTGCACTCAGCTTACAATTGACTTAATTTTCACCTTTCTTTCAAAGTTTTTTAATATTAAGCTGACTGTAAGACTAATGCCGATAATTACAAGTGCGGGTATGCTTTGTTATGCAATTCTGCCCAATATATTCCCCAAATTTGCCTATTTAGGTTTAGTCTTAGGCACAATAATATTCTCTGTTTCCGCAGGTCTTGCAGAAGTTCTCATAAGCCCTGTGGTTGCGGCAATGCCCTCAGATAACCCCGAAAGAGATATGAGCAAGCTTCATTCCTTATACGGTTGGGGTGTTGTTACAAATGTTATAATCGCATCTGTTTTCTTCCTTATTTTCGGTACTGAAAATTGGATGTACTTAACATTATTTTTAGCAATTCTTCCTTTGATTGCATCATTTTTATTCTTTACCTCTCCTTTTCCCGAAATGGATGTATCATCTAACGAAAAATGCGGTATTAAATGGGGAAAAGCGATTATTCTTTGTGCTGTTTGTATTTTTCTCGGAAGTGCCGCAGAAAACACAATGACTAACTGGATTTCAAGCTTTATGGAAAACGCTTTGCAGTTACCAAAAGCACTTGGTGATATTTTTGGACTTGCAGTTTTTGCCCTGCTTCTTGCTCTCACGAGAAGCCTTTACGCGAAATTCACACCAAACATTTCAAAAACACTTTTGGTGAGTATGATTGGTGCGGCAGTTTGTTATTTAACAATCGGTATTTCAGGTAATGTTATTATATCATTCCTCGCTTGTATTTTAGTTGGTATTTTCTCTGCTATGCTTTGGCCCGGTACACTTATTTTAATGGAAGAAAAAGTCGCAAATCCCGGAGTTGCCGCATTCGCTCTTATGGCGGCATCAGGTGATTTTGGCGCTTCTGTTGCACCGCAGATGCTGGGTATTATTGTTGACAAGGTTTCTGCAAGTAGTTTTGCAATTAATTTAAGTCAGGCAACCTCAATGGCAACTGATGAAATCGGATTGAAAGTCGGTATGTTAATTGCTTCTGTTTTCCCTATATTTGGAATAGGACTTTTGGCTTACATAATAAAAACATTGAAATCTAATGTCAAAAACTGATGAAAGGTTGTGTTTATTATGGAAAAATATGATGTTTTAATTGTTGGTGCTTCCACAACAGGCTGTTGGTTTGCCGAAAAAATGGCAAAACAAGGTTTCAAGGTTCTAGTTATTGAAAAAGAAACACCTGAAAATGTTTCTCGTTCATACGATATTTTCCATATGGGCGAGGGCGAAATGAAGCAATTTGACCTTATTATACCCGAAGAAACCAACCCTATAAGAGAATTCCGTTTTGAAAGTTCATCAATGTTCTCCCCTTACGGAAAATATAAAATTCCCGGTGGAGTTTCTCCAGTTATTGGTCTTCACAAGCATGATTACATTATGTTTATGGCAGAGCTTGCAAAAAAGCAAGGCGCAGAAATCGTTTACGGTGCATCTTTTAATGATTTCATTTACGATGAAAACAAAAAAATAATCGGTGCAAAATATATAACAGAAGATGGCGAAAAAAAAGCATTTGCAAAAATTGTTGCAGACTGTTCGGGTATTCCATCAGTTGCAAGAACAAAGCTTCCCTCTTCATCAGTTGTTGAAAACTTCAAGCTTACACCAAAAGATATTCTTTATGTTGTTCTTTACTATGTTACATACAACGACAAAAGAGTTAAACCTCGTGACCTTGACGGATTTTATATGCAATATAAATCCTGGTCTGCTCCTGCAGGAAAGGACTATGATTCAATTTTAGGCATTGGCGGAAGCTATTCCTATGAATACGCCGAAGAAGTGTTTAATACTCAGTTTATGAAGAATGCAAAGCACCCTGAATATACTGTTCAAAAGGTTGAAAAAGGCAGAACACCTTATCATCGTTCCGTTTATTCCTTTGTTGATGATGGGTTCATTGTTATGGGCGATGCAGCTTGCCTTACAAAGCCCACCTGCGGTGAGGGTTGTACCTCTTCACTTGTTCAGGGTGAAATTGCGGTTGATGTTATCTCAAAGCTTCTTAAAGAAGAAAAACCACTTACAAAAGAAAATATGTGGTCTATTAACAAACGCTATATAACCGCTCAGGGTAAAGATTTTGACTCTATGCGACCTCTTCTCATGGGTGTTGTTACCATTGATTTTGATGAGGCGGAATATCTATTTGCAAATGATGTTTTATTCAGCAAAAAAATTCTTGGCGGTATGGATGAAGGTCTTAATTTGGGTGTAAAAGATATTGCAGAAATTATAGGCGGTATCATTAAAGGAATAGCAAAAGGTAAAATCCGCATTTCAACTGTTAAAAATCTTCTCAAGGGACTTAAACAAAGCGGAGAGGTTGGCAAGCTTTATGACAACTACCCTGCCGAATTTAAAGGCTTTGAAAGCTGGAAAAAACGGGCAGACACCCTTTGGGACGAAATTGGTTCTCTTGCCGACACCTGCGACCCTGAGATTTTGAAGAAGTTAGGAATAAAATAAAAATTGCTCGGCAACTCAATCGAGTTGTTGGGTGTTTCTTTGTTCCTTTAGGGGTGGGAAAAAAACCCCGGTTCTACCGGGGGGAGAAAAAGGCTTTAGCAAAGCCAAAAACGGCGAGCTCAAAGCCGCCGAAGTAGTTGCAAATAATTAATCCTCCAAGTAGAATGAATGTGGTTTGGCCGCCGCATTACAAAGTACAAGGAGGAAAAATTAGTGAAAAAAGATAGTGAAATAAAAAGTTCAGCACACTCAAAATACACATGCCAATATCATATAGTATTTGCACCGAAGTTTAGAAGAAAAGCAATATACGGTGAAATCAAAAAAGATATTGGAGAGATATTAAGAAAATTATGTGTGCAAAAAGGTGTGGAAATAATAGAAGCAGAAGGATGTGTAGATCACATACATATGCTTGTAAGTATACCACCCCACATAAGTGTATCACAATTTATGGGATATCTCAAGGGTAAAAGTAGTCTGA
>JAZUSD010000012.1:0-11857 GCA_045606545.1 Acutalibacteraceae bacterium | reverse complement strand
GCTTCACGCATTCTCAATATTTCTTCTTCGTATTGCTGTATGTTTCTGTAGCTTCTGGGCATAAAAACTCCTCCTATGATAGTTTAATTCTACCATAGGAGGCTTCTTTTTTCTATTGTCCGTTTTTACTGGACTTGTTCACATTTTCGTGAATCAGGGGTTTGTCTTTATTAATTAAAGGAAAAATTCATCATAAATAAGTTCGCCGATAAGTGTTTTTCTGAGCATTGTAAGAAGCTCTTGGAAAAATGCTGCAATAATGTTATTGGGAACGTGCTCCTCGGGATATTCAACAGCTTCATCGCTCATATCACCATCATCGCAAACAAAGGGCTGTGAGCAAACGATGCCACCCTTGTTTTTAACCTGGAAACGAACATAGCAACCGATTTCATCGCTGTATTCTCTGAGGTCAAGAGTTTCGCCTGTTGCAATAATTTCGCCATCAGCAATCCATTCGATTACATCATAATCTGAAGCAACAACTGTAATTGTATCTGCATCATCGTCAACATTGAGACTATGAATTTTTGCATACTCACCTTCGCCTACGAAATCCTCACCCATTTCGTAACGAGCATATCTTGAACAAGCAAAGAATGTGCCGTTTTCCATAGCTGTACGAAGTGCTTCATTAGAAAGCTCGGGCATAAGCATAATATCACGAGTTACGTCGATATCTTCAAATGCGTGAGAGTCATCATTAGCGAAGCCCCATACAATTTTACCCTGAGGAATTGTATATTGAAGAATTGAATCCCATAAAATACGGTCTGCACGGTCTGTTGTATCTCTGAGGTTAAAGATCTCGATACCTACGCAGCTATCGTATTTCATAAGAGGATCAATGAAAACCTTAAGCTGGTTGTAATCAGTAGCTCTTCCGTTCTCTTTATTTGCAGCAATAAAGTCACCGGGATGGTTAATAAAGGTAATACCACCTGCAGCATCAGTACCTGCAATAACATCTTCGTAATTCTCTTCTTCACCCAAAATACCCTGACCATAGCCACAGAAGAAACCGTTAACGTGGTTCTTTCTGATAACAAGAGCATTCATCTCAATACCCATAGGAACATCAAGCATAGGTCTGCCGTCACGACCTGTACCATGTATTGTGATTTCTTCATAACGCTCCTGACTCATAGGCTTAAAATTGTTAATGTACTGATTGTAACCGATAAGGTCAAGAACTTCCGGAACCTTGTTCCAGCCTTTATTAACAACACCATGGTCTGTAATAGCAAGAATATCATAGCCAAGTGAATAGTATGTTTCAACAACATCTTTTACATCCATTGTTCCATCACTGTAAAGTGTGTGAGCGTGAAGCATAGCCTGGTACTGGTTCCAAGTATCCCAATCAACAGTTTCATAAGGATTTGTGATATCATAAGAAACTGTTGCAGCAGATGCTGTTAAAGGCATCATAACTGTTACGAATAAAGAAACAACAAGTAAAACAGAAACGAGTTTTTTTGTATTTTTCATAACTATTTCTCCTATTTATTTTGTAATTATTAACATTATAATACAAAATTTTAAAAAAATCAATCCAAAAAATCACGAAGTTTTTTTGAGCGAGAGGGATGACGAAGCTTGCGAAGAGCTTTTGCTTCAATCTGACGGATACGCTCACGAGTAACATTAAACTCTTTACCAACCTCTTCAAGAGTTTTCGGGTTACCGTCCTCAAGACCGTAACGAAGACTTAACACTCTAGCTTCTCTGGGCGTAAGTGTTTTGAGAACCTCTGCAAGCTGTTCTCTCATAAGTGCCATTGATGCAGCATCAACAGGTGCCTGAGCATCATCATCGGGAATAAAGTCACCAAGGTGGCTATCCTCCTCTTCACCGATGGGTGTTTCAAGAGAAACAGGCTCTTGAGCAACTCTCAAGATTTCACGAACTTTTTCAACAGGCATATCGAGTTTCTCTGCAATTTCTTCTGCAGTAGGGTCTCTGCCGTTTTCGTGGAGAAGCTGACTATTAGTTTTCTTAACTTTGTTAATTGTTTCAACCATATGAACAGGAATACGGATTGTTCTGGCCTGGTCTGCAATTGCACGTGTAATTGCCTGACGAATCCACCAAGTAGCATAAGTTGAGAATTTAAAACCTTTGGTATAATCAAATTTATCAACAGCTTTAATAAGACCAAGGTTACCTTCCTGAATCAAATCAAGGAATTGCATACCTCTTCCGACATATCTTTTTGCAATACTTACAACAAGACGAAGGTTTGCTTCGGAAAGGCGTTGCTTTGCTTCCTGGTCATTTTCAGAAATTCTGATAGCAAGCTCAATTTCTTCTTCAGATGTAAGGAGCGGAACTCGGCCGATTTCTTTAAGATACACTTTAACGGGGTCATCTATTGCCATGGCTTTCGCATCAGCAGGACTTTCCTCGTCAGGTGTTTTTGTTGACTCTATGTCAATTGAAAGCGCATCAAGCATCTCGTCACCAATGTCATCGATAATTTCAATGCTATTGCTTTCAATAAGCTCATAGAGTTTTTCGATATCGTCAACATCAAATCCTTCGATTTCAAGGATTACATTGTCGATGTCGTGAGTTGCAAGTTTACCGCTCACCTTACCTTTATCGATAAGTGCTTTAATTTGCGGTTTTTTCTCCCAACCTTCCATTTTAACATCACCTTTCTTTTTCACACATTTGTAAAAATTATTGCCACTTAATTTTCATCTTTTTTCAGAGAATTAAAGAACTGCAAGAAACTGTCATCACTCATTTGAGCAGGTGTTGGAGCTTCTCTTTTCTTTTTTTCCTCTTCCAGAACAAGAAGGCAATCTTCACATTCTTTCAGCGTATTTGAAACCATCGCCTGATTTGCAAGCAATCTTGCAATCACACTTACTTCTTCCAGTGTTAAATACTGCGAAAGGTGCGAAATATCCACACTCTCTTGTTCTTCAAGACGTTTAATTATTATTTCTAAAAGATGTTTATTAACAGGTGTGATAAAAACATCTTTTGAAAGTCTTTCTTTAAAATTTTTATAGAACGAAGCGTTATTAAGAAGCGATACAAGAATAGTATCTTCAGCTTTTGCCGCTCTCACATTTTTCAGCCTTTGAGGATCTGCCGCCACATCCAAATTTTGCATTTTCTTTTGTGCAGTTGAAAGCTCTGCTTTTGTTCTTCGATAATTTTCTTTCTTTCTCGCTTCGTTAATTTGTTGAAGAATTGCATCCTTACTCACATTAAGCTCGTCCGAAAGGCGCATTGCATAAACATCTCTTTCAATGGAATCACAAAATGCAAGAATTTTAACTGCTTCTCGAAGAAAGTTCAATTTCCCATCGTCTGTTTCAACAATATATTTTTCACGGAGTTTTGATAATTTATACTCAGTATCATTATCTGCTTTGTCAAGAAGTCTGCCAAAACGTTCTTTTCCGTGTTTTTTTATAATTTCATCAGGGTCTTTGCCACCTTCAAGGCGAATGACTTTTACTTTAACACCTGTTTTGGAAAACAGTGCCATTGCTGCTCTCACAGCTTTCTGCCCTGCCTCATCAGAGTCGTAACAAAGAGCAACCTCATCGGCATACCTGGAAATCAGGCTAACCTGTTCGGGTGTTAATGCAGTACCTAAACCTGCAACGGCATTTTCATACCCAGCCTGATGAAGAGCGATAACATCCATATAGCCCTCGCAAAGAATTAATTTACGGTCATTTCCGTTTTTAGCAAAATTCAAAGCAAAAAGTTCATTGCTTTTTTTATAAACAAGAGTATCGGAAGTATTGATATATTTCGGCTTACTGTCATCAAGAACTCGTCCGCCAAAAGCAACCACATTACCTCTCAAATCAATAACGGGATACATAACCTTGTTTCTGAAAGCGTCATAATAATAGCGTTTACCGTTCTTTTCACTGCTTCTCAAAAGGTTAGCTGCAACAAGCTCATCACGATTAAACCCTTTATTTTTAAGGTGCTCTGCAAGGGCGTGCCAATCATCAGGGGCAGCACCCAAACCGAAATGCTTTATCATTTTAGGGGAAACACCTCTGCCTAAAAGATAATCAAGTTGCTTTTTACCTTTTTCTGTAAAAAGAGTTTCGTGATAAAACCTTGCGGCTTCGCGGTTTGCTTCATAAATTCTTCTGCGTAACTTCGCAATTGCGTCATCATAGTTATCGGTTTCAGGGATTTTTAAACCCGCTCTGTCTGCAAGAAGCTTAACCGACTCAATAAAATCAAGATTTTCGATGTTTCTTATAAAGTTTATTACCTCTCCACCTGCGCCACAACCAAAGCAGTAATAAGAAGCGGTATCGGGATACACCGTGAAAGATGGCGTTTTTTCATTATGAAAAGGACAAAGACCAACAAGATTTTTACCTCTTCTTTTCAGTTCAATATAACTGCCGATAACGGATTCAATATCATTGTTATCTCTTATTTGCTGAATAAAATCATCTGAAAAACGAGCCATGTGTATCACCTACCTTTTTAAATGCAAAATGCAGAATGCAGAATGCAAAATTATTGGGAAGCTTCGCTTCCAAACATTAACAATTTTTGATAGAAATTTGATGATAGAGGGTGTTTTGCGAACCGAAGCTGTATAAAGATACTACGAGTGTGAGTAAACGCGCAAGTTCGCAAATTTATCAAGCATTAAAAATTCCAGGTTTTCGGAACAAACAAATCGTTATAAACCTTTAATGAATAACTGTCGGACATACCCGAAATATAGTCACAAGCGGCGCGCTGAGCACCTTCTTTTTCAGCGATTTCCTGATATAATTCAGGCATCTTATCAGGAGCGTTTGAAAAGTAACGGAAAAGCTCTTTAATCATACTTTCCGCCTTACCCTCTTCACTTTTACACTTAGGGTTAGTATAAACATATTTGAACATAAAGGAATGCAATTGGTCAAAGGCATTCTGAACATCATCCGCCATTTTCAATTCATCTCTTGTATTATTGATAGCAGACATAACCATTGTATTAATTCTTTGGGTTTTTGAAAAGCCAACAACAAGGCGGATTTCTAAGGGTATATCATCTTCACTTATGATATTTCCACGAATTGCATCATCTATATCGTGATTTATATATGCTATTTTATCGCTTAATTTAACAATTCTGCCTTCAAGGGTATCGGCTTCTTTACCTCTTGTGTGGCAAAGAATTCCATCTCTTACCTCGTATGTAAGGTTAAGACCGTTACCGCTACTTTCAAGCAAATCAACAACACGAAGACTCTGTTCAAAATGGGTAAAACCTTTTTCATAAACCTGATTAAGTGCACGCTCCCCTGCATGACCAAAGGGAGTATGCCCTAAATCGTGACCGAGAGCAATTGCTTCTGTTAAATCCTCATTAAGAGCCAGAGAGCGGGCAATTGTTCTTGCAATCTGCGAAACTTCAAGGGTGTGAGTCAAACGGGTTCTGTAATGAACATTTCCCGGTGCTAAAAAAACCTGAGTTTTATCCTTCAACCTTCTGAAAGCAGAGCAATGAATAATTCTGTCCCTATCTCGCTGATAGGCAGTTCTGACTGGACATTCTTCTTCAGGAACAAGCCTCCCTTTTGTATTATCGCAAAGCATGGCATATTTTGAAAAAGAAATTCGTTCTCTTGCCAAGGTTCTTTTTCTTATTTCACCATTCACAGAAAGCACCGCCTTTTTGCAGTATTTTTGCTCTATATATTAGTAATACTATAAAAACAAAAAAATCCCTCTTTTTTTGACGGATTTTTTTGAAAATTTTCTATTTTTATTAATTAATTGGTTTATTCTCCTGCAATTACCTCTCCGATTTGAGAGAAACTCACCTTACCGTTGCTTAAATCCTGCAGTTTTTTATTAAAACCTTCTTCGAAACCTTTCTTTATACGAAATTTCAGCGTAACATTTTCTCCAAAATCACTATCTTCTATAACTCCGCCAAAATCTCTGATGAAAGTTTCTAATTTCCCGTAAAAGGTATATTCACATTGAATTTCACAAACTGTCCATTTGGAAAGAGTTATAATTTCAGCAGCATCAATACCGATTTTTGCAGAATGAGAGTAGGCACGGACAAGACCGCCACCACCTAAAAGAATACCACCGAAATAACGGGTTACAACTACAACACAATCAGTAATTTCTTCCTGCAAAATAACATTAAGAACCGGCATACCTGCAGTACCCTGAGGCTCGCCATCATCAGAGTAGCGCTTGACACCGCTTTCTCTTATAGAATAGGCATAAACATTATGCTTTGCATCCCAATGTTTCTTTGATATTTCGTTAATATAATCAATGGCTTCTTTTTCGGTTTTAACAGGTTTTGCGTACCCTATAAACCTTGAATGTTTAACTATATACTCATCACAAGCTTCTCTTGCAAGAGTTTTATAAGAATCACTCATAAAATCACCTTAGGTTTATATTTACTCTGAAAAACGCAAAAAGTCGGTGATAACTCACCGACTTATCAAGCAGATATAACTTACTTAGAGAGGTTATATTTTCTATTGAATCTTTCAACACGTCCGCCTGTATCAACGAGCTTCTGCTTGCCGGTAAAGAAGGGGTGACATTTTGAGCAGATATCAACACGCATGCCGTCTTTTGTGGATGCTGTTTCGAGAACTGCGCCGCATGCACACTTTACCTGTGTTGCGCCGTATTTGGGATGAAGTCCTTCTTTCATTTAATTTCACCTCTTTGATATATGAACATTAGCAGTAGAATACTACCACAAAGAAAGTCAAAAAGCAAGTGTTTTTTGCAAAAAAATGAAATTATTTTCAACAATATCAGATATTGACTATAATATTTATTAAGCCACACAAAACAATACCTAAAACTGTTGGTAAAACAAATGCAAGAAAAGACCATTTAACACTTTTGGTTTCTTTATATATAGTTAATAACGCTGTTGCGCACGGAAAATGAACCACAGAAAATGTAATGTAGCAAATTGCGGTCAGCGATGTCCAACCATTATTTTTTAATATTTCACCAATAACAGATGTACTTTCAATGCTAACCATTTCCCCTGCTCCAAGGTAAGACATTAAGGCAATGGGTAAAACTATTTCATTGGCAGGTATTCCTAAGAAAAATGCCGAAAGAGTTTCACCATCCATTCCCATAAAATTACCAAGTGGTTCAAAAAAAGAGGTAATATAAGTCAATATATTTATTTCACCCACAAATATATTAGCTAAAAGCCATATTATAACACCTGCAGGAAAGGCTACTGCTACCGCTCTGAACAACACAAGAAGCGTTCTGTTTAAAACCGAATTAATAATAACCTTTGATATTTGCGGTTTTCTGTATGGTGGTATTTCAAGAATATAATGAGAATTTTCTCCCTTTAGCAGTGTTTTGGAAAGTAAATTTGAAATCAAAAGAGTTAAAGCAAGGCTTAAAACGATTATTAAAGCCAGTGTTACTGCGCTATATACACCACTAACTAATCCGCTTCCCGAAACTAAAAATACTGAAATTAAGCTTATTATGGCAGGAAACCTGCCGTTACAAATAGTTAAACTGTTTGTAAGAATTGCAACTAACCTTTCTCTCTTGGAATCAATAATCCTTGCACCTGAAATGCCAACGCAATTACAACCATAACCCATACAGGTTGTAAGAGCTTGTTTTCCGCAGGTGTTTGCCTTTCTGAAGCTATTATCAAGAACATACGCAATACGTGGCAAAACACCCAAATCCTCCAACAAAGTAAAGCAAGGAAAAAATATTGCCATAGGCGGTAACATAACCGAAACCACCCACCCAAGAACACGAAATCCGCCTGTTATCAGCATGCCTTTAATAAACTCCGGCATATTTATAAAATCTGAAATGTTTATAAGTTGCAGCTCACACCAACTAAAAAAAGCCGACAACCATTGTGACGGATAGTTAGCGCCTGCTACTGTTATATAAAGAATTATGCTGAGCATTATAAACATAACAAAATATGCTGATATAGTTTTAGTAAATATTTTTTCAGCTTTTGTAAGTTTATAGTTTTCGTCAGGTCTTATTGTTACCGCATCACTTATTCGGGATGCAATTTCATACAAGGTTGAAGCAATAGTTTCAGATAACTCATCCAATTCATTTTTTTCTCTCAAAAATTCTATACCCATTTGAACAGCTTTAAAAATTTCATTTTTTTGATTATCGCTTAATTCATTACTATTCTCAATAAAGTTTTTGACACTCGAATCATCTTCTAGGAGCCGTAATGAAAGCCATCTATGATTAAGTTTTTTTATCTTATATTTTTTTAAAACAGGCTCAATATACTCAATTGCACTTTCTATGTCATTATTGTATTTGATTTTCAACGGGATTTTGTTAGTGTTTTGAGAGAGTTCATTTAATAATTCTTCTACACCTTCTCCGCTTCGGGCAGTCATACCAACTACAGAAACTCCCAATTCTTTTTCCAGCAAAGCAGTATTGACCGTTACGCCCTTTTTCCTTGCTTCATCCAGAAGATTTATACAAACAATTGTATCAACCCCTGTTTCAAGAATTTGCAAAGCTAAGTACAAATTTCGTTCAAGACCGGTTGCATCACAAATAACCGCAACCCTTTGTGCACCTCCAAAACAAATATAATCTCCTGCCACTTTTTCTTCTTTGGAACGGGGTTTTAATGAATAGGTTCCCGGAATATCTATAAAATTATACACAATACCTTTTCGCTCTGCCTTGCCTTTTGCTAAATCAACTGTTTTCCCCGTCCAGTTTCCCGTATGCTGTTTCAATCCTGTTAAGGCATTGAAAACTGTGCTTTTTCCCACATTGGGGTTACCTGCTAAAGCTATTGTAATTTCCTTTTTATTCATACCCATCAACCCGCACAGAAATTTTTTCTGCATCACAGTTTCTTAGTGCGATAACCGCACCGCGTACCAGATATGCCCGCGGATTTCCTGAAGGACTTTGATGAACTACCTTTACTTTTGTTCCCGGTACAAGACCAATATCATATAATCTTTGTTTTAAGGAGCGTCCTGTATCAACTGCCACAACAACAGCAAACTCCCCTGTTGAAATCTTATTAAGAGTGGTCATATTGCTCTACCTCCTATATCAGCATATGAAAAAGCTGCTACTGTGTGAAAATAGGTATTGCAATTATTAATATAAATGGTAAAATATAGAATAACAAACACAAAAGGAGATACATATTTATGGAAAAGAAAATTGTTGCCGGCATAATTGGTCTTGAATTCGGCAGAGCTCACCTTGAAGGTGCCTTGGCTTATGGTGCAGAAATCGGTCTTATTTGTGACTGCGATGAAAAATCACTTAAATTCGCAGCAGATAAATATAACATTCCCGAAGAAAAATGTACTCTTGATTACCACGATATTATAAACAATCCCGAAATAAATGCTGTTTCAATCGGCATTCCTGACCAGCTTCACAAACAGGTTGCTCTTGAAATGCTCGAAGCAGGCAAACATGTTTTATGCGAAAAACCTCTTGCACTTACTAAAGAAGATATTACAGAAATGGTAAGAGCAGCAAGAAAATCAAATTGCATATTTATGGTTGGTCAGATTTGCCGTTTCACTCCCTCTTTTGCAAAAACAAAAGAGCTTATTGACAATGGTACTATTGGCGAGCTTTATTTTGTTGAAAGTGAATATGCTCACGACTATATGAATATCGTTTCAAACAAGCAAAACTGGAGAGCAGATAATGCTCGTCACGGCGTTATCGGTGGCGGTTGCCACGCAGTTGACCTTCTTCGTTGGCTTGCAGGTGACCCTGAAGAAGTTTTTGCTTATGGTACACACAAGCTTTTACCCACAGTTACATATGATGACTCAACCATCGCTATTATGAAATTCCCCAACGATGTTGCAGGTAAAGTATATGTTTCAACAGGTTGCAAACGCGACTACACAATGAGAACAGTTATATACGGCACAAAGGGTACAATCATCTGTGACAACACCTCTCCCACAATGCAGTTATTTGTTGCAGACGAAAATGGAGTTGCTCCCGAAGAACCTCAGATTATCGAGCTTGAAGTTAACAACCACAACTTTGTTAAAGAATTTGAAGTTTTCGGCGATGCAATTGTTAACGGCACAGAAGTTCCTACCCCCGTTGAGGAAGGTGCAAAAACTGTTGCGGCTTGCCTTGCAATTGTTGAATCTGCAAACACAGGTAAAATTGTTAAACCCGATTACAATTTCTAATGATTTTTTGGCACAATATAGATTAAGAGGTGAACAGTTTGAAGGCAAAAAAGAAAATGTTTTATATAACTTGTTCTGCATACCTTCTGACGATTATTCTCGACCTGCTTTTCACATATATTGCCACCCCTAATTTGCTTTTAGAAGGCAACCCTTTATATGATTCTTTAAATTTCGGTTGGATAGGATTAATAGCAATTAATGTTATTACATTTGTTGGTTATGTATTGATGTCTTACTATGCATTTATAAAATACAAACCGCCTGAATCAAATGAAACTGATATAAAGCGTTATCTTGCTCACATTAATTATGGAGACCCTGATAAATATGTGCCGATGATGTGGAAGCTACCGAAAAACTGGGGACCTCAAACCGCCTGCCTTTGTTGGTCTGTTGTTTGCGTCCTCCCTTTTTGCAGAATGATAATTGTGCTTGAATGGTTTTTGATGATATTAAAAATTCAGAATACCGCAACAATAATTTTCTTTACAGTCGTTTCTATATTTCCTATGGGAAGAATTGACATTTTTCTTGCAGTTATCGGTGCATGGGTTTTATCCTTTGTATGGATACAAAAAGAATTTAAAGCAAATTTAAAAGAAATCGAAAAGAGAAAATCATAAAAAATGAACTCTGTAGTCAAAATCTACAGAGTTCATTTAATTTTATTGTTCTGTTGTTAAATTCATTGGTAATGTAAATATTGAAATTACCTCTTCTGTTTCCGAATAAATAACTTTAACATTGGTTTTTTGACCGGTTCCGAGATACATCTGATAGGAAAGTGCAGTTGCAGCAATAACAATATTGTTCATGGAATTAGTGCTTGCATCATACAAATCACGATTAACCTTAAACACCAAATTACGAAAATCCTCATCATATTCTATAGTGTCAATATAATGTGTCTCATCATCTTCGTAGTCTTTGAATTTTTTTGTTGTTTCAGCGTATTTATCATCAAGAAGTTTTTGATGCTCTGCTTTAGAAAATACAAAAACATACAAATTATCGTTTTCTTCAACTTCAGCTCCGTATGCTTTCATATCATTAAGAACACTTTCCGGATCAGATAAAGCATCTTTTGATAATTCAATTTCAACATTTTGTTCTTCTGTTATTTCGGCAGTTGTTTCAACTGTTGTTTCGGTTGTTTCAGTATCATCCGCAGTATTTTGTGTGCCACAAGCAGTAAACAAAGAAACAATAAAAAGCAAAGTGATAATCAACGTTAATTTCTTCATTTATATCACCACAATTTTTCAGGATATTTACCCTCTTCAACAAGAGCAGAAATTGATGCTACAACATCAGGTTTATCTTCTTTATATGTTACACCAACCCATTTTGCATCTGTTTCTATTATATTAACTGATGTTGTTCCATCTTCTATTGCATCAGTTATTACACTTGGAATTAAAAATTCATCTTTTTCTAGGTCTGCTGTTTTTAAAAATTCATCCATTTTTTTATCAATATATTCAAAAAATTCAGGATAAAAAGAGTTCATATTCATAGATGTTCTATTTTCTTTTGTTACTTTAAATGGTTCACTTCCATCTAATGGTGAAGCAATAATTTCTCCATTTTTTTCTTCAACAGAACTTTCTATAATCTTTACTAATTTATTATTTTCTACTTCACAT
>JAZUSD010000011.1:0-2990 GCA_045606545.1 Acutalibacteraceae bacterium | reverse complement strand
ACTTATCATTTACATCGCCCTGTATATAAGGATAAACACACAGGCAATTTTTTAATTGTTTTACAGTTACATTTTCTAAAGCACCCATTTCGATAGCTTTTTCTACAACCTCATCACAGATTATCTCTGCCATGTTGTATCTTGTTCCGTTAGAATTCTGAGCCTGAGACGCTTCCGAATAGTTTAGTGCTACAACAGCCGTAACAGAGTGTTTTGCCTTCATATGATTAAAAATTCCGAACACAGCGGAAGTAACTATCACAAAAATCAAAATCCACGCACTTACTAAATGTGTGCTTTTAAATATCTTGAAGAATTCTTTTTTTGTAACATTCTTTGAACGAAAATATATTGTAAGTAATGATACAACCAGTAATAGCCCTACTGCTGCAAGAAGTAATTTTTGCAAAAGCGAGGAAATCATTTATTATGCACTCCTTTCCGACACTAAAATTTGTTTATATCAACAATCACAATTTCCGGCTGATTGTTGATTCTCATAATATTTTTGTTTTCGAGTCCTGAACTTATAATGAGAGGTCTTCCTTGAACTTCATATCTGCCACTAACATAATGACCGCCTCGATCCGGCAACAAACCTCCGTCATGTGTGTATAATGGACCAATCATTGGTATTTTAACTGTGCCGCCATGGTTATGTCCCGCGAGCACTAAGTCACCCCATGATTCGGGGAAATATTCTTCAAACACTAACGGCTCGTGAATTGCTGTGATTTTTAAATTGTTTTGATTTGAATACATATATTCATCAAAGCTTTCGCCCGCATACGACCAGAAGGATGACGGGTTTGAAGTAAGCACTCCGTATATATCCACCTGGGTTGTACCGACCAATATAGTTTCTGAATTATTCTTAAGTACTTTTACACCTGAAGCTTCAAGTTTTTTTGTAAGCTCGTCCGAAAACTCCAAAAGTTTGCCCGGCTCTCTGTTATTATCGTTAAAGCCATACTTTGTATCAAGGGCCTGCTGTGTAAGAGGAATATCATAATATTTTTCTACTTCGTTATTTCCATATATGTAATATGAGGGAGCAACAACTGAAAGCTGTTTGCATAGGCTTATGACTCTTTCATCTGATTCAGCTTGCGAGTCAATTATATCTCCGGTATAAATTATCAAATCCGGCTTTAACTTTTGGACTCTGCTGACCAGCTCGTTATCGTCCTTTCCATACGAGCAATTATGCAGGTCGGAAATTTGAATAATTCTTACCTTATTGTTCACCTTAAGGCTGCTTACACTATAAAAGGTCTCTTTGAAGTTACGATTCCCGATATAATTACAGCCGATTATCGCAATAGACGCCGCTATCAAAACAAAAATCAGGCTTATTAAAAAGAGTTTCAATATCCTTATGTTTTTTTTAGTTTTTGTAGTTAGTGTATATCCTTTCATAACATAAGCTACCTTTCTTTATTTTTTCAAAACCTTTTTATATAGATCATATGTTGCGTTTGCAACATCATTCCAGTTATATTTACTGAGTATAAATTCGTCAGCCCCATTTTTAAGTTCAGTAACGATTTCTTCGTCATTACACATTATCTGCAGTTTTTCTGCCAGATCTTCTACATTACTCTTTTTAAAGTGTATTGCTTTGTTTTCTGTCACCAATGTGTTTTCGGGAATATCAGAACATAAAACTGCATTGCCATAAGCAAGAGCTTCTAAAAGGCTCAGGGACATTCCTTCAATATCAGAAGGAAGAGTAACAACATACGCATTGCTATATATTTCGCATAATACATCACCCGATATAAATCCTGTGAAAATAATATCAGGATTTCCTGATGCTTTTGTCTTCAGCAACTTTACATATTCATCTGTATCGCTTGTATCACCTGCGATAACAAGCTTTTTATTTGTTTTTATACTGTTATACGCATCAATCAGGTAATGAACGCCTTTTTCTGCCGTAAGTCTTGAAACAATACAAATATAATCACCTTTTGAAAGTCCGTATATTTTTGTGATTTCGTCTGCTTCTTTTTTGGCAGGCCTGTCTATTCCGTTATGAATAAGTACAGTGTCACGATTATAGGTTTTCTTAAAATACTCACGGGCACTTTCGCTTAAGACAATTATTTCGTCAGCGCATTTTACCATAACGCGTTCTCCGAATTTTATATAGCGAGAAGCAAATCCCTTGCCCCATTTTTCTCTTTGCCAATCAAGACCATGAACTGTTGCTACGCACTTTTTTCCAAACATTTTCGGTATCCACATAGCAGCACAAGGACCTTCTGCGTGGAAATGTACTATATCGTATTTCCAGAAAGCTGCTAAAAAAGCCGCAGTAAAGGAAGCAACCATAGCAGCGAGACCTTTTTTGTTGATAGTCCATGCATTTTTTAGTGTTACACCTTTATACTTTTTGTCTTTTACAGTGCCGATATATTCATTTTCCACTTTATCAGACGAACGATTGTAACAAGTAACGTCCACACCTTTTTCTACCAGTATCGGACATAAAGAAGTAAGTACATTTTCAATTCCGCCACGCCTTGAGGGAATAACTTTATGTCCAACCATTGCAACTTTCATATTTCTATCTCCAATCTTATCTTCCGGTTCCGCTAAGCATAACAATAGGTGTTTTAAGCATTATGAGTATATCACCGGGGAAGGTTCTGTTTTGTATGTAATCAAGGTCCATTTCAACCCACTGCTCAAATGGAATGTCGTTTCTGTTTTTACTTATCTGCCATGTGCAGGTGAGTCCTGGAGTTACATGCAGACGAAGCTTCTGATAATCGGTGTAATGCTCAACTTCTCCTGGCAGAGGTGGTCTGGGACCTACCAAAGTCATATCACCTTTAAAAACATTAAAGAATTGCATCAATTCATCAAGAGATAGTTTTCTTAAAATTTTTCCTACTCTTGTTATTCTCGGATCTTCTTTGATTTTAAAAACAGGTCCGTCCATTTCGTTTTTTTCTTTCAACTGCTCCAAAAGTGCTTCTGCA
>JAZUSD010000010.1:0-13474 GCA_045606545.1 Acutalibacteraceae bacterium | reverse complement strand
AGCCTTCCAAGCTGGTCGTGTGGGTTCGATTCCCATCACCCGCTCCACAATGCGCGGTTGTAGCTCAGTTGGATAGAGCAACTGCCTTCTAAGCAGTAGGTCGGGGGTTCGAATCCCTCCAACCGTGCCAATATTTTTTATATGGTGGATGTAGCTCAGTTGGTTAGAGTGCCAGGTTGTGGCCCTGGAGGTCGTCGGTTCGACCCCGATCATCCACCCCATTTTTATTTTAGGGATGTAGCCAAGCGGTAAGGCAGCGGACTTTGACTCCGTCATGCGTGAGTTCGAATCTCGCCATCCCTGCCAAAAATCCAAGTCGTATGACTTGGATTTTTCATTTATGTCCGCAGGACATAACTAAATTTTGAGCCTTTAGGCGAAAACTTCATTTCAAGTTCACTTGGACTTCATACGACAAAAATGAACGAAGTTGTTTTCAACAAATGAAGTGCTGTGCAATGAAGTACTGCGTAATGAAGTTGCCTTCGGCAAACATAGATTTTCTTTTTGTAAAACCTTTTTTTATAAAAAAGTATAAATGTAAAAGAATTTTGATAGACAAATACCAGGGAAAACCCTATAATTAAGTCAACGAGGTGAGGAAAATGGAAATCGGAACCAAACTGAAAGCCGCAAGAAATGAAGCAAATTTCACTCAAGAAGAAATTGCAGAAAAGCTTGGTGTTAGCAGACAGACAATTTCAAATTGGGAAAACAGCAAATCATACCCGGATATAATAAGTATAATTAAATTAAGTGACATTTATTCTATCACTCTTGATGCCTTATTAAAGGATGATGAAAAAATGATTAAACATCTTGATGAAACTACAAACATTGTACAAAGCAAAAATCGTTTAAGAAAGATTTTACCGATTTTAATCTTCGTATCAATATGGACTTTTTGTATTTTATTCTTCTGGATTTTTAGCGGTGCAACTGATGCGGCTGTTTTTTCCATTTTCGTATTCTGGGGTATTCTTCCCATTACGAGTTTAATTATTTCTGCTATAATAGGAAAAGATGATTTCAAGCCTTTAACAAAAGTCGGAACTGTTGTTTTAATAGGTATAATGTATATGCTCTGCGAATATTTCACATTCTCCCTTGCCAATATGGTTGCTTTTGATAAATTTAACTTTATCAATTTTGATTCTCTGTTAATGGGAATAGGCTTTTCTTCTATCGGAATGGGAATTGGTGGTTTAGTTAAATATATAAAAGACAAAAAAGCAAAATAAAAATTTATTGGGTTCACATTGAAAAAGCTATTTCCAATGTGAACCCATATTTAATTTATAAAATTCTCCAAATCATAAAAACCGCTTTCATATCTTCCGTTGAAATCTTTTGGACTTCTTTGGTTGACAACAAAAATCTTTCTCGTTTTATAAAGAATTGCAACCTTATTTAGTGCATTTTTATCTTCTGTAAAATGCTTTTTGACTTTCTTATAAAGAGGATCTTTTCTTTTTAAAGGCTCAGGAATCTGCAAAGCAGAGGAGCAAGAAAGCAAATCACATATAATGGTTTCCCGTAGCCTTTCGGAATCAGCAAATTCTTTGAAATAATAATAAATGTGCAAAGCATAGTCAGAAAGGCTCATTTTGTTACCATCAATCTCATTTCCGAATTCCATAAAAAGCTTAAAGGGTGTGAAACCACATTCACCTAAAAGATAATCGAGTGTAAAAAGAAAACGTCCACTGTTATACATTCTTTCCAGGGCATCCTCACATTTTTTTAGTCTCTTAATCTCTTCGTTTGTTAACCAAGGAGTTGAGGTTACCTCGTATGGCGGATTTTTGTTAAACTCGCAGGGGTATTTTTCTCTATTCTCTCTCATATCCGCACCATAAAGAAGCTTTAAGAAGCCCATCTGGAGCATATTTGCTTTAAGGCTATATCCAATATCAAAGCTTCTTTCAAAGCTGTTTAAATCTTCTCCTGTGAGCCCTGCAATCAAATCAATATGAATATGCATATTACCGAATGAGATAAGCTTTTTAATATTTTCAACAAGCTTTTTTGTATCTGTTTTACGGTTGATTTCTTTGAGAGTTTCTTCGTTAAATGACTGCATACCAATTTCGAGCTGAAAAACACCTTTAGGAGCTTTTGAGAGTATTTCCATTGTACTTTCTTTTAGTATATCCCCTGCTATTTCAAAATGGAAGCAAGTCCCTTCGGGAATTTTTGTGCCGTAATTTGAGAGTATAAATTTTAAAATCTCATTTGCCCTGTCTGCCTTTGCATTGAAAGTTCGGTCAACAAACTTGATTGTTTTAGTCCCACTGACTGCAAGTTTTAAAATATCGTTCTTTACTTGTTCTATATCAAAAAACCTTAAGGGTGAACACCTGCCTGATAAACAGAAAGCGCATCTGTAAGGACAACCGCGACTTGTTTCAATATACGAAATTCTGCCTTTGAGATTATCGAAAAAAGCTTCGTTATATGGTGATGGTGGTGTTTCAGTACATTCTTCCTCGGGAACGGCTACTATACTTTCTTTTTCTCTGAAAGAAAGACCGCTGACATTTTTCAAATTACCATTATTTGAATAGGCATCAAGGAATAAGGGAAAGCTCTTTTCTCCCTCACCCGAAAGAACAAAATCAACAAAGGAATAATTTTCTAAAACATTTCCGGCTCTGTATGAAACCTCAGGTCCACCGAGAATTATGGTACACCCAATTTTTTCTTTTAACATTTTGCAAAGCTCAAGAGTTTTTTCTATGTTCCAGATATATGAAGAAAATGAAACAATATCGGGATTTTCGTTTATAATTTGTTCCGCAAAAGTATTTATATCGCTGTTTATGGTGCTTTCCATAACTTTTGCATTAACAGAAGAAACGCAAAACTCCCTGACCCCAGAAAGCAAACACCAAGGGGCAAGGGATGCGTGAATATATTTTGAATTTAAACAAGTTATAATAACCTTCAAATTTTTCCCTCAAATCAAAATAATTTACTGTATTTTATCACATATCATCAATAAAATGAATAAGGAAAAACAAAAAAGTGGTGGCATTGAAAAACATTTTTCAACACCACCACAAATTAATTAATTTATTCTACTCTTACAAGATACTGGCAATATGCGTAAACATTCATTATCTTTTTAGCCTCTACCCCATCATCTGCCTGAATAATGGGATTAGTTTCAGAGGGGGTACGATAAAGTTTAAAAACAATCGCATTCTGACCGGGACGCATATTACGGATGCTTTTGTATTCAAAATTACGTCTTTTAATACCCAACTGCTCGAACATTACTGATTCAATATCCGCATTGGTGAAGCATTTAATATATTCGTCTTCATCAAAAATTTCAAGAATGTGTTTAGCCTCTTCAAATGAAATATTGTAACATTTGAACTGACCCTCGTTAAGAACAGACATCATACTACTGTTATCCAACAGCAACAACGGCAATTTGTTGGCATCTACCATAAATAAGCCTCCCTTTATAATATATTATTCACCATATAGGTTAATCATATTTTACAATATACTATGCACCTTGTAAAGTATTTTTGCAAAAATATAATAAATTATGTTCATTTTGACGAAAAACTATATTGATTTTTATTAATATAAATGATAAAATTTATTAAAAAATCATAAAAAGAGGTGAAAATTTGAAGAAAAAAGTCCTAAATGGATGCGATTTACTTGATAGTGAAGCTGCTTTTAATATTCTTTCAGGCAAAAAATTAGGTTTAATTTCAAATTCAAATGCACTTTTAAGAAACGGAAAAACTGTTGCTTATAAAGTTAATAAAGAATACAATCTCTGTGCTTTGTTCAGCGGCGAACACGGCTTTAACACTCAAAAACAAGCGGGTGAATTTGATAACGAGGTTTTCACTGAACGTGAAACCGGTATTCCCGTTTATGACCTTTTTGGTGGTAAAGAAGCTTTAGAAAAAGCAGAAAAAATATTTGAAAAGCTTGACTGTATTTTATTTGACATTCAGGATATAGGAACTCGTTACTATACTTATCAATATACTCTCCTTGATGCTTTACATACTTCTAAAAAAACCAATACAGAACTAATAGTTCTTGACAGAATTAATCCTCTTAGTTGTAACAGAATTGAGGGTAACCTGTTGGAAAACAACTGCATTTCAGAAGTAGGAAGAGTACCGGGACAACCTACCGTTACGGGCATGACAATAGGAGAAATTGCGTTATGGTATAACGAATATTTAGATATAAATGCAAATGTTAATGTTATTTCTTGCGAGGGTTTAACAAGAGATTTAAAAATAGAAGATACCGATTTGACCTTTATCCCACCCTCACCCAATATGAAAAACACAGATGCACTTTTCCTTTATGCAGGAACCTGCCTTTTTGAGGGAACAAATCTTTCCGAAGGTAGAGGTACTGATAGTCCCTTTGAAATTTTTGGTGCTCCCTGGTTAGATCCGGAAAAGATTATTGATTATATGAATAATCTGCCGGAGAAAGAAAAATCAGTTTTTGAGGGATTAAAGTTTAGCTCTTGTGAATTCACACCATCTTTCAGTGATTATGAGGGCGAGAAATGCAAGGGCGTACAAATTAAAATAATCAATAAAGATAAGGTCAATATGGTAGAAACTGGCTTGCAGCTAATAAGAGTAATAAGAGAAATTCATCCTGATGAAATTGAGTTTTCAGAACATCTTATAAACCTTGCAGGGACAAAGAAAATTCTGAATTCAGATTTTAATGCTCATAAATATATTTATTCTCAAAAAGAAGAATTAGAAAACTTTAAAAAGTCAGTAAAAAAATATTTAATATATTAAAAAGCATCTTGTAATTTTGATTTATTATGATAAAATCAAAT
This sequence comes from Acutalibacteraceae bacterium, assembly GCA_045606545.1. GTDB lineage: Bacteria > Bacillota > Clostridia > Oscillospirales > Acutalibacteraceae > DTU089. Next base: position 8,625 of record JAZUSD010000010.1, on the reverse strand, counting down.
TATATTTTATTGACATATCGGAGGTCTTTTTATGTTAAAAATCGGTCTTGTTGGTGTCGGCGGTATCAGCCATTCACATATTGATGCTTGGGAAAAAATGGAGGATGCCGAACTCATTGCTATGTGTGACATCCGTCCTGAAAGAATGGAAAAATTCGAGGATAAGCATCGTTACACAGCTTTTGATGAAATGCTCGCGAATGAAGAATTTGATATTATTGACATTTGCCTTCCAACATACCTTCACGCTGATTTCGCAGTTAAAGCAATGGAAAAAGGTATTAATGTTATTACCGAAAAGCCCATTTCTTTAAAAGAAGAGGATATTGACAGAGTTTATAAAACCGCCGAGAAGAACAATGTTAAATTTATGGTAGCTCAGGTTCTTCGTTTCTGGCCTGAATACGAGCTTCTTAAAGATATCTACGAATCAAAAAAATACGGTAAGCTTCTTTCAGGTACTATGACAAGACTTGGTTGCTACCCCAGATGGAGCTGGGATGGTTGGATGATGGATGAAAAAAGAAGCGGTCTTGTTCCCTTTGATTTACATATTCATGACCTTGATTTTATGGTATATGCTTTCGGTATGCCTAAGGTTGCTCATCAGTACCGCTCAAAGCTTCCCGATCAGGATTTTATCAGCATTAGTTATGATTTCGGTGATTTTCAAATTAATTCCGAAGCATCCTGGTATGCAACAAGCTACCCCTTTACTGCAGAATTCCGCTTCCAGTTTGAAGATGCAGTTGTTGCTAATGAGAACGGCAAAATGCTTATTCATTTAAGAGATGATAAGAAAATTGACCTTTCCGAAGATGCAGAGGGTGAAACAGGTGACATCAATCTTCCCAAAAGCAACGCATATGCTAATGAGATCCGTTATTTTGCTGATTGTGTAAAAAACAATACACCTGTTGAAAAGGTTCAACCCGAAGAATTAAGATGTGTATTGAATATATTAAACAACCTTTAATAAATACATCGCACTTATCAATTGATAAGTGCGATGTATTTATATATTTTTCTCAGTTAATAACCGAATTGCATATTTTGCATATTCAGAAATAAACTGACCTCTTCTTGTTACAATTGCAGGTTGGCGGGATTGCTGACAGTTTTTCAATTTATATAAAGCAATGCTTTCGTCAAAATCAAAATTCTTAACAAATTGCAAAGGTAAGAGAGTTGCGCCAACCCCTGCTCTTGCCATAGACCAAGCGGTGCTAACTCCCACAACCTCTGTTGCAACATTGGGAGTAATTTCTGCCTCAGCGCACATTTTATCAAAAAGCTGACGCATTTCCTGAGCAGGGCTAACAAGAACAAAGGGAAGTTTTTTGCACTCCTTTAAATCAATTTCAGGAATACTGTTTTTAGAATAAGCGGGAAGATTTACAGAAAGTTTTTCGGGTACTGCAAGAACAAGAGTATCAGCCTCAATGAGCTTTACATCAAGAACCGATTCATCGACCGGAAGATTGACAACTGCAAAGTCATATTTACCCTCAACTGCATTCTTACGAAGTTGGTCGCTCCCTTCTTCATGAAGAACAACTTTTACACCCGGAAACTTTTCTTTAACTTTATTAACAATATCAGGTATAAGGTAAAGACTTCTGAAAGGAGAAATGCCTATTTCAAGCTTACCAAGCTTACCGGATTTATAATCCTCCATAGAGCGAAGAAGCTGATCTTCTCTATAAACAAGTTTTTTAGCCTCTGCAACAAAATGCTCACCCGCTGCAGTTAAAGTCATTGGAATATTATTTCTGTCAAAAAGCTTAACATCAAGCTCTTTTTCCAAAGACAATATTTGTTTACTTAAAGCAGGCTGAGTAATTCCTAATTTTTCTGCAACAACAGAGAAATTCAAATCCTTTGAAAGCTCTATTACGTATTGTAATTGTTTTCTGTTCATATTCACCCTCCTGAAGCAAACAGATTTCACCCAACATAATACTCGTAGTTTTTTTATTTTTCAAGTGAAATCAAGAAAAAAATTTTTACATATATAAAAAACTGTTGACAAAATTAAATAATCAAGTATAATATAACCGCGAAGCAATGACTTTTATAACTAAAAAGTTTTGCGCTTGCAAATATTAACATAAAAGACAACTAAAAAGAAAGGAGAAAACAAAATGCCTTCATGTTTAATTTACCTTGGCATTATGCTCGCGGTTATTATCGTGTGGTTTATGTTTGTAAAACGCCCTGTTTATGAAGCAGTTTTACTCAGCTTCTTAGTTTTACTTACAGTCACAGGTACTTGGGGTAATGTCTGGGGTTACATTGATGCTGCTTTATCTACCTCGCTTTTATATTCAATGGTAGCTTTCGTTTCAATGTCCATTTTGTTAACCAAAACTAAAATTATTGACAGTTGTATTGCTGTTATTCTCTCTCTTATCGGTAGAGTAACGGGCGGTGCAGGCTATGCCGCAGTTGTTGCTAGCTCATTTATGGGTGCACTCTCCGGCTCCGGTCCCGGTAACGTTATGGCAACAGGCGCAATTACAATTCCTGCAATGAAGAAATCAGGCTTCCCTGCTGAACTTGCTGCTAACATCGAAAGCAACTCAAGTTATATGGGTAATATGATTCCTCCGTCATCAAATATTGTTGCTGCTTTGGGCGCTTTTACCGCGCTTTATCCCACTCTTAATATTACAACAGGTCAATTCTGGATTGTTCTCTGGGGTATTGCTATCTGGTTTATTGTTCAAAGAATTGCTATGGTATGGGGATTCTGCAAATATTATAAAGTTAAGCCTATGTCAAAAGACGAACTCCCCAACCTCAAAGAAACTCTCAAAACAGGTTGGCAAGGTCTTTTGATTCCCGTAATCATTCTCCTTCCCTTTATTCTTGACTATCTTTTTAAAGACGGCTTCTTTACTGCTCGTCTTGGTGAACAAGGTGCAAAATACCTTTCAAGCTCCATTCTTCTTTTCATCGGTGGTCTTGCTTCAATTTACACCTGTCTTATTGCAAAAGATAAAAAAGTTGTTAAAATCAACAATGTTGCAAAAATGTTTGCTGATGGTGTAAAAACAATTGCTCCTTCAATTGGTGTTTGTGTATTTGGCTATATGGTTGGTGCCCTTTTCAAAGACCTTAATGTGGCTGAAGAAATGGGCGCAATTATCACCGCTTGGAACTTTGGCAAATTAGGTACTGTTATCGCAGTTTGCTTAATCACCTGCTTTATGGGTATGATTATACCCGGTTCCTCTCTCGTTGTTATTTTTGGACCTATGTTCATCACAGTTCTTGCACAGGTTGGTTGCACACCTTTACTTGTTGCTGCAATGCTTCCCTGTATCTGCGGTGTTATGTGCGGTATCACTCCCCCTCTCGGACTTGGTATGTATGCAGGTATGACCCTTGCAGAATCTGATTTCAGTAAAACCTTTAAGAATAATATGTGGTGGGTTGCTGCCCAGTTTATTCTTGAAGTTGTAGTTCTTATGGAATGGCTTCCCATATTAGGTTTATAAGGAGGTAGAAAAATGAAAAACGTTTGTAAAAAAATTGCATCTGTTCTCAGAACTATCTTCGGCTACGGAATAATGATTTCTCTTTTCGCAGGTGGTCTTACATTCTTCGGTTATGTTGTCGCTCTTATTATCGGTGGCGATACAGCAGCAACTATTTGTGCTGTGATATACGAAAAAATCATTCCTGTAATTATTTATCTTTCAACAACAATGGTTATTTTAGGTTTGGTTGCAATGTATCTTGATGGCGAAAAGGCATTGACTACCGACAAGAAAAAAGCCTCAAAACACGAAGGCGAAATGTAAGCTCAATTTAAATGAACCTATTGATAAAAATGTTTATCAATAGGTTCATTTTTTTATTGAATTGTTAAATATATGTGTTATAATTAAAGGCAATTATTTTGTTGTTTGGGAGGAATGTTTATGGCAACAAAATCAAATATCAATAAGCGTTGGCTTTATCTTGTATCAGGTGTTTTTACAATGCTCTTTTCAGGTGTTTTATACGCCTGGTCTATTTTAAAAATTCCTTTTAAAAATGAATTCAATTGGAGCGATTCTGTTCTTGCTTTTAATTTCACTTTAACAATGTGTTTCTTTTGTTTAGGTGCATTTTTCGGCAGCTTAATCTGTAAAAAAATTGGTCCTAAAATCACGCTTGTTCTTGCGGGTATATTAGTAGGAATAGGTTTCGTTACAACGGGACTTTTAAATTCCGAAATTCCCTACCTTTTATATATTACATATGCAGTTTTAGCAGGTTCAGGCATCGGTATTTCATACAATGTTGTTGTATCAACAGTAAACTCCTGGTTTCCTGATAAAAAAGGTCTGTCATCTGGTTGTTTAATGATGGGATTCGGTATCAGTACGCTTTTATTGGGTAACATTATCAGCACTTTATTTGAAAATACAAAAGTCGGATGGAGCAAGGCATATATTCTTTTAGGTATTGTTGTTACAATTGTTCTTGTTCTTGCAGGTCTTGTTCTCAAAAAGCCATCTTCTGATGCTGAGTTTCCTGCACCGAAAGCTAAAAAGAATATTCAAAAAGAAAGCTTTGAAACAAAGAATTTCTCGACAAAAGAAATGCTTAAAAGCTTTACCTTCTGGCGTGCATTTGTGTTCATGGCTCTTATAACTGCTGTTGGCAACTCAGTTATAAGCTTTGCAAGAGATTTGGTTCTTTCTGTTGATGCAGCTCCCGCTCTTGCAACAACACTCGTTGGTGTTCTTTCAGTTTTCAATGGCATCGGTCGTATTCTTACAGGTGCAGTTTATGATTCTCTCGGAAGAAAAACAACAATGTTAGCATCTAACATTCTCACCATTTTTGCTGCAGGCCTTACTCTTGTTGCGGTGCAAATAAATTCACTTCCGCTTTGCATTATCGGTCTTTGCCTTACAGGTCTTTCATACGGCTCCTGCCCCACTATGACCTCCGCCTTCACTGCATCCTTCTATGGTACAAAATATTTTGCAACAAACTACAGTCTTACAAACTTTAATCTTATTGTGGCATCATTTATTGCTACCTTCAGTAACTCTTTATTGATTTCAACCGGTAGCTACACCGCCCCCTTCGTTATGCTCCTCATTTTAGCAGTTGGTGCTCTGGGACTTAATTTTACAATTCAAAAGCCATAAAACCAAGCCTTATCCAGTATTCCGATACACTAGATAAGGCTTTTCTATTTTTTCCTTTAATTTCATTCTTCAAAAAAGCTTTTTATATTATTGTTTTTATATACATATTATTTGTTTTTATTGATTTTTGTACAAAAATATGATATCATATAACATGGTATTTTAAAAATTTTTGTGAAAGGAAAAATATTATATGAAAACACAGAACAAAGCCTATCCTTACTATCATGCTCCTATGATTTCTGACTTAAAAGAACTTGTTAAATATTGTGAAAATAACTATGGAGATAAAGTTGTATTTCATTGGCTTGAAAATAAAATTGAAAAGTCGAAAACATACAAGGAGCTTAGTGACGATATCACTGCTTTAGGGGAATATTTCCTCAATGAGGGATACAAAGGAAAACACATAGCTGTAATTGGAGAAAATAGCTATAATTGGATAATTACATATTTTGCAACAGTTAATAGTGGTAATGTGATTGTTCCAATCGACAAAGAATGTACAAAAGAAGAAATAAAATACTTTATTAAAAAAAGTGATGCAGATATTTTTGTTCATTCAGACGATTACACGGAAGAGGCAGAATTTTCTAATTGTTCCATACTAATCAACATGAATAAATTCAATGAAATTTTAGAAAAAGGCAGAAAACTAATCGAATCAGGAAAAAATGAGTTTAAAAACTTAGAGATCAATAGAGATAAAATGTGCACCCTTGTATTTACTTCCGGTACAACAGCAGAACCAAAAGGTGTTATGCTCAGCCACAGAAACATTGGTACAAACTCAATCAGCGTTATTAAAAGTGTTAAACTTCCAGACTCAGCTCTCCTTATGTTGCCACTAAATCATACTTATGGATTTATTGCAACAAGCAGTGCTATGGTTATGGGATGCAAAATCTTTATTAACAGCAGTTTAAGACGACTCGCTGACGATATAAAATATGCAAAACCTAAATATATTCCTACTGTCCCTCTTGTAGGCGAAGTTTTTTACAAAAATATTTGGTCTGCAATTAGAGCAAGTGGAAAAGAAAATCTTATCAAAAAAATGATTCCTATCAGCAATGCTTTAAGAAAAGCAGGAATAGATATCAGAAGAAAGGTTTTCAAACAAATTATAGACGGTTTAGGCGGCGAGCTTGAACTTATAGTTACCGGAGGTGCACCAAACCACGAAGAAAGCGTTGCAGGTCTGACAAATTTTGGTATCCAAGTGATTACTTGTTATGGTATTAGCGAATGTTCCCCAAGTGTTTCATCAATGAGAAACGACCACTATGACCCTACCAGCGTTGGCAATGCTCTTTATGGTGTTGAGCTTAAAATCAGTGAAGAAAATGAAATTCTGGTCAAAGGTACCGGTGTTTTCTTAGGATATTATAAAAACGAAGAAGCAACCAAAGAAGCAATGGAAGATGGTTGGTTCAAGACCGGTGATATGGGTGAAATAAAAGATGGTTTCCTTTTTGTAAACGGAAGAATAAAAAACTTAATCGTTCTATCGAATGGTAAAAATGTATCGCCGGAAGAATTGGAAAAAGAAATAGCAAAAAATGTTTCCAATATAAATGAAGTAGTAGTTTATGCAAATGATGACGATATCACAGCTGAAATTTATTCAGAAAATGCAAGTGATGAAATAAAAGAAAATATAAAAAACAACATTTTTGCTCTTAACAAAACTTTACCGGCATATAAACATATTGCAAATGTTGTTTTTAGAGAAAATGAATTCGAAAAAACAACAACAAAGAAGATTAAAAGAATAAAAAGAGGATAATTATGCTTGAGAAATTAAAAGAAATTTTTTATAAAGTTGTAGAAGATGATACACAAATCATAAACGAGGATACCGTTATACACAGAGATTTAAAAATCAATTCTTTAGATTTAATTGTACTTATATGCAACGCTGAAGAAGAGTTTGACATTAGCATTTCCGACAAAGAAATAAAAAACTTTGTAACTGTTGCAGACATTATTAAATGCATAGAAGATAAAAAAAAATAAAATGCAAAACTCGGTGATTATATGAATTTAACCAAAGCACAAATACAAGTATATGACATGGAAAAAGCTATAGGTGGAAGTGTTGGAAACACCTGTGGTATTATGCTCATAAATGAGCCTTGTGAAGAAAATGTGTTAAGAAACGCCGTTAATGTTCTATACAAAAAAAATGATACATTGAGAACAAAGTTGTACATTGAAAACGGATTAGTTTCTCAGTTCATTCAGCCATATGAACCAATTGAGGTCGAGATTCTAACATTCGAGAACAAAGAGCAAGTACATGAATATGCAAATGCTTTTGCCAGAGTGCCTTTAGATATTAATAATGAGTTAGTTGAGATTAAAGGTTTTCACTCAAAAGATTTTTGTGGTCTTCTTTTTAAGCTTCATCATATTATTTCCGATGGTTGGACAGCCTCTGTGTTATCAACACAGTTTTACAAGTTTTTGCAAGGCGAAGATTTCAAGGCATATAGTTATAGTGAATATGTTGAAACCGAGAAAAAATACCTCGAAAGTAAAAGACACCTTAATGATATTGAATACTTTACATCTCTTTTTAAGGAAAAAGGTGAAATAGTTTTATTTGATGAAAAAGAAGTTGTTTCAAAAGAATCAAGGAGAAAGACATATATTTTAAATAAAGAATTCGCAGACAGAATCACAAACTTCGCCAACAAACATGGTCTTTCTCCATACTCCGTCTTTTTGACCACAATTTCACTTCTTTATAGTATTTTAAAAGGCAATGTTGAAAACTTTTATATTGGAACAATTGTCTTAAATAGAACCAGCGTTTCAGAGAGAAATACTGTTGGTATGTTTGTAAACACTGTACCATTTTTGGTGGATTTAAAATATGCCGAATCATTCATAAAAAATGCAGATAATACAACTGAAGATATTTTTTCCCTGTTTAGACATCAAAAATGTAATTATGTAGATATATTAAATGAAATTAGGGATACAAACGTTGCTAACAAATGGTTTGATGTTACTTTTAGCTTTCAAGTATCCGCAATTAAGGGTGAAAATTTTGAAAGCGAATGGTACTGCAACGGAATGCAAGCCGAAACACTTCAAATCCATGTCGATGACTATGATTGTAACGGCATTTTTCGTTTGCATTATGATTATCAAATTGAAAAATTCACCGAAGAGGATATTGATACTCTTCACCAGCATCTTATCCTCCTTCTTTGTGACGCTATTAAGTATCCTGATAAACCATTATACGAATTGACATATTTAAAATCAGAAGAAAAATTCAAACTATTAACTTCTTTCAACTGTACAGAGCACACATATAATATACCCAACAATACAACGCTATACTCACTGTTTGAGGAAGTAGCTGAAAGTAACAGGGAAAAAGTATGCATCAAAGCAAACGGAAAAGAACAAACCTTTGGTGAATTCAAACATAATGTTGAGGCGTTGGATTGCAGAA
>JAZUSD010000009.1:0-7146 GCA_045606545.1 Acutalibacteraceae bacterium | reverse complement strand
AGACCAACTGAGCCTCAAAGAGTACACAGACCCGTTTACGGGTGCCAAGAATAAGTAAGCAAAAATAAACAGCCGCTCGTGAGCGGCTGCTTGAGATTGTAATGCGGTGCTAAACTTTCAGTGCCCCTTCGAGGGGCTAAGCCAGCATTCGCCCCTTATAGGGGCAGAGCAAACCACCAGTTTACTGGTGGTTATGATTGTTATTTAGAATTCACAAAACCAATTAAGGTTGTCTAAAGGTCCGCCCGTCATAAGCTCAGGTGCGGCATTTTTGATATGGGTCAGGGTTCTTATAAGACCGCCGTTTTTTATATGTAATTTTGTAACAACGCGCAACGGGAGTGCAAGTGCCTGAGTAAATACAGTGTAATAAGCAGAGCCTTCTTCGTGTTTAATTATAGAGCCGTCAAGAATAGAACAGAATGCACCGAATACCATGTCGGTAACTTTGACATCTGCAATTTCTTTAGCAGCTTTTTTATCAATAGCTTTGCCGAAAGAAATGAAGTTTAAAATTCTTGCCGCCTTTTTAACTGTAAGCTTATCAAGCCATTTAAGAACCGGTCTTGCAAACGTCCATATTTTACTTGCTTTTTCGGGGCCTAACCCAATTGCTTCAACAACGGCTAAAAATTTATCTTTTTCATTTACTGCTGCAGATTTAATAATATCACTGAAAAGGGCAGTAGCGTGATTTTTAAGGTAATCGTTTGTGTATTCCTTGCCTTTATGGGTGAATTTTTCAAGATGTTCGGTTTTAATATCAATGCCGTCAGAATAAACATCACAATAACAAATAGGGGCAGGGTAGCCACTTATTGAACCAACATTAATTTCATAAAAATGGTTGCCTTTTTCAGTTTCAACCCTTCTTATGTGGTGCATATGCGAGTGTCCGGTGAACATAATCGGGAAACCGAGGTCCGCAAATTTGGTTACCTGCTCCATCTTATAATCAACAGAATCTATGCCGTTAATTGCTCGGTCGAATTCTGTTAAAAACAAGTGATGGTGTTGCATACCAAAAACAACGTCACCGCGTTTTTTTGCTTCATTTGTCTGTTCTTCAATCCATCGAAAATGTTCAGGAGAATAACCTGAACCGCGCCCCATTCCGTCCTGGTCATCGTCAAGACAGAAAACTGTTACACCATCGCAGGGTCTTACAACATAAGAAACCTTATCCTGATGGGTATGAAATTCTGAGATTGCAACATCCGGACCGAAATCTTTATAAAAATCATAAAGCTCGCTGACACCAACAGTTTCAACATCATGGTAAATGTTATCACCTTCGTATCTTCTTGGATTGCCATCGCAACACCAATCGTGAGTTGCGGTAATAACATAAACGGGCATTACTTTTTTAAATTCATAAAGAATTTCTCTCATTTCTTCGTGAGAAACTCTTTCGCCATCGTTGGAAAGGTCGCCTGCAATAAGGAGAAACTTTGCATCGGAATTTTTAATCTGTTCAAGAGCAGCAAGAACGGTTCCTCGGCTTAATGCCAACATTTTCTGGTCTGAACCTGCTCTGCGCTCATAAGCCTTGCCGCTGTTACCGAGAGTTTCGGAATAATAATGAGGGTCTGCAATAATTGCAAATTTAGTTAATAAATTACTCATTTAATCACCAATGGATATGGAATGTTTTGGCACCTCGGGTATAAGTCATAGGGTCAAGGAGGTTGTCCTTGGCAGCTTTTTTCAAACCAATTTCAAAAGCATCTGCCATAGATTTCGTGGGGAATTTTAAAGTCATATCAAGGTCAATGAGAATCGGAACACCTGCATTAAAAATTTTAAAGCCGGTAAGCCACCAATGCTTTTCAGGTCCTCTTGAGAAAACATATTCACCCTGATTATAAAAATCAAAAGACATTTCAAGGAATTCATCTTCGGAAACGCAATCATATTGCATAATTTTATCGGTTTTGTTATAAACACCCATTTCTCCGCCTGCGGTTATACCATACTGACCTTTCCAAAGCTGAATCATCCAATCTTTATTATCATATTGGAAATAGATTCTTTCTGTTGCGTAGTACATACCCGCCATAGGAGCAGCCATATCATAGATTACATTGAAACCAAAGTTTTTCTGCCAAGGGTTAACAGAAGAGTAATAAATGCCTTGTTTTTCATCATATTCAAAGCCACAAGCATTGAGAATCTGGCCAACTTTATTTGGGTCTTCTGTTGCAAAAAGCAAGTCCTGAATATCTTTAATATCATTAATTTCGTTTTTGTCAAGAGCAACCTCTTCAACAGGTGCCGTAGTTGTTGGTTTTTTATCTGAAGTTGTTTCAACGGGCTTTTGTACCTGTGTTGTAGCTGCAGTTGATGTGGAAGGTGTTGAAGTAACGGCATTAGCAGTGGTTGATGCAGTTGCCTGAGTAGCTGAAGCTGTGTCAGATGGGGGAGTAATAACAACACTGTTTGTTGCATCATCAGTATAAATGATTTCACCTGAAATTGTTGTGCCGGGTGTTGTTGTGGGTTCTTCTTTGATTAAAATTGATTTTTCAAAATCAATTACACCGCAACCTGAAAAAATAAAAGTGATTGCGAGAACTAGTGCGAGCATTGAAAATACTCTTGCAAATTTTTTCATTGGAAAACTCTCCTTAAAATTTTATACTGAACAAGTATATCATAAAAAATATTAAAAGTCACTACTTTATGTAAAATAATATGAATATTAGTACATTGACAAAATACTTTCTAAAGTTATATAATTTAGAAAATATGTAAAGGCATTTTGGTGATAACAATGTATGAGAATTTGAAAGCAGAGGTTTGCTCCGCGAATAAGGAATTACACGCTCTCGGACTTGCTCCTTTTACTTGGGGAAATGTTTCCGCAGTTGATAGAGAAAATGGCGTTTTTGCAATTAAACCCTCGGGGGTTGAGTATGACAAATTAACTCCCGAAAGTATGGTTATTGTTTCTTTAGAAGATGGCTCTGTTGTTGAGGGTAATTTCAATCCGTCATCCGATACACCAACCCATTACTATCTTTACAAGGAATTCGAGAATCTTAATGCGGTTGTGCATACTCATTCGGTTAATGCGTCTGCTTTTGCACAGGCAGGTAGAGCAATTCTCCGTTACGGCACAACTCACGCGGATTTTTCATATACAGAAGTACCGTGCACCCCTGCTTTGACAGAGGAAGAGGTAAAAACAGAATATGAATTGAATACTGGTAAGGTTATCGTAAAATATTTTAAAGAAAATAATCTTGAAACCGATTCAACGCCTGCAGTTCTTGTTCGTTCTCACGCACCCTTTGCCTTTGGTAAAACTGCATCAGATGCGGTTCATAATGCGGCGGTGCTTGAAATTGTTGCAGAAATGGCACTCAAAACAGAAATAATCGGTGGAAAAGTAGCCGAAATTGATAATTATCTTTCAGATAAGCATTATTTCAGAAAACACGGTAAGGATGCCTATTACGGCCAGAAGTAATTATGACTGATTTTACTCATTTGCATCTTCATACTGAATATAGCCTTCTCGATGGCGCTTGTCGCATTGGGGAGGTAGTTTCACTTGCAAAAAATCTCGGAATGAATAGCCTTGCCGTAACTGACCACGGAGTTCTTTATGGTGCTGTTGCATTTTATAAAGAATGTCAGAAACAAGGTATTAAGCCGATTATCGGTTGTGAGGTTTATGTTGCGCCTCGTTCAAGATTTGATAAGGTTCACGGACTTGATAGTGACCGCTACCATCTTATTCTTCTTTGTAAAAACGAAACAGGTTATCAGAATCTTTTAAAACTCGTATCATCTGCTTGGGTTGATGGTTTTTATACCAAACCCAGAGTTGATAGAGAAATCCTTGAAAAATACAACGATGGTCTTATTGCCCTTTCGGGATGCCTCTTCGGTGAAGTTGCGCAAAAAATACTTTCAAGAAATTTTGATGAAGCAAAGGAAACTGCCCGTTGGTATAAAAATACCTTCGGTGCTGATAATTACTATCTTGAAGTGCAGAATCACGGTATGGTTGAAGAAAAAGAGGTTCTCGACGGTATTGTGTCCATAAGTCGTGAGCTTAACATTCCTATGGTTGCAACCAATGACGTGCATTATTGCAAGAAAGAAGACGCAGATGTTCAGCGGGTTCTTATTGCTGTTCAGACAAATAAGGTTGTAGGGGAAGACAATGCCCTCGATTTTCAGAGCGATGAATTCTACCTTAAAAGCGGAGATGAAATGCTTGAAGCTTTCAGGGATTATCCTGAAGCAGTTGAAAATACAAATATTATTGCAGAGCGTTGTAATTTTGATTTTGAATTCGGTGTTACAAAGCTACCTCTTTTTGATATTCCCACCGATGACCATAAAGCATATCTTAAAAATGAATGTGTAAAAGGTCTTGAAAATTTATTGGGAATAATTCCGCCAATTTACAAGGAACGCCTTGATTATGAGCTTTCCGTTATTGATGAAATGGGCTTTAATGATTATTTCCTTATAGTTGCGGATTTCATAAGATTTGCTAAGAGTAAAGATATACCCGTTGGTCCCGGTAGAGGTTCTGCTGCAGGTTCTCTTGCAGCTTATGCTTTGGGTATCACAGGTATTGACCCAATTCAGAATAAACTCCTTTTTGAAAGATTTCTGAACCCTGAGCGAGTAAGTATGCCCGATATAGATATTGACTTTTGCTATGAGCGCAGGGGCGAGGTTATAGATTACGTTACAAGAAAATACGGCTCTGACAGAGTAGCGCAGATTGTTACTTTTGGTACAATGCAGGCAAAGGCAGCAGTGCGTGATGTTGCCCGCGCTCTTGGTCTTCCTTATAGTACAGGTGATATTGTTGCAAAACAGATTTCAAGAGATTTTCCTGATATAAAAACCGCTCTTGAAAAAAATCCTGAACTTAAAACACTTTATAATTCCGATGATAATATTAAAAAGCTTATAGATTATGCAATTCGCGTTGAAGGTATGCCACGCCATGCTTCAACCCATGCCGCAGGTGTTGTTATAACTCGTGATGAGGTATCTTCTTATGTACCTCTTGCAAAAAATGGCGACCAGACTGTTACCCAGTTTACAATGACTGAAATCGAGCAATTGGGACTCCTCAAAATGGACTTTCTCGGTCTTCGTACATTAACAGTTATAAATGATGCGGTGAATGATATTAAAAAACATACCCCCGATTTTGGTATAACCAGAATTCCACTTGATAGTGAAGACGTTTTCCGCGAAATGGCAAGAGGAAACACAAGCGGTGTTTTCCAATGTGAATCCGCAGGTATGACAAATTTGATTGTCAATATGCGTCCTGAAAGGTTCTCTGATATCGCAGCAGCAATCGCCCTTTACAGACCGGGTCCTATGTTCTTTATTGACAGTTACCTCATAAACAGAAAGCACCCTGAAAATATTAAATACAGAACACCTCTCCTTAAAGATATACTTGATGAAACAAACGGGTGTATGGTTTATCAGGAGCAGGTAATGCAGGTTTTCAGAACTCTTGCAGGTTATTCTTACGGACGTGCGGATGTTGTGCGCCGAGCTATGAGCAAGAAAAAAAGAGACGTTATGGAAAATGAAAGAAACATTTTCATTAACGGACTTGCGGACGAAAACGGGAATATTGTTATTGAGGGTGCAGTCAGAAGAGGTATTGACGAAAAAACTGCAGATGCAATTTTCTCCGATATGATTTCATTCGCTTCTTACGGCTTTAATAAAAGCCATACTGCCGCTTATGGTCTTATTGCATATCAGACCGCATATTTAAAATGCAAATATCCGAAAGAATTTATGGCAGCAATTCTCACAAGTGTTATTGGTGACGAAGGTAAAACAATAGGTTATATTGAGGAATGTAAACGACTTAATATTAAAGTTTTGTCACCCCACGTTAACCGAAGCGGTAACAGATTTTCCGTTGTTGGAAATGACATTGTTTTTTCTCTTTTAAGCATCAAAAACTTAGGTAGAGCATTAATTGACAAAATCGAGAGAGAACGAAAAGAAAATGGGAATTTCAAAACTTTCTGGGATTTCTGCAAAAGAATAAGCGGTAATGAGCTTAACCGCAGAGCATTGGAAAGTCTTATAAAATCAGGTGCCCTTGACGGACTTGACCTTAACCGTCGTGAAATGCTGACTAATCTTGATATTGCAATAACTGCTGCAGCAAAGGAAAACAGTATGTATGAGGGCGGTCAGCTTGATATGTTTTCCGCTTTCGGAGGCGGAGAAGAATTTTCTTCTGCCCCTGATTTCAGCAGATGTGAAGAGCTTCCGAAAAATGAACGCCTCTATTTTGAAAAAGAGGTTTCGGGAATGTATTTCTCAGGACATCCTCTTGAAGAATACCGAGCAATAAGCGAAGCCTTGAATTCACCTAAAACCTCATATCTTTATGAATGCCTAGAAACAGGCAAAGAAAACGATATTGATAATCAGAATGTTTCATTTTTAGGTATTGTTACATCAGTTAAAAAGAAGGTAACAAAGAAAGATGAGATAATGGCATTTTGTGGTGTTGAGGATTTATTCGGTAACATTGAAATGATTGTTTTCCCCAAGAATTTCATAATGTACGGAAATCTTCTCAGTGTTGGTAGCATTATTCTTGTTGACGGCAAAATTTCTGTTAAGGATGAAGAAGTAAAGCTCCTTGCAGAAAAAATTACCATTGCACCGAAAACTGTTGCAGAGATACCAAAAGATAAAATAAATCAATCAAAATCAACACCAACACAATCACCTAAAACAGAAACAACGCAGGATAAAAAGAAAAAAAGTGGTATCTTTATTAAAATGCCAACTGAAAATCCCGAAAAAACAGAGAAACTGAAAAATCTTCTATCAATTTTTGAGGGAAGAATTCCTGTTTACCTCTATTACGAGGACACTAAAAAATATGATTTTCTCGGAATGGATTTTCTGACCTCAATCAACCAACCGCTTACAAATGAATTAAAACACATTTTCGGTGATGAAAATGTTGTTGTGAGAGAGTGAATCATAACCACCAGTAAACTGGTGGTTTGCTCTGCCCCTATAAGGGGCGAATGCTGGCTTAGCCCCTCGAAGGGGCACTGAAAGTTTAGCACCGCATTACAATCTCAAGCAGCCGCTCACGAGCGGCTGTTTATTTTT
>JAZUSD010000008.1:0-12611 GCA_045606545.1 Acutalibacteraceae bacterium | reverse complement strand
AAAAATGTTCTATATTCAGGTGCAAATTGTTTTAATTGCTTACGCAATACATCTATCATATTTGCAGAATTTGTACCCCAAGGATTTATACCAGCCATTTGATACGGTGCAATATTACCCATACCAAACTGAACACCAACTAAATTATTTTGCAGATTTTGCATATTTTGCATAATTTCTTGTGGAGTCATAGTAACATCAAGGTTAGCCATAGCACCTGAAACACCAATAGCTCTACCTATTGGTAAACCTGTCTGACGTTGAAAATTAGTATATAACTGATTAGCCTGAGCAAGTTTTGTTACCATACGGTCAACAGCAACACCGGCAGTTATCATAGCACCAACAAAAGCCATTGTAGCTCCTGTCAGACCAATAGTTTGCAATACACCTTTAGCCATTAACATATTCATTTTGTTTTGTTGGCTAAAAATTTTACCACGAGCAACAAGAATGTCTTTAAGTGTTTTAGGTTCTTCTTTTTTTTGTTTAGCTTGTTTTTGTATCTCAACAGTTTCTTTTTTTAACTGTTCAACCTTTACTTTTGCAGCAGCCACAGCCATTTTAGATTGCTCTTTTATTGCCTTTTGAGCATCAGCAATCATCTTTAATTCTTTTAAATCACCTTTAGCTGTTATCTGTATAAAAAAATCTGCTATCTTCATCTTTGTTCTTTATTCAATAATATTGCTGTGGTCTGAAAATCACTTTTAAACTTGATATAATGGTATGCGTCTATTACTCTGTCTATTGGTGTTTCATAAACCTCATTTATGCTACTAAACATTTTTTCACTTACGACAGTCAAAGCTATAAGTCTGTGCTGACTTCCTGTGTATCTGACTCTTGGTTCTCTGACATCGGTATCGTAAAGAGGGTTGATAACTGCGATGTCAGGCTCTTTAGAAAAGGGTTGAGGTTGATTTCAACACACTCCTTTATTATCTGATAATAGTCTTGTCTTGCTTCAGGCATATCGTCAAACAACTGCTTAGTTATTTTAACACCGTTATAGGTGCAAGAACTAAGACATTTAAAGATTATCCTGTCAAACTTTTCAGAAGTCATTAAGCCAAAGAATAAGTCCTTAATGTTATCAAGCAGATTGCTCATACTTGAAACATTAAGGCTTATATCCATATCCCCAATATCTAGCTTTAACTTTTTAGCTTCTTCCATAATTACAGACTGCAAAATTATGCAGTCTGCAAATGTGGCTTCATTTAAAACAAGTGTCGCATTACCATTAACTGTTGTACATTCTTTTACCATTGTTCACCTCACTTATATGTATATACTATGCAAGAACACGTGGTGCTAAAGCAAACTTCAGGTTATAAGTGATTATAGCTTGTTCTTTATCACCGTTTACGTTGTCTTTTACATCAGGTAATTTTGTAAATACACCACCTTGTAATGGATAAGTATTATAAGATACTTTACCATTACCGTCACCAACACGCTTTGTAAACGAACCTGTTAGCAAAGTGAATGACGGCAGGTCTGCCTGTTGTGCAGCAAGCAAGCCATTTAAGAACTTATCATCTGATGAGTTCATAAGTACTCTTAATGTCATTTCTGCATTATTACCTGTTTCATTCAAAGCATATACGGTATTTCTGTTTTTACCTGTTGCTACCGTACATATTTCATTTGGGAAAGATACTGTACAAATGTCATCATCCGCTAAATCTTTTAGCGGTCTGAGATTTATTGTTATTGTATCTCCTCCGGTTAAACTAAATGATGTCATTTTATCCTACCTTTCTAATATAACTTCTCCGCTAACAGAATGTATTGCCCCACTACGTTTTACAGCTATCTGTATCAACGGACATTTACGAGCTTCTCTGTCAGCCTGTGATTGTTGTGCAACAGGTTGAGAGTAGATGTAATATCCATGTTGAGCAATGTTAGCGTCAAAATCTTCTAAATCACCAAATCTGTTAGATAATGAGTTCCATTTGCCTGCTGCAATGTAACCGTTTCTAACACCCTGTATAACAATATTTTGAATTGCTGATTTAACAACTGCAACACCTGCTTCAGTTTGAGGAACTTTAGTATTTGTTGTAGCAAGAGCATTAAATATTCCTACTTCTAATTTTGATTTTAAAAACATATTCATAACGATTTCGTCAACGTATGCACCGTTATCAAAAGAATAGTAGCAAGAATAACCTTGAGTTGAACCATAAAGGTCAACACCATATTGTTTTGCTTGTCCGTAATATGTTTGATTTAAGTTCAAATCAGGTTGTATCGTAGCTAATTGTTTAAGATTTAAAGTATTAGCAGTATTTGTACCTGCCCAATTTACGGATAATGCTCTTGATAAAGCAGCAGCTACACAACATTTTGCTTCAGCTAAACCATTTGAGTAAGCCATAATATGTGTATGAGTATTACCTGCAGATTTTATTGAGTTACCCAAAACTGCTATGTTAGCAAGTGCGCAAGTACCTTCAAGCCACAACATATTGTATTCCTGAATAGTAGTTGCGTTAGCCAAAATATCAGCGTTATCAAGCATTTGAGTAGTCAATACACCACCAAAAGATATTGTATCTTTCATTCTTGTTACAGCTTGAGCAAGAGTTTCCTGAGAAGTTGAATCAACACCTGCTACAACTGTACCACCTGAACCGTTTAAGTAAGCTGAACCACCAATATCAGTACCAGCACTAGCTGAACTGAATGAGATTGAACTTTCAGAACCTACACGTTTTGAAATGAATTTAACACCTGTTGATGTAGCTTCAACAAACATGTCAAAACCTGCACCAGCTATAACTTTAGCTATATCTTCTACAGAAGTAATATTACTAAAGTCTAATCCTGTTACTTGAACAGCTGTTCCACCGTCAAGAGTTAGTTTTAAAGAACCGTTTGTAACAGCTTGGAATGTTGATATTGCTGACGTAATATTAGGTGAAGTCCAAGTTGCGCTTGTTGCACTTGTACCAACATAAGGTATTACATACAATGTACCGTCACCTGTTCTCAGGTTAGGTGTTTGAGAGAATATAGCCTTAGCCATTTTAGTAGTCAGACTATTAGTACCGTATAATTGTTCTACGGTATCTGAGCTAACGTGAGCTGTATATGCACCTGTTTGTGAAGGTGACTCAATCGTAAACAAAGCAATAGAATTTATGCTCGGTTCTGCCACTCCACTCGGTACACTTGCAAGCGTGATATTAGCTGTGTTTGATAAAGCGATTTCTGCCATTTGTGTACTCCTTTTTATTCATATTGTATCATATCTTTAGAGGTCTCAGTATTAAGTTCAGCATAGAATTTATCATAGTAATCAATACCTAATCTGTGAACCTGTTTATATGTCATTTTAAACCTTATTGTCCATCTGTTTAATGATGAACCACCTTGTCTGTTGCCTGTATTTATAAAACTGTCAGGAATAGCAAAAATACGGCATCCAAGTGCCTCTTGTTTTTCTTCAGCATAGGTAGAATGTAATGCAGCTAAGACCTCTGTCCTTCTATCCCTTGCAGA
The DNA here is from genome assembly GCA_045606545.1 of Acutalibacteraceae bacterium. Taxonomy (GTDB): domain Bacteria; phylum Bacillota; class Clostridia; order Oscillospirales; family Acutalibacteraceae; genus DTU089. The sequence continues at coordinate 9,095 of JAZUSD010000008.1, read as the reverse complement.
ATTATCACGACTCTGAATATCAACTTGCATGGTTGAAAAGATTATCTGCTCTATTCTTTCCTGATAACCACCACCTAACAAAGTATCTTCATACCTATTATGTGCAATGACTCTATCGTTAATTGATTGAACAACTATTTGTAATCTATCTGTTGCCCCTAACAAAGCGTTTTGTGAACCAATCATAATACTTGGTATGATATTGCCATTAGATGCTTCACCATACGACTCAGGTAGGTTCAACCTATTAGTTAAAATATTTACAATAAATTTTTCAGGTGAAAAAGTTGCCACTTGTTTTCCTTTTTTCTTTATTATACTATATTTTTGTAGGCTAGGTCATTCGAAGCCGAAAAGTAGAATACTCAACTACCTGCCTATATTTTAAGACTTGAGTTTAACAATAGGAGTATTGTTTTTATGGGTAAATTTATAGATTTAACGGGGAAAAAGTTTGGTAAATGGACTGTTTTAAAAAGAGTTGCAAATAGAGGAAAAACAATTTATTATTTATGCCAATGCGATTGTGGGACAATAGCAGAAGTTAGAGGAACAGGATTATCTAGTGGTCATACAAAATCTTGTGGTTGTTTGCATAAAGAAATTGTTAGTAAAATTTCAATAGATTCTCGTTATTATAAAAAAGAATATGACCGTTTAAGAACAGTTTATTTTGGGATAAAAAACCGTTGTTATAATAAAAATACCAACAACTATTATCGTTATGGAGCAAAGGGGATAACAATGTGTGATGAGTGGAAAAATAATGGTTTAGCTTTTTGTGAATGGGCAATAGCAAATGGTTATAATCCAAACGCTAAAAGAGGTGAATGTACACTTGATAGAATAGATAATAATAAAGGTTATTCTCCTGATAATTGCCGTTGGATAACAAATAAAGAACAATGCAGAAATAAAAGAAATACTATAAAATTCACAATCAATAATGAAACTAAAAGCTTAAAAGAATGGTGTGAAATTTATAATATAAAATATTCACTTGCTTATTATAGATTAAAAAGAGGTTGGACTTTGCAAAAGGCTCTAACTAGATAACGTAGAACTTTGATAATCTTTGATTAACTCTATCTCTCTAAAGCCATTTAAGCCAAAGTCTTTTACACGCATAACCTTGAATGGCATACCTTTAATGAAAACCTGTTGATTTACGGTTAAAGGTGGATACGTAGTCTTAATATGTAAGTAATACCATTCCCAATCTCTTTCGTGTTCCGGTTTAACTTCAATTTCAGACATTTTTAAAGGTTGAATACATCCACGCATTTTTATAAAAATATTTTTATAAACCACATCACCATTAACCATGGTTTGTTTACGCTTATTTACTAAAATATCGTATTCCCAACCTGTAATGGCTTCATCAACTTGTGGCATTGTAGATATATCATTAATCTTTAGTGGCATTTACCTTCTATTGCCTCCTGCATAGCGTCTGTATAACCTAAGACTTTTTCGTCATAACCATGTTCACGTTTGTATTCTTTCCACTCAGGATCATTATCTGCCCAATTACCGTACCCCTCATTATGGAATGTAGCTTTAACAACATTCAGAGCTTCATCTTTTATTGTTTTTGCCACATAATTCATACCAAATCTAACCATTTTTTCTTCGTCTAATTTTTTAGGCATATTAGGTGCTAATTCTTCTTGTATCGGCACTTGCAAAAATGAACGTGGTGGAATATTTACAGTTTTATGTAATTGAGGGATATAACTGTTTGGTTTACCAAACTCCATATCATGAGCGATTTCGGCTATTGAATTACCAAAGATACCTATGTCAATTTTTTTTTCTTTTGATAATCCATTCATAAGCTGGTCTAACAATTTTGTATCGCTCGTTACCTCAATTTCCATTACGGCAAGCTCCTGCCAACAGCTATAGCAAAACCTTTTCCTCTAAGTCTGGGCAGAAGCAGAGAAAAGTATTTTTGACCAAAGCCTGTCTTATTCAAGTAACCAATAAACGGATCATTCAGATACATTAAAGGTATTGCAAAGCCAACAGATATACTGCCTACTGTTTTACTTTGTATCGGATAATTACCGCTTGAACCTATGCCTTGTAAAGCCGTTTGAATATCACAACAAAGGTAATGTGCTACAAGATAACCAAAAGCAAGATTTCTCTCATCCTCTGTACCCCATAACTCCTCATTAAAGTTCATCATAGCTTCACCAATAGCATTTGCTATATCTGAATCCATTACATAGTTTTCAACACTATCGATGGTTGTTGCCCAATAATCTCCATCAACCGGTGTGTGTCCTGTATTATTATCAATAACAGAAGTAAAAAAGTTATTGTTATAATAAACTTCATCCCCTGTATTATATGTCTTTTCAGCATTGTACACAATATCGGTAAGATACGAAAAGTATCTTACCGAAAAATATGTTTTAAAATCTTCTACATCATAAGTAAAAGTCATTTATTCTCCTTGCAATAGCTCAATTAATTGAGCTTTATTCATAATAGGTTTGTATTCTATACCTTTTTCATCAAGCATTTCCATTAATTCTACTTTTGTTTTGAGCATAAGGTCATCATCTTCTTGCTCTGCTACAACAGACTCTGCCTGTTTAGCAGACAAGACTTTGAGAACCTTTAGCTCTTCAGGATAACTGCCACATAATTTTTCAGCAGCTTCATCTTCCATTTCTAACGTACCCAAAGGTGGTAATACATCTTCGTGTATTATAAATTTTCTTTTGCCTTGATTTTGTACTAAAACTGTCATTTTTTTTCTCCTTACTGTTGTACATTTAATAAAGTTAATCAAGGTAAGGGGTTTACCCTTACCTTGATTTAACATATTAGTATTGATAATAAAGCATTTCTTTTGGTCTGTATGCTTTAGCCGGAGCTATCTGAGCATAAGCTACTGACTGCCAATTAAATCCATCAGATGTATTAATTGCAGTTGAAGTGTATGCAACAGGTAAATCCATTCTCAAAGATTCTTCATCGTAATTGTAAAGTGCATAGCATTGTTTACCAGAACCTACGTTGATAAATTCTTTGTTGTATGCAGCGTCAGCATAAGCAAGAGGAAGGATTTCAGCATCTTCTCTCATAGTTGACTGTTTGAATGCTTTAACAAGATATTCACGAAGTGAAATCATTGGATAATCTGAAGAATAAGGTCTGTCTAAGCCTAACCAATCAGTCATCGGGATAACCATTCTGTTTGGTAATCTTGTCATATCAGCGTTTAGTGCATAATCAGCAACAAAGTTTTGAATGAATGCTGTTAATTCAGCAGCAGTCATCCCGCTCAAAGGTTCAGTTACACGAGTTGTGTTAGTTGTAACATCAGCCTGTGTTAAAAGACCTTTGGCATTAGCAACAGTCTTAGAACCTAAGAAAGCAAATCTCTGTAAGCCAAGGTCAAAGTTTCTCTTTCTTGCTTCTTCTTTTGCTCTGATATAGTTCCAACCTGCATTACCTACAGCTCTTTGAGCTTTTTCAACATCAACTATTGTATAGTCAATAGCTTTTGCCCAAGTAAGAACCGGAACTGTAACTTTGTCTAATGCAACTTCAACTTGAGAAAGTCTTGAAGAACCAAAACCTGTGTCAATCAAGCCACTTTCAAAGTCAGGTGACAATTGAAAGTCAAGCCAAGTCATAATTTCTTCAGTGAATGCATTTTCACCAACTACAACAGGGATATAGTCTTGGATAGTTTTACCATTCAAATCATAGAATGTTTGTTTAGTAACTCTAGCCTTGATACCTGTCAAGGTGGTAATTTGTTGTTCATAACCGCTGTTACCGATAGCAGCGTTTTTAAGTTCACGAGCTTTTACATCGTGTTCGTAACGGATTCCGTCAACTATTCTTTTTTCTAAATTACTCATTTATTTACTCCTTATGATGAAGCCAATGTACCGACTTGCTGATTTAAGTAAACAGGTACTAAGTCACCGCTTGCAGCAGCACCAATAAGAGCCTGTCCAATAATTTCATTTGTTGAAGCAGCAGCACCGACCGTACCTGCTGTTGCATTGTATGCCAATTTAGCACCTGCTGATATTGCACCACCTGCCTTCAAGTAAATGATTGCACCTGAGCCAAGAGGAAGAACGTCAGTTCTATCATTAGCTGCAAATGCGTTTTTGTGTGCGTGAATGAATGTAAAACCGAATATACCAGTAGCAGGCGCACCACTAGCTGCTACGATTTTTGGAACAGTATTAACTGTGTTTGTAGCCAAAGAAACAGCTACACCTACTCCGATTGCAGTTGCTTGTGAAGCAGCTACAACTACAGGAATAGGATTGAAGCAACAAGTGTTACGGTCGCAGAATCCGACTTCAACACTTTGCAAAAATTGGTTTGAATTTAATGTCATTTCCTAATCTCCTATATTCCTAGTTCTTTTGCTCTTTCAATACCATTGAAAATAGAATCACAAATTCTGTCAGCCTGTTCTTGTAATTCAGATTTTGAATTGTTTAAGCAGGCAGTGTGATAAGCGTTGCGCAAAGCAGAAGAATTTTTTTTGGAATCTTCCTTTTTTTCTTCTTCAATGTGCTTTTTTTCACCTTCAGACTCATGTTCTTTGTCTAGCTTTTTGGGTTCTTCTTTTTCTTTCTTTTCCCCATAGTCTACACCTTCGGCAAAGTCTTTTTCTTCTTCTTTGTCTTCGTTTTCTTTTTCTTCTTCCTTATCTTCGTTTTTCTTACAAGCGTTGATAAGTTCAGAAACAGAGATTTTCTCGCCATTAGCAAGCAAGATTTCAGCATCAGCGTCAATAACCTTTTTAGAGTTCATCAAAACTTCGATAGCTTCACCAACAGTCATATCGCTATCTTTTGATAATAAAAGGTCTTTAACATCAGCTTCGTTCAAGATTTTTTCCATGTTGTTTTCTCCTTTACTGTTAGTAATCTTGTCTAACTTTTGTTTTTTCTGTTCTATATAATTATTATATTCTTCCTCTGTATAAATTTTTGCATCTTCATAACGTGGATTTGGAACAATAGCAAGATGTTGGAATTGACCGCCAATTATCTCACTGTCATATTTTACGTTGATACAAGTACCACCATTACCACGAACAAGGTGATCATAACAGTTAGATACACCCCAACCGTTTGCAATAGCTTGTTTTGCATCATCTGATATTGCTACAAATTTTATCCACCATTCACCATCGTATTTATTCCAAAAAGACTCTGATACGACACCATCCATTTGATCTTTTAGGTTTTCAAGGTCAACTTCTTGATGATGAACGTAGACAGGTTTGCCCTCAAAACTTTTAGCCATATCAGCAATGGTGTCATTACTGATATAGATTACTTCTTTGTTTTCAGGATAATTAGCTACACCGGCTTTCATGTGTTTTGCATAAAAAACCTGTGGCATTGATTTTTCGTTTTGTAAAGTTTTGTTCATAATTTTATTGTATCACCCCTATTTGTTATATATCGGTATTTGTCTACAACGACAGTTATACCATTGACCTGCATGCGCACGATTACCATACTTATCTTGTACAGGTGGATTATCATAGTCTATGATTTGCCCATTAAGTGCAGCATGATATGGTCTTACTTTAGCATCTTCCATACTCCGCCAAATGTATTGCGTAATTCCGTTAGTTTTATATTCTTCCATTTTATAATCATTAACCATACGGTTAGTTTCATTTTTAGCAAGGAAATCAGCTTTACGTTTTGAAGCCTCAATTCTGTCCTCAATATAATTGTAAATTTCTGTTAAGTTATTGTTACTTTTCTTAATATCTTGTAATGTTTCGTTACCTAAGTTAACAAAAGTTAATAATCTTTCAATTTCTTCCTGCGTATATCTTGATATTGCTTCATTTAACTCATCTATGTATGGCTTTGTTTCAATTTCTCTAGGCATTACAAGATTTACACCAAGCAAAGTCAGCAAAAAATCTTTACGCATAGTATCAGCAGTCTTGTCATAAGCAGTCATAGCAACAGGTTCAAGGTAAAAATCTATCCCACCAATAGATGATACAATATTTCTAAACATAATATCAGCATCACCGATAGCTATTTGCAAGTCATAAGGGATATTATCAACTGTCCAAGTATTATCCTTGCTATCATACTTGCCGTTCAAATCCCTAAACGCTTTTGATAGTTTAGCGTTCCATTCACCATAAAATTTACCGTTAGAATATTGCACCTTACCCGATAACAATGCTTGCTTGATTACATCAACATCGTTTCTCAAAGGAAGGTGCTCCTGTATAGTTTTAAGTACAGGAGCGTATACGGATTTATATATTGATGAAAAGATTGTTTTTCTAATATCCTTAACGTACTTTTCTTTTAAGTGAAAAGACTGTAATCGTTTCATTTTTTAAACCACTTCATTATACTGTTATGAAAACTTATATTTGTAGGTGTCTTTTTCTTAACTCGTGTTTCAGGTACATCAGCAAGTGCTTCAATTTCTTCCTCATGCAACTCACCATCTTCTGATATAGCCATTGGCAATAAGTGCATAAGGTTAATAGATTTACGAGCTTCTTTTGTTGTAATAAGACCACGTTCAAGTGCTTCATTAATACGTTGAAACCAAGCATTAGATACGTTTTGTTGAGCTTCTTCACCTAATATACGTAAAGACTTAAACTCAAAATCAAGGTCATCAGGTATAAAGCCAAACTCGACCTGACATAAGATTTTTAATACCTGTTTTATCAAAGGTCTTAATTCACCACGAACAGACGATTCAATCATACAGTTATAAGTTTCAATATCATCTTCACCCGATGAAAAACCTGAAGAACCTGTACCGAATAATTTGCTAACAGGCATATTAAGAACAGCAGCAAGGTCAATACGCATTTGAGCTAATAAATCGGATAAACCGCTGAATGACAGTTGCTTGTTCATATAATCATCTTCTTTATCGACAATAATACCGTTTTGGAAGTTTTTGTTATATTGAACTTCTCTGATTTTTTCTACAACTTCACTTTCATTTTGGCTTGCAAGAGCGATATTGAAACCATTAAATTTATAAATGTCTATTTTAGCTTCATCAATAAGTTCAAAGATAACTCTTTCAAGTTTTTCATACATATTGATTTGAGGTAAGACAAACTCAAGTTCTGACATTCCCCAACCACGCAAATTGCGTCTGAGTAAAGCCGGAGCACGTCTATTTTCAACTCTCAGCACACGAGATTTATGTAAAGGTATTTGGTAATAATCGTACCAAACACCACCGTTCCAATCCTCATTTTGACCTTCTTCTATTTGATTTATGTTAAATACACTAAACTTGTAGTTTAGTTCCCAAAGGTCAGCATCATAAAACTCAATCTCAGAGCCCTGCGGTATCTTGCTAATATCTAATGGTGTTTTATACTCTTCACCAACATTAATGATGACACCTGCACCACCATAGAGTTTATTCCAAACCATAGTGTTTTTGATAACATCACGAGCTTTGCGTTCATAGACTTTGTTTAGTTGTTTGATTTCTTCTTCATCAAGTTGCTTAGATGTTATGGTCAACCCACCACGCAAACCGTCTAAGATAGGTTGCATGATAAACCTTTGAATAAGACCGCTATTAGTAAAACTCCACGAAAGCAGATTCCAGTTTTGAGATATCAAAGTATGTTTTTGTGAGAGTGCTAACGGTGCTTGTGTAAAAACAGGACTTGCAGGATGTTGCCTTAGAGCAGCAGAATAATCAGCAAGGCTGTTAGTAAAAATTGTTTTTTTATCTTTTTTGCTCATAATGCAATTATAGCATTATCGATATTGTTTAACAACTTTTCCATACTTATCATATTTTTTCCTATTTTTATACTCATACACTTTTGAGCCATATTTATTGTAATAAGTAGTAACATTACCATTAATAACATAATAACCAGTTTTAGTACCATGGCAGTCATATTCATTTATAGTTTCACTACACGCTGCTAGTGAAAACGTAACTAAAAACAAAATACTAAACAAAATCCAACCTTTAAAGTCCATAATATTCATACCCCTCTAACAAACATTCATCAGCCGGTGCAGAAACTTTTATACCTCTACCACGAGCAAAGAAGATAAGCTCACGCACATTTTGCCGTTGATGTTCTCTTATCTCATGGTCATCATAAAGTCGTACACCATAAAGCTCTATCTCTTTATATTGCAATAAAACAGCAAAGGCTATCATATAGCTAAAAGTATTATTAAAATACTGACCACCAACTAACCTTTCACACTGCGTGAATGGGAAATTAGAGCGTGTTATGGTAGCTTTTGGATTAGCACCATGAGAATGAATATCAAAGATATGATCAACACGTGGTAATGGCTCGTTATAGTTACATGTCCAAATATCATAAGACATATCCTCAAACGGTGCATTATATTTTGATACTAATTTACCTAATATTGCTACTTTGTTGTTCATTTATTTTTGCTTCCAATTCTTTTGTATAAGCCATAAGACTATTATATTGCTTTAGCAAACTGTTATACTGTTTAGCTATCATTTCATTTTCTTTTTCTAATTTATTAATTTGTTCAATACTTAACATAATAATTTATATCCTCATATCCCCTCTACACAGGGTAGGCAATCATTTACCCTCTTTGAGAGTTTTAGATTTTGTAAACAGTTATTCTGCGTGATTGCCGTAATATGTAAGCGGTTAAAACAAATCGTCTTCTTCATCTTTTAATGTGCAACAATATATGATAATACCAATAAAAAATAGTACCGCAAATAACAAGATGTTCTGGCGCAAAACTCAACAATGCTGCACCTATTACAAATACTATAAAAAATATAATAGGTACAAATAAATATCTTAAATCCATTATTCTTCCACCTCCTCATACTTCACATTTAACGCTTCAAATGCGCTTCTCAATGCCTGTGCGGTTTCCTTTGAGTATGGCTTAATTTCCATAATACCCTCTGATATAAGCGTTTTACTCGGTATACGCAAATATGAAAGCGTAGGCATAACCTTGTAAAATAAGTTCGGAATATTGTTTGCTGTTTGTATTCTAATCATTGCCTAAAGTCGGAGGCCAAGCGGTCTTAGGAAGACAATAGTAGAC
>JAZUSD010000007.1:0-3764 GCA_045606545.1 Acutalibacteraceae bacterium | reverse complement strand
AACAGTAGTCCATTTCCCGTCAGGAGCTATCCAGCCATTCATTCCATCTTCAAAGGTTGGATTGACAAGCAGGTTATCGCTTGTTTCTGCCGATGCTGTAAAGGCAAACATCGACAGGCACATTGTAAGTGCCAACAAAATTGACAATACCTTTTTCATTTTACACTCGCCTCCTTTAATATGCTATCATCTGATAATCTTCGGGGATTTCAAAGAGCTTTGCGTCTGCACCTTTTTCAAGGGAGAGGATTTCAACAACACCTTCTTCACCCTCTACGGTAGCCTTAATAAATTTCAGCTCGTCACCATCAAAGAGATACTGAACTGTTTCGCCCTCTACGGTAAATTCCTCGTAATCGTAGGATTTGCCGTTATATTCCGTTTCGCCAGATGCAACCGCCGTTTCATAATTTGCGGCTTCGTCTGCGAACATATCCATTACGGCTCCGTTATCAGCCACCTGCGTTTTAAGCACCATTTTTGAACTGTTTTCAATGATGTACTGATAGCCGTCACGCATTACCATAATGCTTTTCATTCCGTCCATATCGCTTTCGGAATACATCATATCGTCCTTAAATGCGTTTTTTGATATTACCTCAATACCCTGAACGGTGGTTTTCATTTCCATTGTGTATTCGCCGCCGGAGAGGTATTTCTCAAAGTATGCAAGGGTTTTGGTAGAAGAAACGGGGATTTCGTTTGTTTCATTGACCGACTCGTCATTCTGTTCATCCTGATTATTTTCGGGAGTCTCTTCCTGATTTTCAATTTGTTTATTTATTTCCTCGCCGCCCGATGGCTTTTCCGTGTCTTCAAAGCAGGAAACCAGCGAAAAAACCATTATAACGCCGAGCAGTATTGCAATTAACTTTTTCATTTACGCAACCTCGCTTTCAGTGGGGTTGAAAATTTGTTTTCGCTTTATGACAGTCTCACAAGGTACTGACAGTAAGCGTACACATTCTGAATCTTCTTTGCTTCAACTCCGTCATCAGCGTGGATGATGGGCTGTGTTTCCGAAGGAGTTACGTAAAGCTTGAATACAATTGCATTCTGTCCGGGGCGCATATTGCGTATCTTCTTGTATTCAATATCCTTGCTCTTAATTCCTATATAATCGAAAATAATAGACTCTATCTCCGGATTTGAAAAGCACTTTAGAAGATCGGACGATTCGTGTACGTCGAGAATATGTCCTGCTTCTTCAAACGAAATATTGTAGCACTTAAATTCGCCTTCGTTGATAACCGAAAGCATACTACTGTTGTCAAGTAATAAAATCGGTAAATCCTTTGAGTTATACATTGTAAATCCTCCTTATGAATTTAATTAAAAGTTGTAATCGGGAAGCTCTGTGAGGTGGTCTACCGTAACCGTTCCGTCATAATAGGAAACGCTTATATAGTAGGTGCCGTTGGTGCCCCACCAGCCGCCTGATGAGAGCATATCCTCCTCGCTCATTCCGAACCCGTAAAAATCGGTGTACTTGTAGCCGTCGGATTTAAGTCCGTTTATCCAAGAGAGCATTTCCTCCTCGGAGGTGTCGCTTATTTCTGTGCGGTAGGAGGCAACAGCCGCCTGTGTGCCACCGGGATATTTGCGAAGAGCCTTGGGCCAGCCGTTATTTTTCGCCTCGGCTTGGGCATTTATATCCTCAATATTTCCAAAAAGACCGCTAAGGTCGCCGGATTCGCCGCCCGTAAGCCCTGCAAGTGCTTCGAGAGCACCGAGTGCCTCGCCAAGCTGTCCCAGCTCGCTGTAATCAGAGCTTTCTGTGTCCTCAGATCCGCCGAAAAGTCCCAAAAGACCGCCCGACTTTTCTTTTTCGTTTTCATCTTCGTTACTGCCAAGCGACAGTCCGCTGAAAATGCCTTCGCCGTTTGTTTCAATTCCTGCCTTGTCAAGCAGAGAATTTATGAGTACTCCGCCTACAAGCGCGAAAATGATGCCGATAACAATACCTATAACCGTCATAATTATGGTAGCTCTTGCAAGTGACCGCTTGCATATCTTACGGCATCCGCCGCACGCCCAGACTATCGTAAGGATAAGTCCGACAACCGGTATGCACATAAGGAGCATTATTCCTATAAATCCCCACGCCGAGATAGGCTCGTATTTCGTCCCCTTGACCGATTCAGCCGTTAGCGCTATAGGCTGTGCGGGAGGTGGAGTATAAGGCTGCTGATATGGGGGCTGTCCGTAGTTTTGTGCGGGCGGTGCCTGAGGCGGTTGCTGTTGATAGCCTTGCTGAGGGGGTGCCTGATATGTAGCCTGTGGCTGTGGTGCAGCAGTCTGCTGTGCCGCAGGCTGTGTGTTTTCCGCTATTACCGCTTCGGGAGCTTTTTCTGCGTCTGCCTCTGCCGGCTGTTCCGTTGCCGCTTTAGGCTCGGATACCTTTGTTCCGCATTCGGTACAAAAAGCTACTCCCTCGGGGATTTCCTTGCCGCAGTTGGTACAGAATTTAGCCATGGTGGTCTCCTTTCTTATTTATTCCGTGTGTATGTTACACCGTCAAAAACAAGCGTATCGCCGTCGAGCTTGTATTCAACGGTATCACTTTCGCTTGCGAGACCGAAAAGTGCTTTTGCCGTAAGCTCCATTTCGGTATCGCTCTTGATTTCGTACTCGATAGTCATCAGCATATCAAGTCCCGCAAGGGCTTCGTCAATGTCTTCATCGTCACCGAACATATCCTCGGTAAGTCCGTAGCGAACCTTGCCGTCATCGGTAAACTGTATTCCGAGACCGTATTCGGTTTCGGTTTCGGTGTCAACAAGCTTCCACGTGCCGACTATTGCCTTTTTATTAGGACTTCCTCCACATGAGGCAAGGGAAAGAAGCATCAAGCCAGCCAAAAGTACTGCTAATATCTTTTTCATAGTGTTATCCTCCTTAAAATAGTTTTAACTCCAATACATAATACTCAGCTTATAAACACCGAGATCTATATCATATCTGTAAGCAAGATGCAGGGTTGCCGAACCGTTTGCAAGCTCTGTCTTGAACATACAGCTGCTTCCCGGGAGAACTGCCCACCAAGCCTCGCTCTGAAGGTCAGCAAGCGAGGTTGCCTCGGTCTTTTTTCCGGCATCTTTGTAAAGCTTGCCGTCATCGGAAAGAGAAATCATCTTTGCATATAGCTTTTCAAACCAAGCGTTGAAGTCCTCTTCGGTTGTTGCGTCTTTGTCAACGTTTATTGTGATATAACCCGTACTGCCTCTCTTTCCTGCTGGGGTGCTGCCGTCCATTTCAAGCTCATCAAAGGAAACAAAGTGATTGGGCGTTATATCTTCTTCGGCGAAGCCGTATATTTTCAGGAAATCTGCAACGCTTAATGCTTCGTCCTCTGTTTCTGATGTTTCTAATGTTTCTGCATCGTTATCTGTGTTTGAATCGGCAAAGCTTTCTTTGATGGTTTCATCATTATTTTCTTCTGTCTGCTGTTCCTGCTGTTCTATTTGGTTCTCGACCTCCGAGAGTATGCTGTCAAGGTCACATGAGGCGAGAGAAAATGTCATAAGACCTGCTAAAAGAATTACCAGCAGCTTTTTCATCATATATTCCTCCTTGTATAAAGGCTGGGGCGGAGGAGCCGCCCCTTATTGACGTCTACGTTATTTCTTCAAGTTTTCAACCATTCTCATTGCGATAATGAGAGCCTGCTCACGGGTTGCGTTGGCATACCCTTGTGCCTGTTCTTCGGTTGTGATGTTCTTAGGAGCAAATTTGTTATTACCAACACCGTTTATGATGTTGTT
>JAZUSD010000006.1:0-6562 GCA_045606545.1 Acutalibacteraceae bacterium | reverse complement strand
GCTGTGCATGAAAATCATAGGGCTTTATAATTTTATCAAGCTCTGTTTCTGTAAGCTCCCTGTCCTCTGATGCCATATCCTTGATACATACAGGCTCTTTTAACAGTGCTTCTTCATAATCCATTTCAGAAACATATTCAGTATATTTTTCACTGCTGAATTGCACGATAATTCTATCGATTAAATCAAATCTCAGATTAACAACAACGAGAATTATAACTACTAAACCTATAATAATCGGGATTTTAAATTTTTTCATTTTCGCACCCCTCGTCTCATAAAAATCTTATTTTCAAAATTATTATACCATACATCCCGCCATATTTCCACAGTTTCATATATGCAAAAAACTTTACTGCATAATACAAAGAAAGGGAGCTGACTTTTCAGTCAGCTCCTTGTAATTATTAGTTCGACAAATTGGAATTTGTCAGTTTACCCTACCTATCATATCAAGAGGGATTTCTTTGAAATCAGGAGCATCTTTTCTGATTTCATCAATATGCTTGATATTATAATCTCCGTTATCGGGATCGACAAAGATTTCATCGCATTTGCCTACATTATATATTGCGTTTTCGCTTATATCGCTGAACGTCCAAACAGAACTGTAAATCTCGCCATAACCCATATTTTTATTAATAATAATATTATTTTTGAAGGTGCTTGCAGGGTTGGGAATATAATCAGGCGAATCTGATTTTGAAATATCGTCTGTGCAGCTCTTGTATTCAGGGAATGCATTTTGCCAGATTTCACTCTGCCAGGGTGAATTATACAGTGCTTCCCACATATCACCACTGCCGACGTGAGCGTGAGTAAACCATCCGTTTTCAAGAGCACCTTCTCTTGCTCTGTCATCAAACCTCAGAGCATTGTTGCCGGGGTTAACGATGATGTTATTGGTTATGACGTTATCTCTGCCACCACCGACATGAATTGAGTTGCTGGGAATATTGATAAGAAGATTGCCGTAAATCTGATGACCTGAAACCGCATCATCAAGATAAATACCATCGGGTCTGTGATTTTCCGAACCGACGTTATAAATACAATTGTATCTCACGATATTGCCGTACCACACCCAGCTTCTTCCCGAATAAATTGCACCTGCATCATCTGAAAGAAGGCATACATCGTGGATAAGATTGTATTCAATAATGTGATTGTTACCTTTATATGTAATTGCCTCGTGAGGAGAGTTCGCCATTTCGTTGTGAGAGCAAATATTTCCCACGCCTTCAAGAGTAACGGCAGGCTGATAGGTCTGGTAAATTTCCGACCAATCGTGGATGTAATTGTTGTCAGCCTTGCTATTGCCGGGAGTAAGAGTTTCTGTATCGCCACCGGTAATAATAATTCCGCCCTTTCCGGTACGGGTAATTTCATTGTTATATGCAAGGTTGTTGCTGCCGTTCATAACAAGAGCATTACCTGCAACATTTTTTATAAGACAATTCTGAACGGTATTGTTATCGCCTGTTATAACTACGCCGTCACTTCGTGTTCCTTTTACGGTCAATCCATCAAAGGTAATGTAATCAGCCTCGGAATTTATTACAGGATTAAGTGAGAGTGAAAGAATAATTTCTGCATTATCCTTATTTTCAGGTTCCCACATACAAAGCAATCCATTTTCTCTGTCGAGATACCATTCTTCAGGTGCAGAAAGCTCTTCAAGAACATTGAAAAAATAGTACGGTGCATCGGTTTTTGTTCCGTAAAGACTAACAAACCTGGGACTAAGCTCACGAGTATCTTTATCAAAATTTCCTATGGGAGTTGAAGCATCCGCCCAATCATATTTCCAATAGCCGAACATCCACACATCATCAAGGTTTTTCCAGCCTGAAATTCTCTTTGCAAGCTCAGGATTAACCTTGAAAATATCCGGTTCGGGATTACGGATTTCATACCAATCTTTAACCTCTGTAAGTGCACCGTCGGATTCCTTACCCAAGCCTGTTTTTACAACCTCTTCGGTATAAAGATATTCATTATCGGGATATCTTGCAACGGTTTGTCTTATGTCATCCACGAAAAGCTCGCAATAAAGAGGACCTGTATAATCTCCGTCATAGTTATCTGCTGTATGGTAAGAGCCGATTGCATAAATCTTACCCCAATCATCGCTTGTAAGCGAATAGGGTGCTTTTGTCAGGTCAATAACCTCAACATTTTCCTGAGCATCGGCAGAAAGTCTTTCTGCAATTTCGGGATAATTTTTTACATTTTTAAAATCGGCGGTATTAAGTGTTATACCACCATTGATAATAACCTCACCGTTATAAGAGCAGTATGTTACGGGGCATTTCTCTGTGCCTGAATCCTCTTTGGTAAAGTTAAGGGAAGACACACGGTATTCACCCGCTTCAATGCAGACGGTTATTCCGTTTTTGCCTGCTTTATCGGTATTTCTTACAGCTTCAACCGCTTTTTCAATTGTTAGAAACGGTGAATCTTTTGTACCTCTGTTGTTGTCATTTCCTTTTGTGCTTACATAAAAATCGCCCATAATCATTTTATCATCATTCTTTTCTTTTGATACTGTTGATATAACAGGTGTAGGAGCAGTGTAATTTTCGTAAAGCAAAACATAAATATGCGATTTGATATACGAATGACTTCCGAAGAGAAATCCGATAACAATAAGTACGGAGAGAATCACTTTTAAAACCTTGCTGTTGAATATCCTGAACACACAAAACAGAGCAATAACAGATGTGATAATGAATGTGAGATACACGGGAATAACCATTGCCGCCATCTCAAGCTCACCGCTGCCGATTACGGCATTTATCAAAAACATACCACCAACAAGAATTGCAGCAAAAGCCAAAGCCGTTAAAACCGCATTCAATGTTGTTTTCTTTTTATCCGCTTTTTTACTCAGGGGTATCGAAAGCAATGCTCCGCCAAGGCAAACAACAAAGGCGAGAATAAACTGAAGCGGTGTATATTCAAAGCAGAGATATTGCATGTGGTAGTAATACAAACCGACAATTGCAAAAGCGATGCCCAAAAAAAGACAAATTGTTCCGAATATTTTTGGTTTTAAGGTTTTCTTCATAAAAATAAATCCTCCCGGATGCAGATTCGTTGAAATAATTATAGCACAATGTAACCATTCTTTTCAATCGTAAGTGACAAAATTTCCCTTGCGTTTCTGTGTTATGTGGTTATCGATAAATTCTTATTTGTCGAGATGATTATATCACCAATCAACAGCTAAAGCAATAAAAGAAAAGAACAGATAACTGATGCTATCTGTTCTTTCTTGGTCGGAGTGAGGTGATTCGAACACCCGACTTCTTCGTCCCGAAAAGATGTGTCCGTCTGCTCTCGGGAACTGCACACAACATATTGTGCTTTCGTGTATTTTGGGAATGCTCTTTGAAGCTGAATTCTACACTGTTTTCATATAGTCCAACTCTGTCTGTGGGCTTTATGTGGTCATTGGTGGTTTTCATACCATTTTTTCAAATCAGCATACCTGCCCTTAAAGTGATATGATCGACCATTCTTATTAAGTCCGATATTTGAAAGTCCTAATTTTTCTAATATGCCAATGGACTTGGAATTATCTATGTTAGCATAAGCTTCAACATATTCGATATCTGTTTTTATATTTGAAAACAGAAAACCATATAAACTTATGAAAACACCTTTACCTTGATATTCAGGTTTAAATTGAATCTCTTCCATCATGAAAGTATCTGAATTTGTGTAATACTGGAAAAAACCAATAATATCATCATTGTTCTTTATAAGAATTATCTGTCTTTCTTCTCTCTGCAAGCCACTGCTTACAGCACCTAACCACAACTTAAAATCTTCTTCTCTTGTGTTTCCAGTAGGCGCAATATCAGTCATATTGTCAGCAAGGATATTAAATATTTCGTTTGCTATAACAGAAAAATCAGGTTTATTCAGATACTCAAATGTTATATTAAATGACTGCATTTTATACACCCCTTTTCATCAACAACATTATGATAAATCACAACAACTCTCTCAGCTTATCAAGAAAAGCTTCTTCGCCCAAGGTATTCACCTTGAATAACATCGCCTGACTTCCGCCCGATGTAATCGCAGAAAGATAAATCGGTCCACCGGCATTCTGAAACAATGTAACATTCATACTAACTCGGTTACCGCCTGCATAACTGTATCTTTCAAAAACACGAACACTGCACCTTGCATCACCGTCAAACATATCGCTTGAATCTTCAAGAGATGCAGACATACTGCCATTCAATATTCCGTTTTCGATTGTCCTTAAAATCTGTCCGAAATCACCATTAAGAACCTGCTCTAATTTTGCCATTGCTTCTCCTCCTGTTCTTCACATCAACATTTGCTTATATATAAATTCTCATTCATCAAATCCATTATATCATACCTTCCACAACATTTCCACAGTTACATACATGTAAAAAATTTTACTGCATAATACAAAGAAATACACCTACCAAACGGCAGGTGTACGACTTTAAAATTACAAACCTAAAATTGTTTTTATTCTCTCAATATTTCTTTCTGACATTTCCGTTTGCCTTGCAAAGAATTCCCATTTTGAAACAGCATTTTTTACTTGCTCAACGCTTTTATCTGCATCAGATTTTTTGATGCCGACCTTTTCGGCAACCATCAACATATCATCTTTTGTTATGTTGTCAGCCTTTCCGTTAATAAGCATCTGATGAGCCTTAACCCATTGACTGTCTTTTCTGTATGCAAAGGTTACATCATAGGCAGGTGATAAAGACCAAACACCTTTTTTATCCATAAGGAAGGATATGTTTTTGGTATGGTCATCATAGTTTTTGGCATATTCGTTGAAGACCATTCGTTTGAACAATTGAATGTAGTCGCTATAAGGAAGCTTAAGCTTCTTCATTACAGAAAAAGCATCCTCATAGGAATAAATCATTGGTGAATTAAAGTCCATATGAGCTAAAGCGCAAAGCGTTTGCATATGAAGCTTCCTGCCGTTTTTACCTGTTCTGTCAAAACGCTTTGTCATAAAATGAGCTTTTCCGTTTTCTTTGTAAAGCTTACATTCACTCATTTCTATACCTGCTTCAACAGCCATAAGATAATAGGCATATTCAATCTTTGGATACTCACTATCATCAGGACGAGTGTCTTTATCCTTGTTGTTTTTAATATTATCAAATTTTAATAACCAATATTCATAGCCTTTACCTGCTTCAATCTGACCTGAACGGATATCGTTTGTTTCAGGATTCCATGCTATAAGAGTCTTGGCTCTTGCTCCACCAACAGAAGAACTGCATTCCATCAACTGAGACATAAGACGATCATTTTCTTCAATATGAATATTCTCTTTTTCAGAAAGTATTTCAGAAGCAAGCTTTGTTAAAGCATCAAGGTCAACAGGCTCATCTATAGCTCCGATTTCCTGGGAAGGCTCATATTCCAATGCACCCATACCTCTTTTGCCTGTATAACAAAGCCTTTCTATAACAGATAAGCTATCGGGCTCTCTTCCCTGACTTTCTAAATATCTGTTGATAACAATATTACCGAATCTGTCAGGAAGCGAATCTGCAACCATACCCGGAAGTCCGTAAAAGGTTTGTTCCCGTAAGTTCGGGAAAGAATAGGTGACGTTTGATAACGGCATTGTAACAGGTGAAATTTCGATATTACTCTTCAAAAACTCATCATCATACTGAAAGCCTACTAAACCATTATCCTCCTGATGAAGATAACCTACAGTAGTACCCCACATTTTAACACGAACAGTATTTACTTTTTTCAATCCTCATCATCCTCCTTATCTTCTCCCCATACCCAAGTATCATTTGAAGTCTTCTTGTCAGGTCTTGCGCGTTTTCTGATTGCTTTTTCTTCAAACATCGCTTTGTAATCAGGTTGAGGTTCGGGAATGAGAATATCAAGGTTATCCAATAAATTAAATTCCGATAAAATTTTAATTATGGCAGACCACTTTGTATCATCGCCATTTTCTATACGCATTAATGTAGTTACTGAAACGCCACAACGCTCAGCAAGCTGATGCTGTGTAATATTCAAGGATACTCTATATTGTTTTATACGATTTCCAAATTCTTGTAAAATTGCTTTTTCACTGTCAAATTGCGTAATCTTCATAACTCCTCCTGAAAATAACTATTCAGATTTGCAATATTATATTAACATAACGCACTTAATATGTCAACTTTGAATAGTTAATATAAAAATTCAACATATACCAAACACAATTTCAAATGTAAAAAATTTTACTGCATAATACAAAGAAAAGAGCTGACAAAAAAAAGTCAGCTCCTTGTGTTTTAGTTTAAAAAATTGGAATTTGTCAAATACTGATGATCTCTCTTATTTTTTGAGCATAATCGTTGCCGTGGTTTATGGAAAATTCGCCGTGATACAATTTTGGCAAAACTTGTAGTGTGCTTTTTGGCAAGGCGTTGTGAATATCCACGGCTGATTTTCTTATAGAACTATTTTCCTTTTCACCGATATATATATGTACTTTTGCGGTACATTCCTTTATTGATTCTTTTAGGGAATA
>JAZUSD010000005.1:0-44543 GCA_045606545.1 Acutalibacteraceae bacterium | reverse complement strand
AGTTTGTTCGTAGTATAAAACATTTTTTTCATCAATTTTAGATTTTTTATATCTTTAAGGGGTTCTATAGGCTTATTAAACCTACAGAACCCCTTACTATATCTGGTTTTATACGGTCTGCGCTTTTTTTACAGCCCCTTTCTTTTAGTTTATATCTAAGGGTGAAACTCTGTCTTCTTCTAATTCTATATTGGATTCTCCATAAATAGCCTTTTGCAAAGTTTGCGCTGCAAGTGGGTAGTCAACTGCCCAGTACCAGATAGAACCGGAATGTGCTTCACGGGAAGCCTCATCAGGCATAACAATCTGCTGAACATCAAAATTTGCCCAACCGCCGACAACCGCTTTGGTTGCAAGAGAAATAACTTCGGTTTCCTGATAACTTGTTTTCAGATAAGGTAAAAAGGTTTTAATGTAACCTGTTATTTCAGAGGTCTGAATTGTACCCGCTTTTTTCAGAAGTCCAATCACAACCTGACGTTGTCTTCTTGTACGGCTGACGTCACCATCAGAATCACATTTTCTGCTTCGGCAGAAAGCAAGAGCTTCATCGCCATTTAAAGTTACAGCATCACCTACGGGAATATTAAATTTATAACCCTTATTCAGATAATCTGCTTCATACTGCTGAACAGGAACGGTAACACCCCCAAGCTCATCAATAACCGCTTTAAATAAAGAGAAATTAATCATTGCATAACCGTCAATGCGGATTTTAAAATGACTCTGAAGGGTATTGATAAGGTTATCTATTCCGTAGAAAGGGAATGCAGAGTTTATTTTATTAAAGCTGCCAACACCATCGGGAGATTCAAGATAAGCAAAACTATCTCTCATAACAGATGTTAAGGTTATTGTTCCCAGCTTTTGATTTATGGAAACAATAATCATTGAGTCTGAAAGTCCTGATATAGTATTTTTATTTCTTGTATCAACGCCAACGCAAAGAACGTTCAAAACATCCTTGGAGTACATAACATCTCCGCCATTGGTAGCCCATTCCTTGAGAGCAGATTTAAACTCTGTTGCATCACCCTCAAATATTTTATCAAATTCAGGATCATCTTCAAGGGCTTCCGGTTGGATTTCATCATCAAAATCATAAGTCAAAGTATCTTCAACCGGTGGCGGAGCCTCTTTAAGACTTTTATAATAACTAAAGCCTATTGCAAAAAGCCCGATACACAAAACCAATATAAAGCAAAGAACAATCAATGCTATTTTCTTACTCTTCTTATTCTTTTTTTCTTTTCTTTTCATTATTTCACCTACATTATTTCCGCATTCCCTCATAAGAGGTCATTACCGCATCTTCTGACATATCGCAGGACATTTCGTAAATCGGTACATCTGTTAAAACTCCGTTGAGAATATCAAGCATATTGCCCATTAGAGCTTTATCCCGAGGTCTTACGGTCTGGTCCATAAATAATTTCAATGCTTTAACTCCGGGAATTCTTTTTATACTGTTCTCTCCTCTTGAAAGGAAAGTAATACCGGCAATGGGAACTCCGATATTAACGCTTTCATCTGTTTTACCACTCCATGGAGTGCCGTAAGCATAATAAACTCCGTCAACACACCTGATAGCAGGTTTATCATCATTAATTATTCTTGCTCCCGGCAAGTATTTCAACCACAAATGCGTGTGGGTGGATTTTCCTGTTCCTGAACGAGCAGAAAACAAATACGCCTTCCCCTCATATTCAACGCAGGACGCGTGAAGCATTATTCCGTTAAAGCGGTTAAGCTGTTCATAAAACGCCCATCCGCTCCAGAGACTTTCGCACTCGCCTAAAGTCATCTGCGGATTACTTTTCTGCTTTTGTATATAAAAATCTTTTGAAATATCAATAGTTATATCAGTTTGCTCTTTGTTATCGCAATAATATGGTTCAAGTCGCGATAACATAAAATCATAATAGAACTCTGTTTCAACAACTAAATCTGCTACTTTAATTTTCAAAATATTACTCCAGAATTTTGTAGTTTTTCAATTTTTCAAGGAAAGCGTCTAAATCTGATTTAATAACATCCTCAGGCGCATCGAACTCGCTTTTAATCAAAGCAACAATTTCCTCGTAACCTTTGCCCTCTTCAAGAGCTTTCCAGATAATTTCTGCAGGTCCGTTAAGGGTAATCATACCATGAATGTTTCTCACTGCCTCACCAACAGGAACAACAACGGGCATACCTGCAACAGTTTTCAAAATATAGTTTTCATTTAATTTCATAAGCTTCTCCGTAAAACATTTTTAATCTGTTATGTTACACTCGGGACAAGTGCAACAAACCTTGCCATCAAAAAATATGCAATAAAAATAATCATCCTCTGTGGCGGTGTTTTCATAATCCGCAAAAGGACATACAGGTATTTCCTGATTGTCTAAATACTTATAAAACTCCACATTTTCAAGCTTTTGCTTCTTTAAAAAGCGTTTCTGCATTTCGCAACCATCTTTATAATCAGGGTATTGGTTAATATCTCTGTAACCGCCTCTGATTTTACCCAAAGTAAGCTTGTCATCAAGCTTAGTATAGTATTTATAATTATAATCAGCCGAAACATTAAGTTTTAAATTAGGGTCATTGGGGTTATATTGTTTTTTATAAAACTCTCCGCCATCCGCCCAAAAAGCTATATCAATTTCCTCCTGCCTTCTGCCATTATCAATCATACCAAACATAGCTTGTTTAACAGCAGTTTCAATTACAAGGCACTGATTTCGGCAATCGTTACGTTTTTGTATTTTTAATCCTCCCGAAAACAACGGAACTGCAACACTGGTAAGAATACCAAGAATTATAACAACTATAAGAATCTCCATCATTGTGAAGCCTTTTTTGCTACTAAGAAATCTATACAGCATATAAATCACCTCGCACTTATATACAATAATATTATCATATATTTTTTATTAAAGCAATAGCGCAAAAAAAAATACAGAAAAAACCGAAAACTTTAAATTCCTAACAAAACCATTAACACAAAAAATCAACCTCTCTTTTTCAGAGAGGCTGAAATTTATTTTTTCTTATTCTTTATAATGAACAGTATTAACAAAACAACAATTGTCAAAGCAGAAATAACCGCACCTTCATAAAGACCGGGAGCAGAATATGTAAATTCAATATTATGCTCGCCTGCATCTAAATCTACACCTATTAAAGCGTCGCCGATTTTTACTATTTGGTCATCAGCAGAATTACCATCTACTTTTATATGCCAACCCTTGTCATAGGGAACCGATGTATAAAGAATGCTGTCTTCCGGCATAGTTATTTTTCCCGAAAAATGAGTATCCTCAAACTCTGTTATGTTTAAAGGCGAAGTTTGAAGCTTTTCATAACCTTTTTCAAAAGAAGCCTTATCAACAACAGCACCGTAAATATATAGAGTATCATCTACCAGTTCTTTGGTTTCTTCATCATAGGGGATTTTTAAAGTTACTTCAAGTTTATCATTCTTTTCAACTTTACCTACACTGGTTATATATGGAGAAACTCCTATTTCTTGTACTGTAAGTTTTCCGTCATTTTCTATATCAGCAAGTTCTACTGTACCGCTTTTGCTGACTGCATATAAAAATGCTTCTCCTGACGATTTTGCCTTTAAACACACCTTAATTGAGGCTTTACCTAAATATTTAGCAGAATATTCAGTGCAATTTTCCTTAATAAGTTCTTCCTCGTTTATTTCTATATTATCAGCCTCAACACGATAAATCTCCATATTTCTGAAAACTTTTTTCACACCGGTTGCATCAGCAAATATTTCCCCTTGATTCTTAAATGGGTTATTACCTGATATTTTATAGTTTTCAACATCTTCATTTACCGCAAACGCTAATGGTAACGAATAAAGGTTTTCATATAACAAAAAATCAATATTTTGGGTTTTATATTTAAAATATTCTCTGGGAACAAATTGCGAGGTATTCATCGGATTTATAAATACATATTTTATACCAAATAAAGCGTTATATATGGGTGTCTGAGAATTATATGCACAACTGTTTATATTATTGGACTCCATACCTAATCCTGCTTGAAATCTCGTATATATTTCATCTGCCATAGAAGAAAAATAATTAACACCATTATAGCCATACCAGCAAGGTGACATACTTATATCGCTTTTCAACATCTCCAAACGATAAAAACTATCCTCTTCATCATCCAATTGGTCTTTCAATTCTCTGAAACCTTCATAATCATAAACATAATCATCACGAGAAATATCAATTATATATTTTGTTGAGTTACCTATTGTATATTCCGTACAAACAAGAATCAGAAGTAAAATTACTATAGTTTTTTTAGTATAACTTTCATTTTTCAAAAGCAATAAACCGAAGGCGTAAATTGCAACAAATGCAAGACTAACCCAAAAAGCTCCTTCATTGAAATTTTCTGACTTGATTTTTTGAGCTATCAACAAAAGCAATCCTACAGAAATTGCAGTATATTTAATATACTTAACCGGAATCTCTTTAATTCGTGACAATCCTTTAAAGGCAACAAGAAGAAGAACAAAAGAATACAGGAAAGAAAATCTATATGGCAAATCATTTGGGAAATGGAAGCCGTGCCAGATAAAATCAAGATAATTTATGTAAAAACCTGACGCAAGAAAAACAATCAACCCTGCAGAAAGAGTCTTTTCCTTCCTGGTTATAGTTTTAGTAAGGAAAAACAAAGGAATAAGCAAAATAGTCAGCACACCGCAGGAAATATTGGGAAGATACATATCAACCTTAGAGCAGCGAATTGTTGCTTCAACTCCTGTAAAATGTTGAATCAGAAAATCAAAAATATTGAAATATGTAGTAAATTCCTCAGGAAAAGCATCTTTTGTTGCAGAGCTTGTACCAAGAGAATAGATTAACGGTACCAATGCAATAGCACAAAGCAGAACTGCTCCAAAGGAGCTAAAAGCAAAATTAAAACCTCGATTAATGAAAACATTTTCTCTTAACACTTTAAAAGACTTAAATATGTTTTTATCAAAAATCTTATTATTGGTACTAAAAACATAATAAATAAAATATGCTACTGAAAAAATGCAAATCATATAAGCCATATAATAGCTTGTAATAATCGTTGATGCAAGAGTAATTATATATAGTGCAGAATGTTTTTCATCAATTATCTTTTCAATTCCCATAATAACAAGGGGTAAAAGATAAAATCCATCCAACCACATTACATCCCAGAAATATGCAACAAACCATCCGCAACAGGCATACAGAACACCAAAAGCAGAAATCAAGCAATTCTTATTTTCTGTTTTTTTATTTATGAAAACAGAAAAAGTAAAGGAAGCTAAAGCACATTTTAAAAGAATAATAAGAGCAATTGCTTCTGTTATATTTTCACGAGGGAAAAGAAGAGTTAAAAATGTAAATGGTGAAGAAAGATAATTGAAGAAATTACCTATCCAGGCTACACCCCCTGCACTTTCCCAAGAAAACAGAAAACTCCCGCCATTCATAACTTTGTCCCAAAATTCGGCATAAAGAGGCGCATATTGGTGATACAAATCAACCACCATTACAGTATCGCTTCCAAAAGGATAAACCACATTCGCAAGATATACAAAAAGCATAACAACTACAGTACACCCTGCAGCAAGAAAGGCATATTTATTCTTCAAAAAATTATCAGCAAATTTATTTGTTTTCATTTTAATCCTTGTAAAAAGGGTAGCATAACGAAAATGCCACCCTGGTAAATATTTTCATACACAAATTTTGTTATAAAAAAACCCGGATTTCTCCGGGTTTTTCGAAAATCAATTAATTAGTCAATACTTAAGCAGCTCTTGTCTGAACATCATAACCATCGCCCATTGATGCAACGGAAACTTCATCGCTAGCAATAGCAGAACCGTTAGCCTGAGTATGAGAATTACATGCTACGATAACATTAGCTGTTGTTTCATTTGTAGTTGTTGCAGCAGCAGCAAGGATAGAAACTGTGTAAGTACCACCATTGGGGCAGTAAGGAACTTCTTGGAAAAGGTTTTTGAAATTAGTTTCTGAGTATGCAGCATCATCAGCTGTACCAGTTATATCTGAAATAGAACCAGCTTTACCATCAGATTTGATCTTGAAAGAACCAGCTGCTGTGTGCTGTGTGCCATCAATGTTACCCATAAGAAGACCGTTAACCTGAGCAACGATTTCACGACGGTTAGCTGCGCAAGTTTTAACACGTGCGTTCTTTGTAACAGCTGAGAAAATCGGAACTGCAACTGCAACAAGGATAGCCATGATAACAACAACGATCATTAATTCAACAAGGGTGAAACCCTTTTTGCTCTTCATAAATTTAAACATTTACGAACAACTCCTTTTAATACAAAAATTTTATTTTGTATGTGGCGGACTCGATTCCGAGAAAGTTCCGAAACTCTTCGCAACCGCTTCCGTAACTTACAGTTAGATATTACCACCGAAACATTTTTTTGTAAAGGGCTTTTTGGTAAAATTAGCCGTTTTAAAAAAACTTCGCCCTTTTGCACAAGTTACAGGTTTGTCTTTTAGCACTTTCGCCGACACATAAGTGAAATTTTACCGTGAATTTTCCGAAACCGAAAGGTCCGTCAACTTTGTTGACGGACCCTCTTTATACCATATAATATATATTCCTTTGCCTTTTGGGCATCTTCTTTTGAAAGAGCAGGAACACCCTCCAATTTATAGGATATTCCCATTTCTTTATATTTATTAACACCCATTGTGTGATAAGGTAAAACATCGAGACCTTTAAGATTCTTCAGTTTTCCGATAAATTCGCCTAATTTAATTAAATCAGCCTTTTTATCGGTATAGCCCTCCACCACAACATGCCTTATCCAAAGAGGAACATCTTTCTCCTCAAGGTGCTTTGCAAAGGCGAGAATTTTTTCGTTTTTGTGACCTGTGAGAGCCTTGTGATTTTCGCTCTCTATATGCTTTATATCAAGCATAATAAGGTCGGTATAGCTTAAAAGAATATCTAATTTTTCAACATATTCTTTTTCTTCTTTATAGGTTATTCCCGATGTATCAATGCAGGTATGAATATTTTCTTCCTTACATTTCCTGAAAAGCTCGGTTAAAAATCCCAACTGTAAAAGTGGTTCACCACCTGAAACAGTAATACCGCCTTTCTCATAAAAAGCGCGATTTTTTTTAAACTCTTCCATAACCTCTTCAACAGTTATTTCGGTTCCCTCGCCTGTTTCCCATGTATCAGGATTATGACAATAAAGGCACCTCATAGGACAGCCCTGCATAAAAAGAACATATCTTATACCGGGGCCATCCACTGTACCGAAGCTTTCCTTTGAATGAATAAAACCTGTCATTATATTTTATCGTGGAATGTTCTTGAAATAACCTCGTCCTGCTGTTCTTTAGTAAGCTTGATAAAGTTAACAGCATAACCGCTTACACGAACTGTAAGCTGGGGATATTTTTCAGGATGTTTCTGGGCATCAAGCAATGTTTCCTTTGAAAAAACATTAACATTAAGGTGATGTCCACCCTTCTGAACATAACCGTCAAGAAGGGAAACAAGGTTATCTATCTGATTTTCTGTAGCTGACATTGTATTTCCTCCTAATAATTATAATTCACATCGTAGATCCGAAATTTTGCATTTTGCATTCTACATTTATTCCGCATCAAGTCCCTCAAAAAGTGTTGGGCTCATACAAGCACCGGTTGTGCAATCAAGGTTAACCTCAATATCTCCTGCGAAAATCTGATCATCCTTACCAAGTGCACCGGGAATGATTGAGAATGTGTTGGAAATGCCGTCCTGAGCATCAACGAAAGGAAGCTTTGCAACAGATGCAAGGGATGAAACCGCCCCCTTTGTATCTCTGCGGTGCATTGGGTTTGCGCCGGGCGCGAATGCCTCGCCTTTCTTTCTTCCGTCAGGAGTAGCACCTGTATTCTTACCATAAACAACATTAGATGTAATAGTAAGAATTGATGTTGTTGGAATACCATCACGATAGGTATGATTCTTTTTGATATGGGTCATAAAGCGGTGAACGATATCGTAAGCAATTTCATCAACAAGGTCATCGTCGTTACCGTATTTCGGGAAATCTCCCTCAACCTCATAATCCACAACAATACCATCTTCGTTACGGATTGTTTTTACTCTTGCATATTTAATTGCAGAAAGTGAATCTGCAACAACAGAAAGTCCTGCAATACCAGTAGCAAACCAACGGGTAACCTTTTTATCGTGAAGAGCCATCTGGATTTTTTCGTAGCAATATTTATCGTGCATATAATGGATTATGTTAAGAGTGTTAACATAAACACCTGCAAGCCACTCCATCATTGCATCATATTTTTCCATAACCTCGCTGTAATCGAGATATTCGCTTGTTATGGGCCGATATTTGGGCGCAATCTGTTTGCCTGAAATTTCATCAACACCACCATTGATAGCGTAAAGCAGGCATTTTGCAAGGTTTGCTCTTGCACCAAAGAACTGCATTTCCTTACCGAGCTTCATTGATGAAACGCAACAAGCAATTGCATAGTCATCACCATGGTGGAAGCGCATAAGGTCATCGTTTTCGTATTGAACAGAAGATGTCTCAATAGAAATTTTCGCACAGAATCTCTTGAAATTCTCCGGAAGATTTGTTGACCATAAAACAGTAAGGTTAGGTTCGGGGGCCGCGCCGAGATTTTCAAGAGTATGGAGGTAACGATAAGACATTTTCGTTACCATATGGCGACCGTCAATTGCCATACCACCGATGGATTCTGTAACCCATTGGGGGTCACCTGAGAACAGAGCGTTATATTCGGGAGTCCTTGCGAATTTAATAAGACGAAGCTTCATAATGAAATGGTCGATCATTTCCTGAAGCTCTTCTTCGGTATAAACTCCGCTTTTCAAATCCCTTTCGGAATAAATATCAAGGAAGGTTGAGGTTCTGCCCAAGGACATTGCAGCACCATTCTGTTCTTTAACAGCTGCAAGGTAACCAAAATACAACCACTGAATTGCTTCTTTTGTATCACGGGCAGGATGAGAAATATCAAATCCATAGCTTACCGCCATTTTCTTTAAATCCTCAAGAGCACGGATTTGCTCAGAAAGCTCCTCTCTTTCCTGAATAACCTGGGAATACATTGCAGAACGAGTTGTTTCCTTCTGCTCCATTTTATCTTCGATAAGTCTGTCAACACCATAGAGGGCAACTCTTCTGTAGTCACCGATAATTCTACCTCTTCCGTAAGCATCGGGAAGACCTGTGATAATATGGCTTGAGCGGCAAGCTCTCATTTCGGGAGTATAGGCATCAAAAACACCTGCGTTATGAGTTTTTCTGTGAGTTGTGAAAAACTCTTTGATTTCAGGGTCTATTTCATAGCCGTTATCTTTGCAAGCTTTTTCTGCCATACGGATACCGCCATAGGGCATAAGAGCGCGTTTCAAGGGTTTATCAGTCTGCAAGCCTACAATTTTTTCCAAATCCTTGTTAAGATAACCGGGACCATGAGAGGTAATTGTTGAAATTACTCTCGTATCCATATCGAGAACGCCGCCTGCTTCTCTCTCCTGTTTGGTAAGGACCATTACCTGTTGCCATAAATCGAGAGTTGCTTTTGTTGGCCCAACAAGGAATTCCTCGTTTCCGTCATAAGGTGTGAAATTATGTTTAATAAAGCTTCTTACGTTGATTTCTTTTGTCCAGGTTCCGCTCTCGAAACCCTTCCATCCATCGTATTTTTGAATCACTATCATAATCTCCTTTTAGAGTGATGGAGAGACTCCGGTCAAAATTGACCAAACTTCCCCTAATCTACATTTCCTCATCATTATACAACATAAATTTACACTTTACAATGCAAAAGAAAGCAAAATAAATGAATATTTTTTCTGTTTTTTTGTTCACTGTGTAAATAGCATAAAAAAGTCAATGATAAAATATTTCTTTAACAGTAAAATATTGTAGTTTTTTTATTTTCTTTATGGTATATTGTTATTGCTGATAGCAATGAAAAAGAAAAAACTATTAAGTATTTTTTCTATTCTTTTTATTTCTATTCTTATTTTAGGTTTTAAGGAGCTGAAAAAATGAAATCAAATTTACCGGAGAATTTCACATACACCGCTCATACAGGCTGCGTTAAAACCGCTGACAACTCTTTGGAGGCCATTGAAGAAGGCGCCAAACACGGAGCAGATATTATTGAATTTGATTTAAATTTTTTAAAAGACGGAATACCGGTTTTATCCCACGATAAACCAAAAGGCAATGAAATAACTCTTGCCGAGGCTTTTAAAAAGGTCAGTGAATATGAAAACTTAAAAGTTAATGTTGATGTTAAAACTGTTCAAAATCTTAAAGCAGTTTATCCTCTCGCACAAAAATATGGTATAGAAAACAGAATTTTTTACACAGGCATAAACCTTGATTTTGTAGAAGCAGTAAAAAAAGATAGTCCCAAAGTTCCATATTACTTGAATATTAGTGTTGAAAAGCCGAGAAAACAAACCGCCGAATATCTTCAAAACCTTGTAAAGACGGTTAAAGACAGTGGTGCAATAGGAATAAATTTCAACAAAAACCATGCCACAAAAAAGCTTGTTGATTTTTTCCACGAAAACGATTTACTCGTTTCAATCTGGACTGTAAACAAAAAAAGAAAATTGTATAAAATCCTCTTCCTCGGACCTGATAACATTACAACAAGACGTCCTGATAAACTTCAAGAAATTTTAAAATAAAAACACATAAAACAACGGTCTTTCGCAAACACGAAAGACCGTTGTTCTTATTAAACATCTTATTCAATATTTCCTGCTTTAACAGCTTCAAAATCTTCCTCGATTTCCTTTGAGGGAGCTTTTGTAATAAGTGAAACAACAACAATACAAATTGAAGAGAAGATAAATGCGGGAAGAAGCTCGTAAATTCCGAACGCACCGCCCAATTTGCTGATAACAAGCTTCCAGAGGAATACCATTGCGGCACCGCCAACCATACCTGCAATTGCGCCTGCACGGTTAACTCTCTTCCAGAAGAGTGAGAAGAGCATAAGCGGACCAAAGGTTGCACCGAAGCCTGCCCAAGCAAATGAAACAATAGAGAAGATAACGCTATCTTCATCAAGAGCAATAACAATAGCAATCAAAGCAATAACAAGAAGAGTTATTCTTGTCATTGTCATAACCTGCTTATCGGTTGCATTCTTTTTAGCAACATCCTTGTAGATGTTCTTTGCAAAAGCAGATGCAGAAATAAGAAGGTAAGAGTCGGAAGAGCTGATTGTTGCAGCAAGAATACCCGCCATAACGAAACCTGCAAGAATAGGGGGCAAAAAGCTGGTTGAAAGTGTGATGAATATGCTTTCAGCGGATGACTTTGTGAGAAGCTCTGTGGGGAACAACTGTCTGCCCACAATACCGATGAAAACTGCAACTGCGAGGGAAATAACAACCCATATCATAGCAATTCTTCTGGACATTTTAAGTTCGCTTTCCTTACGGATTGCCATAAAGCGAAGAAGAACCTGAGGCATACCAAAGTAGCCAAGACCCCACGCAAGCATTGATGCAACGCTGAGTGCACCATAAGGAGCAGCTTCACCGAATACGGGCTTACCATCAACTACCGCCTGAATACCTTCTGCAGAAACTTCGGGAGTTGCAAGGCCAAAGAACTCTAAGAAACCGGGAATAGCCTGCGCATTTTCAATAACGGCACCGATACCGCCTGCTTTAATTGTGCTTACAACAACAATAACTGTTAAAGCAACAAACATAACCACGCCCTGCATAAAGTCAGATGCGCTTTCTGCAAGAAAGCCACCGAGAATTGTATATGCAAGAACGAAAACTGCACCCAAAATCATCATAGGAACATAGTCAAGTCCGAAGAGGGTTGAGAAAAGCTTACCGCAAGTAACAAAACAGCTGGATGCATAAACTGTGAAGAAAACAAGAATAAAGAGAGCTGCAAGAGAGCAGATAACCTTTTTGTTTTCACGGAAACGATTTGAGAAGAACTCGGGCAAGGTAATAGAATTATTTGCTCTCACACTATAACGGCGAAGTCTTTTTGAAACAATAAGCCAGTTAAAATATGTACCGATTGCAAGACCGATTGCTGTCCAAGCGGCATCTGCAAGACCGCACCAATATGCAACACCGGGAAGACCCATAAGAAGCCAGCCACTCATATCTGATGCTTCTGCGCTCATAGCAGTCACCCAAGGACCAAGGGAACGACCGCCAAGAAAATAGTTTTCAGAACTCTTGTTAGCACGTTTTGCATAAACAAGACCGATTACAATTACCACAGCCATATAAATAACCATAGCAACAAGAATCTGAATTGTATTTGAATTCATATTCCATATCACTCCATTTTCATATAATACACGATATACTACCACAAATTGTATAAATATGCAACAAAAATTTTATATTAATGCATATTTTTCAAATCCTTAATATTACAAAACCTCTTTTACATTGCTTTCACCGGTTGTAAGATTGAAAGTAAGGGTCTTTTCTTCACCGTTTTCTGAGAAATCAAGGCGGATAACATCATCGTCAATAAACTCTGCCATGTTAACCTTATAATCCTTATCTCTGAAGAATTCTTTAAGGTAACCGATTCTTTCATCATCAAAATCACCGGCATTATCGGACACGAAAAGAACGTTACCGCAAATTGTGTTAATTTTGCCGTGAAGAAGCTTCTGCTCCCATGTATAACCGAGATTGAAATCACGAAGGAAGAAAACATCAGGGTCGTTGCAGAATGCTCTGCCGTCAAGGTGATTACGGAAAACAGTATTGATAATTGCATTCTGTGATGAAGGGCTTTCCTGATTAACCCTTACAAGACCCAGAAGAGCAGTCTGACTCAAGCCGTTTGAAAGCTTGAAAGACCAGTCCTTGTTAGCATCGCAACTGATACGGCAGGCATCAAAAATACCCATACAAGCACCAATCGGAACACCGCAACCGAGAATCCATTTATCACCGCAAGCTTCACGAAGAAGGTCAACTCCATCGCACATAATTTCGCCACGGGTTTTACCATTTCTTGGTTCAATACACTGACTGTAAAGAAAGTCAAGCTTAACCATATCGAAACCCCAAACATTGAGAACCTCGTTGAACACCTTCTTAATATATTCTCTTACCTCAGGAATATAAATATCAATGGTGTAAGCACCGCCCCAACCCTGACAACCGAGCATTTTCTTGCCATTGCGATTATGGGTAAGAAGCCAATCGGGATGTTCTTTGGCAAGCTTTGAAGAAACCTGCGCACTGAAAGGTGCAAGCCAGATACCTGCTTTATAGCCTTTTTCGTGAATTTTATCTGCAATATATTTCATTCCATTGGGGAATTTCTTTTCATCAATAAGAAGCCAGTCACCAACTGCCTGCTGATAGCCGTCATCAACCTGGAAAATGTTAACCTCTTCACTTGCTCTGTCAAGTCCGTTAAGGTCACGGAGAATAATATCCTCATTGATTTTCTGGAAATAGTTATACCATGAGGTATATCCTGAAAGATGCTCAATTGCAGGTTTCTTACAACCAACAAAGTCAAAGAAATATTTATCCATTACATCATCCATATCGCCTTTGATGATTGCAATATCAAAGATTTCATATTCCTGACCTGCTGAAAGAGCAAGACCTTCAACATCTTTTTTGATAATAAATTTATCATCTTTCATATCAACGGCAAAAATTGTGAAGCCCTGACGCTCACTCTTGGAGCCGTAAAGCTTAATTTCCTTTTCGCCTTTTTCTCGGAAATAGCAATATGTATAGCCGTGGAACTTACCTTCTTCTCCGTAGCTTTCAAAATGATAGTCACCTGAAAGGCCTGCAAAGTGCTTTAAGAATTTATTGATATTTGCAGCCTTGATAAGACCTTTAAAAGTATCGTTCTTAGAAAATTCACGAGATGTTGTCCAAGCCTGATAGCCGTTTGCAAAGAACAAATCATCATCGTCAAAATCCTTTTCACCGATAATTTCAAAGGATTTCATTGTAAGGTTAACCTTTGCCTTTAAAACACCCTTAATAGACTTTTCTGTTTCTTTAAGTTCAAAAGTAAATCCTCTGCCGTCAAAAGCATTCTGCTGAACATCAACTTTACCAATCTGAAATTGTGCTCTGATTTTTTCAAACATAATTATTTTCTCCTATATATTATTCGTTTACGTTTTCAACAAATTTAAGGAATTGTGCCTTACCTTCTTCAGTCCTGTCAAACACACCGCATTGACCGAGAATATCTGCAAACACCTTGCCAATTTCATCCTGCAAAATCTTTTCGCAGGTTTCGGCGGTTATTGTGTTATTTTTCTTGATTTCTTCAACCCAATTATAGTGCTTTGCAATTGCTTCATTAGCAAGAATATCTTTGCCTTTAATAATAGCATCTTTAAGAATTGCCATTTCTGTTTTAAGTCTTGAGGGAAGAACCGCAAGACCCATAACCTCAATAAGACCGATATTTTCTTTCTTGATATGGTGGTGCTGAGGATGGGGATGATAAACACCATCGGGAAATTCTTCTGTAGTTATATTATTTCTTAAAACAAGGTCAATTTCGAATTTACCGTTTCTGAAACGGGCAATTGGTGTTATTGTGTTATGAGGTGTGCCGTCAGTTTCTGCGAAAATGAAAGCCTCTTCATCGGTATAGCCTCTCCACTTTGCGAGAATTTTACCGCTCAACTCACAAATTTTATCAGTATCATCACCAATAAGACGAAGCACTGACATAGGCCATTTAACAATACCAGCTTTAATATCCTCATAGCCTTTGAAAGCTATTTCAGTTTCAATGGGTGCTTTCGCCATTGCAAATTCATAGTTACCACCCTGGAAATGGTCGTGAGTAAGAACAGAACCGCCAACAATGGGTAAATCCGCGTTTGAACCAACGAAATAATGCGGGAACTTTTTAACAAAAGCAAAAAGTCTTCTGAAACCTTTTTCACTTATTTTCATTGGTGTATGGTCTGCGCTGAAAACAATGCAATGCTCGTTATAATATACATAAGGTGAATACTGCAAGCACCACTCTTCATTTTCTAACTCAATAGGAATAATTCTGTGGTTCTGCCTTGCAGGGTGATTAACCCTACCTGCATAACCCTCGTTTTCAAGGCAAAGCATACACATAGGATACATAACCTGTTTCATTTTAAGAGCCGCCGCAATTGCTTTCGGGTCTTTTTCAGGCTTTGAAAGGTTGATTGTTATATCAATATCGCCGTATTCAGTCGGAGTTACCCACTTAACATCATTTTTAATTCTGTATTCTCTTATGTAGTCACTTTTTCTTGAAATATGATAATAAAAATCTGTTGCCTTTTTAGGAGATTCTTCATATAATCTATTGAATCTTTTCACAATCTCAGATGGTCTGGGGCAAATAGCACCCATAATTTTTGTATCAAGCAAATCTCTATATACAACAGAATCCTCGCAAAGTCCCTTTTCACAAGCATAATCAAGCAAAACCTTTAAAAGTTCTTCAAGAGTAGCCTCTTCATATACAGGTGCATCCTCTTCAATAGAATCCCTCTGCAAAATTTCAAGAACTCTGTTGACTGCCCAAACCTCATCAAGGCTATCTAAAACGCCCTCTCTGATACCAAAAGCTACAAGAGATTTAATTGCACTGCTAACTGTCATTGAAATGCCTCCAAAAAATGCATATATACATTTATTATATAAATAAATTTTGCTTGTTTCAAGTTATTTAAAGAAAAATATTGAAAAAGCAATATAAAAAGGCTAAAATAAATATACAGCATTTAGAAAAGGAATGATTTTTTTGTCATTTGATGCATTAAAGGTTAAAAATGATATAGTTCAATGGATTAAAGATTGGTTTGAAATAAACGGCAAAGGTTGCAAAGGGGTCGTTGGTATTTCAGGCGGTAAGGATAGCTCCGTTGTTGCAGCACTCCTTGTTGAAGCGTTAGGCAAAGAAAATGTTGTTGGCGTTTTAATGCCTAAAGGCGAACAGTTTGATATTGATGTTTCAAAAGCACTTGTTGAGCATCTTGGTATTCAGAGTTATACTGTTAACATTAACGATGCTTACAATGGTCTTATGAATGAATTGCAGAATAGCGGTGTTGAAATCAATACCCAGGCAACAACAAACCTCCCTCCCCGCTTGAGAATGGCAACCGTTTACGCCGTTTCTCAGAGTGTTAACGGCAGAGTTGCAAACACCTGCAATCTTTCAGAAGATTGGGTTGGCTATTCAACAAGATACGGTGACAGTGTGGGCGATTTTTCCCCCCTCTCAAAACTTACTGTTCAAGAGGTTAAAGCCATCGGCAGAGCTTTGGAACTCCCCGAAATGTTTGTTGAAAAGGTGCCCATTGATGGACTTTGCGGTAAAACCGATGAAGATAATTTAGGCTTCACCTACGCAGTTCTTGACAGATATATAAGAGAAGGCATCTGCGAGGATGAAGAAATAAAAAACAAAATAGATAGAATGCACAGAATAAATCAATTTAAACTTGAATTGATGCCTGTGTTTCCTTATGAACCATAACAAAAAGGTTGTCGCAATTGCGACAACCTTTTTTGAATGCAAAATTGAAAATGCAAAATGCAAAATTATAAGGGAAGCGTTGCTTCCAAACATTATAAAATGCGTCGCAGACCCTATACTGGCATCTGACATCTGGCGACTGGCATCTCTGCAAATGTGTTGCAGACCCGAAAATTCTGCATTTTTGCCTGCGAAAAAAATCAATAAATTATCTTCGCAATAAAGCCTGATGCTTTTGAAAGTCCGAGAAGAATATCACCTAAAAGAATCCAGAAGCCTGCTTTGAATTTGCTGATGTCCATAGCTTCGCGAAATTCTTCATTTTCGTAAGCAACTTCATTCACCGTTATTACTTCGGATTCAAAGGTATCGGGAGCATCTTCTTTGATTGTGATAAGTCTGCTTCCTCGGGTAAATTCATTACCGTAAGAATTAAATGTAACACCCGGAGTGTTAACAAATTTTATGCCTTTATAATCAATTTCATAAGTACATATATGGTCATGACCAACAAGAATTGAAAGCACATCACCTGTTTCAAGCATAGCATCAACCTGACCATAGTTATAAATACCGGGTGAGGGATTTTCAAAAAGATGACCTGTGAAAGCACTTGTATCAGGCAAGAAAATGGGATAATGCTTACCGTTGTTATATGTTTCGGTAAGAGGTGAAAGCGGCTTCTTTACCTCAGGGAACATAACATCGTAAACTTCACCCGGAATAATATGCTGGAAGCATAATGAGTAAACCTTTTCCCCTGCTTCTTTTTCTAGCTTTTTGTAAGTTTCTTTATACCATTCAATCTGGTCTTCGCGCACACTATCATAACCGATTTCATTGCCGTTTTCATCAGCAACGTAATTCAAAGAGTCTATAAGCCAGAGGTTGAATTTGATTTTTTCGCCGTCTGAAGAATAGATAGGAAGATTATGATTTGCAACGCCTGTCAAATTAGGGTCAGCATCATAAGCCAGGCAGTATTTTCCGCCGTATTTCTGATACATTGCCAAAAGCTCTTCTTTTTCAACACCTTGCTGATGGTCGTGGTTACCGAAAACAAGTGTAAAATATGTTTCATGCTCAACAAAGGGAGCAACAAGCTCTTCAATTGCCTTTTCTTTTGTTTCTTCAGGACCAACTGAATTGTCACCACCCAGGACAACAAGATCGGGCTTGTAATTTTCAAGCATATAGTTTATGTAAGTAAACATTTTCTCCTGTGCAGGAAAACCATCCTGACAGTCACAAAGGTGAAGAACCTTGAATTCACCATCTTTATCAAATTGAAGTTTTTTTGTCTTTTCTGCAGCAGATGCAGGAATAACACTTGCAACAAGTATCACACAAACAAGAATTAAAGTAACAACTTTTTTCATATTAATTCCCCTTATTATTTCCTTAATTTCTTACTTGCTTTTTTACTCTCTTTATCAAAGTTTCTTTCAGCAGTTAGTCTTTCTTGCTCTGCTCTTTCTTTATCAAGGCGTTCGTTACGAGAATTTACAACATCCTCGTAATCGCTTGTTAATTCATCAAGCTTCTGATAACCCTCGTAAAGCTTAAGAGTTCTTAAAGCTGCAAGATAAGGCGCAGCAACAATACCGTAAATATTACGTTCCTTACTTGCTTTTCTCATAGCCTTACGTCTGAGTTTAGCCTGTTCTCTTGTTTCATCGGGCATATTATAAGCATCTTCATATACCTGATTATCAAAGGGAACAATACCTTCAGGGTAATGCTTTTTAGCAAGCTTTTCGGATTTAACAAGAGCTTTTGCATTTCTGACCTCTTGCTTTCTCCAGGTACGTTCTTCCTTATCAGCGCTATTGGGAAGAGCAACTGCAAGCTTCTGTGCTTTTTCCGCACATTTATAGAAATTCTGAGGTCCACCCTCTACAATAAGACGGCAAAGTTCAAGTTGTTTTTTACCAAATTCGGTTTCAAAACGGTTAAGCTCATGCATAACAAAATCTGCAATTTCAACCTCTTCGTTGTGAGTTTCTGCATCTTCAATATATGCTTTCGCTTCTTTTATTGCTTCTCTGCGGAGCTCTTTTTCGTTCTCCGTTGTGTTAGGAAGTGCTTTTGCCTCTTTTAGCTTTTCTTTATAATTTTCTACTTTTTCAACACCGAAAAATTTCTTTGCTTTGAAAATTGCTTCGCAACCCTCAATATATGATGCTTCATCTCTGTTTTCGGAATCTTCATCCTCAACAAGAGTACGGATTCTGATAGCTCGAATCATAGATTTCTGACCTGTTTCGGAAATGTCATACAAGAACCAGGGAAGAACATCTACCGCCGCACCGATTATGGAAATCACCAGAAGTGTATCCATCAATTCATAAAGCACACAGTTTGGATTTTTCTTCTGCTTTGAAAGTGGCAGATTTTCGTCATAATCAATATAAACATCAAGAACCGAATAATCGTTACCGTCAAAGCCTTTTTTCTTATAAACCCAAGGAATGAAAAGGTTTGTTACCGCGTTGATTGCACCGCCGGCATAGGTTGAAACAAAACCGAATGCACCGTCAACACGCTCACCGATAAGATATTGCTGATTATCTCGCATATCCGACTCAATAGCGCTGTCAATAACATTATATGTATCAACAAATCGGTCAAGAGTATAAACAATAAACAGACCTACACCTGCAAGCGGGCTCTTGTAGAAAAGGAAATATGATGCAACAAGGAAAACCTGAATAATATTCTTAACAATTTTAATTTTCTTTTTACCGAATTTCTTAATAAACCAGGGTGAGAACAGCATTCCCCAGAAATTTGCATTATAAGAAATTGTGTTAAGAAGACCATAGGTTGTACTCTTCATAATATGAGCACGATAAACCATCCAGTCCCAGATATTACCCTTTGCGCCCTCAAGGAAGTTGTTCCAACCATCAGCGCATTTAATCCAGAAAATCTTGTTGCCGGCAACCGCACGCATTGAGCTTGTAAAACTCATTTTTGTTATACGGCTCTTAGGAAGAACAAGTCTTTCTTTTGTTCCGAAATATGCAAATAAAACAACGGGCATAAGAAGTGCCATAGGAGTATATGCACCGCGGAAATATGTCATTGTATATTTCTGACCGTTATCGGTAAGAAGATCAACCATAAACGGATAATAAACATTATTTATGGAATAACCCAAAGAATAAATAATGCTTGTTATCGCCATTATTTTTGTTCTTTCCTGAGTATTAGGTGTCATAACGTGAACCATATTGGTAACACCTGTCTGCACCCAGCTCTGAACACCACCCTGAAGCTGACACATTAAGAAGAGAAGCCCTATCATAAAATATCTTGACAGCGGATGAGAGCCGTCGCGAATCTGCTCATAGGGAAGCCATAAGGAAAGAAGCGTCAGCACCATGGCAGGAATTGCAAGCTTGATATAAACTCTGTATTTACCATCCTTACTGCGCAGATTATCAATAATCCAGGCATTAAGTGGTGTCAGGGCATAGCCTAAAAACTGGCAAATATACCCCATTATAAGAAGCTCGTTGTTGTTCATTCCCAAGGTCATACCTGTAAATTGGTTACCGACACCGAAGCCAATAGTCCATTGAACAGACATATGAAGAGCCATCCAACCAACAGAGAGCATTATAACCTCTTTATACGGAACATATTCACCCGGTCGGGGTTGATTCCAATAAAGCTTTAATTCCTGATACATTTCCTTGACCTTTGTTAAAAGGTCTTTTATCACCATTGTCAAAGAATCACCTTATTTCGCAATTTATTTAACAATTATTTTAAAATTGCTTTGTCAATTAACTTAATCTCATTTTTCTTGCAACCCTCAAGCTCAAGAACAACAATTTCATTTTCATCCTTGAGAATGGGTGCAGGAAGGTAAAGAGTATATTGCGGGCCTCTTTTTAAAAATCTTCCGAGGTTAAAGCCGTTAACATAAACAACTGCATTAGAAAAGCCTCTCATATCAACAAAGGTATCAACCTTTTCTTCTGCCTTGAATGTACCTTTCATAAAGCAAGGAAAAGCCTTGTGGGATTTTTTGTACTTGATTTCGGGTGCTTTATCAAGCTCCATACAATATACATCCCAGTCAACAATTGCCTGACCGCCGAGATAAACCTCGCCAAGACCTTTTCTGTCATAAATTCTTCGTGCATAGTTAATTCTGCCAAGAGCCTGAACAAGAATATCAACCTTAACTTCGCCCTTGAAACCCTTAACAGGAACAGAAAAGCTTTCTTCATAAAGCTCTTTGCCTTTAAGCTTTGTTCTGTCATAAATATGTTTCAATTCACCATTTATGTAAATATAAGCAATATCGTGAACCCCGAAAGCATTAAGCTCCGTATCATCATAAAAGCCTTTAAGAGTTGTGCTGTAAAGGATTAATCCGCTGTTCTGTCCGTAATATTCCATATATTCGGGAGAGCAGGATTTTTTATGAACAGAAAATTTCTTATAAACATCCTTTAAATCTGCAAATTCAGTTAACTGAACCTTGCCGTAATTTTTAGTTTTAGAATCTTCGGGAATCTCGGGAAGTTCTTTGCCCAACTGCTTTGCCATTCTGTTACGAAGAATGAAATATTTTTCTGTATATGCACCATTTTCTGTTAAAGGTGCGCCGTAGTCATAGCTTGTGGTAGTGGGGCAATAACAATCATAGTAGTTAGCTCCCGATGAAAAGCCGAAATTTGTTCCGCCGTGGAACATATAAAGATTAAAGTTTGCATCCTCTTTGAAAAAACCATCAAGGCTTCTGCCAAGAGTTTCTTCGGGATTGTCGGAATGATGCTTTGCACCCCATTGGTCAAACCAACCGCACCAATGCTCACCGCACATCAGAGGCTTATCAGGTTGGAGAAGCTTTAAATCATTGAAACGGTTTTCATTGTAACCGCCAAAGTTTGCAACCATCCATTCTTCAGGTATTCCCCCACCTGAGAAGAAATATTTATTTTCACCATCAGATGTGAAAAGCTGAACATCAATACCCAATTCTTTTACCAAATCACGAAGCCAGTAAAGATATTTTTTATCTCTGCCGAATGAACCGTATTCATTTTCAATCTGCATTGCAATAAGAGTTCCGCCCTTGGTAATCTGGTAAGGAACGAGCTTTGGAATAAGCACCTTATAAAAATCTTCAACTGCTTTTATGTATGCCTTGTCCCAGCAACGAAGTCTTATATTTTTGTCTTTAAGAAGCCATGCAGGAAGTCCGCCGAAATCCCATTCTGCACAAATATACGGACCGGGACGAACAATAACATAAAGACCCAAATCCTGAGCAGTCTTAACAAACTTCTCAATATTGAGCATACCCTCAAAATTGAACTGATTTTTCTTTGGCTCGTGCCAGTTCCAAGGAACATAGGTTTCAACAGTATTAAGACCTGAGGCTTTGAGCTTCATAAGGCGGTCATGCCAATATTCTTCGGGAATTCTGAAATAGTGCATAGCACCTGAATAAATATGGAATTCCTCGCCATCCATATAGAATTTTCCGTTTTTCATTTCAAGCATAATAAACGCTCCTCATAATAAGGTAAAATACACCTTTAATTATACTAAAAAAACAAGTCAAAAACAAACCCCAAAATCAAAAACGGCAACTCCACCAAAGGAATTGCCGTTTATTTGTATTATGTGACTAATTCTAGTCATTTATCATCCCTGTTCCATCTTTGATGGAATAGGGAGTGGGACCGCGTCAGCGGTGGTGGGTTGCCCCGCTCCCTCTTGCCTTTGTAAAAGTAATGCATCTTATAATCTCTTCTCATCCTCTTCTCTTTGCTTTTTGGAGTTAATTGCAAAGGGAATACCGAAGCCGAGACCGCCACCGACTACAAGACCCCCAAGAAGGAAAAGCCACCAAAGAGGATTTTTCTTTTCTTCCTCTTCCTTTTTCTCAGCCTTGATAACCTTCTTTTCAATAAGAGTTTTTACCTCTTGCTCTTTTTCAAAAGATTTACCGAAAGCGTCTTCGTAAGTAATTTTAATTGTACCTTTCACATTACCTGTTTTTTCGCTGTCGGCACGAAGATTTGCAGTTGTAGTTTTGCTTTCGCCAACAGGAATTTCTCCTGCAAAACTACTGCCTCCTGATTCAAGACCTTCAATATCATATTCAACCTTGCAGTTATAAAGAGTGGATTTACCTGTGTTCATAAGGTTGATATTAAGTGTAACCGTATCTTCCTGAACAACCTTAACGGGAAGCTTTGCACCGTCATAATCCAGCTTTGCAGGCTGGCGAACCTGAACTCTTAATGTGTCGTTGGCAGAATAACCCGACCCCATAT
The DNA here is from genome assembly GCA_045606545.1 of Acutalibacteraceae bacterium. Classification (GTDB taxonomy): domain Bacteria; phylum Bacillota; class Clostridia; order Oscillospirales; family Acutalibacteraceae; genus DTU089. Next base: position 21,650 of record JAZUSD010000005.1, on the reverse strand, counting down.
TATCTTCGTATTCACAAGTGAAGCTGAGCTTATGCTCACCAACAGTTGCGGAATGAATTACCGAAACTCCGATTTCCCAACTGTAAATTTTTCCTGCTCCGATTGATGAAACATATTTTGTTCCCATACCGTCGGGGCGAATTTCATCAGCTTCGTCACCTATTGAAAGCTTGATATTTTTCACCGCTTTTGACGGGTGCATATTCTGAAGAGTAACGGTAATTTTACCGGTCTTTTCGGGAGTTAAATAATCATTCTCAACAACATAGCTTGTCACCATAAGGCGAGGCTGAGAGTTATCCTCTCTTTCCTCTTCAATTTCTTCATTTTTCTCGACTACCTTTTCGGTTTCTTCTTTTGCTGCCTTTTTGGTAGTCTTTTCTTTTTTCGTTGTTTTCTCTGCTTTTTTAGTGGTTTCTGCCTTTTTTGTTGTGGCTTCAGTTGTCTTTTCGGTAGTAGCTTCAGTTGTGACTTCTGTTGCTTCTGTCACATTCTCTGCACCCTCTTCCGCTGCCAAGCAAGGCATTATGCACACCATTAAGCAGAGCATAAATACAAATAATTTTTTCATAATATCACCTGTTACTTTGCGCTTTGCATTTTGCACTTTGCACTTTTACAGTTCTCTTATATTCTCAACAATACTGTTCCTTGTTTCTTTTCTTATTTTTGAATACACACTCAATGAGCAGATTGCAAAAAGAATAAGACCCAATAAAAGTGTAATCCAAGGATTGAACACAAGTGCATTTTCAAGACCTGTGTATTTATTTGTGAGCACTATTATCAAATATGACAAAGCGAACCCACCAAAACCTATTCCAAAGCCCCATTTAAACATTGAAAGAAGTTGGAGAATATATGATTTTGAAAATTCCTTTTCATTCGCACCAACTGCACGAAGTGTACCGATTTTCTTTTTATCTTCCTTAATGGTTGCCATAACCGTATTATTTACAATACTTCCGCAAATTGTATAAAATAAAATCACAATTGCATACAAAAGGAACCCGAGATTTTTCAATTCATCCTTTTGGGATTGTATATTTTCATACTTTGAAATGTATTCACCATTATCAACGCACTCTGCAACAGAATTGAGAACTGTGCAGATTTCTTTATCTGTTTCCTCTGTGCAATCATCCTTTAAAGCAAATTTAACATCTTTATATTTTGCATCGGGGAAAAACTTTTCCATGCCCTCATGAGTTGTGACAATTGTAAAATCGCTTAAGCGTACGATGCTTTCTCCTACAATACCTTTATCTAACACTGCACCAACTTCAACCTCAGAGCGATTTTGAGTGATAATTTTTTCTTTCTCTAAATATGGTTTACCCTCAGTATCATAATCAGAGTCAGGATTTTCTGCATAAACAACACCAACATCAAGAATTTCGCCGGCAACAATATCACATTCTTCTACTGTGATTAGTGTTTCGGGATTGGCTTCAACCAAATCTTCAGTATATTCAGAATTCCAGCGTGCAACGATATCCTTTGTATTATCGTAACCATCTTCCAAGGTAACGTACATTTTTTCAGGAGCCATAACAATCACCTGTTCACCGGATTTAAGCTTATCTATATTAACCTCTCCAGACATTAATGCTTCGGAAGAAAGCTTCTCTATTAATTTCTCGTCAACTGAAGTCAATGCAACCTGCATAATATCTCCGTCATAGCCTGCCGCCTTTTTTACATCTAATATTTCCTGACTTTCAACTGAATATTCCGCTTCTTGTTCTTCAAAATAGGTCATATAATTATCTTCATTCACTTCATTTGAGCTATCTATATTTACAGTACCGCCAACATCTGATATAAGCTTGAAATAATCAGAACTGTCATCCGCATCATATTCAATAATAGCAGTTGCACTTTTCTGCCCATAAAAAGAGCTGATACTTTCGTGATTTAAAACTGTCTGAATATGGTTTTCGGAAAAGCCGTTATTGGTTTCAGGTGAATTAACATAAGCATTGCTACCATCAGAACCTAAATGCAAATCATAATCATACTTTAAAGCATACTCCCAACCTCTAAAGCCAATGTTATTAACCTCATAAGTCATATATGACATTGCATAAGAGGAAAATATAATCGTTATTGTAAGAAATATGCTGACAACAACCTGTTTTCTTCTTGAAACAAGCATATTTCTCATTGCAAGAAGCTTTGAAACATCAAAATCCTTTTGGCCTTTAATTTTTTTGTTTTTAAACTTCCTCATAGCTTCAATATTTCTGATTGACTGCATAGGTGTGATTCGCATTGCAGAGAAAAGAGGAATGAGCGAAGCCATAAAAACAGAGAAAATACCGAAAGCACCGCAAATCAAAAGCACCCATAAATTCGGTGTAAAGAAATAATTGCTGAATGTATTAACAATAATAAGTTTAACCGCAAAGAAAGAAATCAAAAGGCTTACAGGGGTACATATCACCGCTAAAATCAGGGATTCTCTCATAAAAAGGGAGAAAATCTGTTTTTTAGTTGCACCAACAGCTCTGTAAAAACCGATTTGCTTTTTCCGTTCTTTCAAATTACTTGCAAAGGTATTAATAATACCTAAAGAAGAAGCAAGTAAAAGAATTACTACAACAACAATTACCATTATAACGTTGGTGTAGCCCTCCAGCGACATAGCCAAATAGCCAAAATCTTTATGTACACTAATAGTAGCATCGGGAGACATTCCCTTATTTTCTCTCAGCTCATAAAAAGAGACGCCCTTCATATTCTCCCAATTCACAACGGAATAAATCAATGTATTTCCTTTTCCGCCTAAATCGACTTTTTCAGCATCACTTACAAACGCAGACGGTAACAAATCTTTTTCACCATACTGAGCAAGGTTACTGCGCTTATCTCTTAAAACTCCCGTGAGAGTATATGTTTTCTCCTTGACTTTGGGAAGAAGCTCATCACCGTTCTGAACCTGATATTTAAGGGTTATTTTATCCCCTACCTTTGCAGATAAGCCTAACTGCAATAGAGTTGTCTGTTCAATGGCAATTTCACCTTTGTTTTCTGGATATGTACCCTCAATTAAAATAGGGTTAACAAGCTTTTTTGCAGTTTCATCAAGCTTGGCAACAGGTGTACCATTAATTTTATCCTTTTCATCGGTAAACATAAAACCGATTGTTTTACCTGTGCCGTACTCTTCAAGATAACCCTTGTTTTTAAACTCTTCAAATATTGATTCGCTATAGCCTGAATCAAACCAATCATAGAAGCCATAATCCGCTTCAGTTTGTTTTGTGGTTGTGTCATATATACTAAAGCCAAAGTAAATAATACTTGAAGAAAACACCATTGAAAGAATGATACCCAATATCATTAAGGTGTATCTTTTCTTCCTGTGCTTCAGGTTTCCTAAAGCAAGGGAGTTAAAGGTTAATTTTTTCTTTTTCATAAAATCACCTGCACTTTGCGATTGATTTTTATAATTCTCTTATATTCTCAACAATACTGTTTTTCATTTCTTTTTTTACTTTGAAATAGACATTTGTTATACAGCAACCAAAGAGTGCTATAACAGCAACAATTGTTTCCCGGAATGTCAGAACAAAGTCATCGGTAGTATCGCCCATACTTATGAATATCAAGCAATATATACCATAGAAAAGTGCGAACGCTAAAAAACCTATAATTGTTCCGAAACCGAGAACCGACAGCAACTGCCTTATATATGAGCTTGAAATATCTTTAACAGATGCACCAACTGCTCTTAAAGTACCGATTTCCTTTTTGCTTTCTCTTATTCGTGCAGTAAGGGCATTGTTAATAAGGCTACCGCTTAAAGTGAAAAGAAGTGCTGCAACAGAAGCAATTATAATCATAAGAGTATCTGCAGTTAATTTTGTACTTTTCTCATTTTCATAAACAGAATTATAATGACCTGATGATTGACCGAGAGTTATTCTATCTAATATATTTGTTATTTCGCTATTAATTTTTTCAGTACATTTTGTATTAAGATTGATTTTCAAATCGCAATAAGGAACATTCTTTGTAAAGGCATTCAAACCCTCAGCAGTTGTTGCAATATAAGGTTTTTGACCTGAAGTAGTTCCAAAAATTAAAGATCCGCTGTAAGTGTTGCTATAAATAATCGCTCCAACAGTAACCTCTTTTTCGATTTTTGTGTGTTCAAAATTGCCATCCTTAACACTGGGTTCTGCACCTTCATGTTTATAATCAACAGGCTCCTCCTCGCCTTCTGCTCCTACCCATCCTAATTTTATTTTTTGTCCCACCTTGAACTCGTTGTCCGGCTCAGCAATGCAAAGAAGCTCTGCATTTTCTGCATACGCATCAATGTGCTCGGTGTTTACATCAAGATATGAACTATCACCATACACATCATCGTAGCTTGTATATAACTCCAGATATTCGGGCAATATCAAAACAACCTCTTCACCCGAATTCAACTTATCTTTATCAACTCTACCTACTGTAACCGACCGCGAAAGACTGTCGATATTCTCATCATCCAGACCTAAAAATTCCAATGGAAAAATAGGCGAGTTAATATCTGCCTTTTCTTTAACTGCAACATTTTCTATAGGTAATTTCTCATAATCCTTATAGTTTTTCTTGTTGATTCTCACGCCTTCAAAAACTTTCTCGTACACCCAGTTGGAATAACCGCAAACCTTTAAATAGTCTGTAAGTTCATTAACTTCAATATAACCATTTGTGATTTTATTTCCGCTTACACTTTCTACATAAGAATTAAGCAACAAATCCTGCTTGTCATTTTCAGAAAAACCGTAATGACTTACATAGTTAGCAAGTCTTCTGGTAGAGTATTCCACATGTGAATATGCGTCAAAATCATAATCCTTTTTGCCGTTATTTTTTTCTATACCGCCAACTATAGAAAAACCGAAAATTGAACCAAATACCGCAACAGCAAGAATAATGCTTGTTAAAACCTGTTTACTTTTATAAAGTTTGATATTTCTTGATGCTAAAAGCTTTGAAACATCAAAATCCTTTTGTGTTGTTATTTTTTTAGTTTTAATTTTTCTGTTTATCTGAATATTTCTTATTGCCTGCATCGGAGTAATTCCGGAAGCCGATAAAAGAGGAATAAGAGAAGAAATAAAAACGATTATAATACTGAATATTGCACTTAGAGGAAGTACCCACCAGCTCGGTTTAAATATAAAACCTTCTCCCATCAAATACACACTAAGACTTACCGCACCCACAGAAAGCAGAATGCTTAAGGGCGTGCAAATAAGGCACAAAACAAAGGTTTCTCTGCTGTATATTTTTATAATCTGCCTTTTTGTTGCGCCAACACTTCTCAGAAGTCCTATTTGTTTTTTGCGTTCCTTCAAATTAGTTGAAAAAGCATTTACTATACCAATGTTGGAAACCAACGCAAGAACCGCAACAAATACAAGCATCAGAAGATAGGGTGCTTCAACGCCGAACATATCTGCTATTGTATAGGTGTATTCATAGCCACCTGTAAGATACAAACCGAAACTATCGTTCCCCTGTTCCCTATACTTATTAACAACCTGAATATATGGTCCCATATCCCCTTCTTTTCCGCTTAAGAGCCAACAATGTAATGATTCTTTACCACCAATTTCAACCATTGTACCGTCTGCAACAAATGCGGCAGGAATATCTTCACACAAATTGTAATGCAAATCCGAAATATTCGCCTTTTTATCATTTAATATTCCTACAAGCGTATATTCTTTTTTCATTGGTTCTTCTTTAATTTGAGAACCGTTTTGAACATATAAATCAACGGTTATTTTTTCGCCCAATTTATAGTCGATACCAATATTTGAAAGTGCATCCTTTTCAATAGCAATTTCGTTTTCTTTCTGAGGCAATTTTCCCTCGATAAGACTTTGATAATAAAGCTCTTTTGCATCCTCTTCCAGCCAACCTATTGCCGTACCGCTTTCAAGGTTACCATCAGTTGCAGTAATAGATCCTAAAATATGTCCGTAACCATGCTTTTCATAACCGGTATTTAATACATTCTCTATATTTTCATTAGACATTATATTAGTACAGATATAAGTTTGTTCGCCATAGAGAAATCTGTGGGTTTCAATTGCAGAAGTAACCGCACTTGAAACGAAAAACACAAAGCCCGAGGAAAACACCATTGAAAGAATGATGCCGATAATAAGCAAGGTATATTGCTTTTTCCTGTGCTTCAGGTTACCGAAAGCAAGGGAATTAAAGGTTAATTTTTTCTTTTTCATAGAATCACCTAAATCTATCTCCGAACCTTACTTTTATTGATTAAATTTACTGTCTTCAACAACAGCGCCGTCTTCGATTCTGATAACTCTGTCTGCCTGCTCGGCAACGTGCAAATCGTGGGTAACAAGAATAAGTGTTACGCCTAATTCCTTACTTACATATTTAAGAAGTGAAAGCACCTCTCTACCACTTTTACCATCAAGGTTACCTGTAGGTTCGTCGGCAAAAAGGATTGAAGGCTTATTTGCAAGTGCTCTTGCAATAGCAATTCTCTGTTGCTGACCGCCTGAAAGAGCCGACGGAAGATGTGAAAGTCTGTCTTCAATGCCGAGAATGTCAATAATTTTCTTCAGATACTCTTCGTCGGGTTTCTTTTTATCAAGCATAATTGGAAGAAGAATATTCTCATAACCTGTCAACTCTTCCACAAGGTTATATGCCTGGAAAACGAAGCCGAAGCGTCTTCTTCTGAGGATTGAAAGCTGATTATCATTGTACTTTTTAAGGCTTTCGTTGTTATAAATAACCTCGCCTGAGGTTGCATTTTCAAGACTGCTTAAAACGTGTAAAAATGTTGACTTACCTGAACCTGAAGGACCTGTTATTGCACAGAACTCCCCTTTTTCAAATTCCAATGACACATCGTTAAGTGCCACAACTGTATTTTCACCGCTTAAATATTCCTTTGTGAGATTTTTGCATTCGATAATATTCATAGAAAACTCTCCTTTGAATTTGATTTTTGAGAACACTAATCCTCTATGTTGACTCTATTGTAAAACACCAATCTTAATTTTAAGTGACTTTTATCTTAAGATTTCGTAAGATAAAAGAAAAACTGCCCTTTCGGACAGTTTTAAATGTTACTATATTGAATTTTCAAATAACCTATGATAGAATAATCGCGGAATAAGGCAGACCTTAAACGGTAGGCGGTTAGTCCTCTTTATACGGAGGGCACTTTTCCCTCCTGAGAGGAGGGCGGTGCTTATGATTACATATAGTGAGTTATTTTTATTTTGCTCTCTTATCGTTTCAATTATTGCACTGGTTGTTAATTTAACAAAAAAGAAATAACCGCCCTGTCTGCAAAACTAAGCGGTTATTTCTATAACTAATTTTGAAGACTAACCGTCTATCGGTTTGCCTTATTTCACTTATATTATATGTTTGTTTTCTCTCTTTGTCAACCCAAAGGGGGATTTTTTATTGTAAGATAAAAATCAAATAGCCTGATACCCATCAATATGCGGAAAGCACATAACAATATCAAGTCCCGTTGCAGTATTTACGGCACTGATTGTTCCGTGGTGCTTTTCAACAATGGCTTGGGTAATCGCAAGACCGATTCCTGCACTTTGAGGTTTGGCGTTTTTGGCTCTGTGGAATCTCTTGAAGAGCTTACCGACATCGTCTTTATCAACACCGCCACCGTTATCGGAAACGGTAACAATTGTGGAGCGTTCATTTTCTTCAACAATTATATTGATTTCACCATTGTTATTTGTATGCTCACAAGCATTTTTAATAACATTTCCTAAAGCTTCCGTCAGCCAATCCTTATCACATCTCATTCGGCTTTTTCCAACAATGCCGAACTGCTTTTGAGGAAAAATATGCTTCATATCAAGAACTATGCTTTTTAGGATTTCGCTGATTTCATAAAATTGGAAATCCATAATATATGTATCACTTTTTATCTTTTCAAGGCGTAAAAGCTTTGCAACAAGCTCTTCAGTTTTCTCCACAAGCTGAAGTTCTTTTTCTGTATGCTCCGTGGGATTCTGAGCATTATCCATTTCAAGATAAAGGCGAAGTCCTGCAAGAGGAGTTTTCAACTGGTGAGAAACATCTGCAATAAAATCCGTATTCTTTTTAGTTTCAGACTCTGTGTTTTGCTTTTGCACTTCAAGAGCATTTTCCAAATCGCAAACTGCATTTTGAAGAGGCGCAAAGTTATCATCTTTTGTGCTGAATTTTGTCAGTTCACCTTTTTCAAGATATTTATTGATGCTTTTAGTAAGTTTTTTCACTTTTCTTTTGTTGCTTGTAAGCAAGATACTCAAAATCAATACAACTAAAAGCAATAAGCAAACAGAAATAATAAAACAGATTTCCAAAGGAGTCATTTGCCGTCCTCCCACCTGTAACCGATACCTCTGACAGTAACGATATGCTCAGGACCGATTTTCTCACGAAGTCGGCTGACGTGAACGGAAAGAGTGTTGTCATCAATAAATGAGCCACCCTCATCCCAGATATTTTCTAATAAAATTGCTCTTGTAACAATTACACCGCTGTTTCTTATAAGGGCAGAAAGAATCTGAAACTCCGTTGGAGTAACAAAAACATTTTCGCCATCCTTTTTAACAGTCATTGTGTTTATATCAATAACAATATTCTCGCAACTATATACCGTTGATTTGTTTCTTCTTAAAAGAGCACGGATTCTTGAAAGCAATTCAAGAAGCTTGAAAGGTTTAGTAACATAGTCATCTGCACCTGCATCAAGACCACGCACAACCTGAACCTCATCATCACAAGCAGTTAAGAATAATATCGGAACATCTTCATTCTTAGAACGAATAAAGCCGCACATATCAAAGCCGTTACCATCAGGAAGCATAACATCAAGGATTATAAGGTTAAAGTTTTCTTTCAAAAAACTTGACTTCGCATCCTCAATTGTCCCTGCAGCAACAACGTCATAACCTTCCTTCTTGAGCATTTCGCAAAGCCCGTCACGAAGGAAAACATCATCTTCAGTTACAAGAATTTTCACTGCCATATTTATCACCATTCAAATGATAACATAAGGTATAAAATAAATCAAATTAAGATTTTGTAAGATTTTTTAATGAAAATTACTCAACCGTCACGCTTTTTGCAAGATTTTTGGGTCTGTCTATATCGCAACCTAAGTTTTTAGCGGTGTAGTAGCTTAAAAGCTGTAAGGGTAAAATCAAAAGTGAGTTTTGAAACTCCTTGAGGGTTTCGGGTACTGTAACAGTAATTTCTGCAGTAACCCTACAATCCTTTTCGCTTTCATCAGTTATTAATATAACCTCTGCACCTCTTGCCTGAACCTCAGAAATATTGCTGACTGTCTTTGAAAAAACTTTACTTTTTCCCGCAACCGCAACAACAATTGTACCCTCTTCAATCAATGAAATTGTGCCGTGCTTCAATTCTCCTGCAGGGTAGCTTTGTGAATTGATGTAGCTTATTTCTTTCATTTTCAGAGAACCCTCGGCAGCGGTGGCAAAATCATTCAGCCTACCAATAAAGAAAATGTCTTTTTTCTTATAGATTTTCTTTGAAAGCTCTTCCATATCACAAGCAACCGAATTAATCGTTTTCTCAATCTTTTTAGGTAAATCATTAAATTCTTTAATAAGCTTTTTATACTTTTCCTCTTCGATGTTACCCTTAATTTTGCTCATATAAAGTGCAAGAGCATAAAGGGAAACAAGCTGAGCGCTATAAGCCTTTGTTGTGGCAACAGCAATCTCTCTTCCTGCTTTCGTATAAATAACATTTTCACTTTCTTCGCTTATTGCGCTACCCACTACATTTACTATTGAAAGAATTTTTGCACCTTTCTTTTTTGCAAGGCGTAATGCGGCAAGAGTATCAGCAGTTTCACCGCTCTGGCTTATAAAAATACCCAGGGTGTTTTCATTTATGAACGCTTCAGAATATCTGAACTCCGAAGCAATTTCAACAGAACAAGGAATTTTGCAAAGGCTTTCTATAATTCCTTTCCCAACAAGTCCTGCGTGATATGCAGAACCGCAGGCAACAATGAGGATTTTATCTAATTTTTCTTTAATAAAATTATCGTATAATTTTACATTGGGGAAAATAATTTCATTTTCTTTCAAGAAAGATTTTATTGTATCTTTCACTGCTTTTGGTTGCTCGAAAATTTCCTTAAGCATAAAGTGGTCATATCCCCCTTTATCAAAAGCAGAACAAGAAAACTCCGCTTTTTCGGAAAATTTTTCAATTGGTGTTCCTGACGGATTAAAAAATTTAATAGTATTCTCTGTCAAAGCGCAGATTTCACCATCAGTAAGTCTGTAAACCTCTTCTGCTTCTTCCCCTACTGCGCAAAAATCCGAAGTAATAAAGCAACCTGTTTTACTTTTCACAACAAGGAGCGGACTGCTTTGACCCACCGCATAAAGTGTGTTTGGAGTATCTTCGCAAAGAATCCCGAAAGCAAAGCTACCTGTTAAAGATTTGCAGGTTTCGCTTATAGCAGACACAACATCATCATTATAAAAAAGCCCCATTAATTGAACAACAATTTCCGTATCTGTCTGGGACGAAAGGTTTATTTTCCCCTCCAAAAAGCTTTTTTTCAGTTCTTCTGCATTCTCAATTATGCCGTTGTGAACAAGGGCAAATTTACCGTCATTACTCATGTGAGGGTGAGCATTTTCCTTTGTAGGACTGCCGTGAGTTGCCCATCGGGTATGTCCTATTCCTATAAAGCTTTCAGGCTTTGCTTTTTGAATTTCTGTTTCTAGATTTGATATTCTTCCCTCTTGCCTGAAACGAAGGATTTTATTATCAATAATCCCTGCCACTCCTGCGGAATCATACCCACGATACTCTAAAGCATCAAGCCCCTTTAAAAGCTCGGGAAAAACATTCCCCGCCCCAACCTTACCAATAATTCCGCACATAATATTTCTCCTTAAAAGTGATAATCCTCAGATTTATTTTTACAAATAAATCTGAGGATTATACATTTTTTAAACTTTAGCTACGGAGATTGTTACTTTCTCTCCGTTAATATCCCATTCTTTACCGTTTGTGCCATCGCCATCTGTAATAGAATCGGAAAGGACAACAGTTGAAATTGTTGCTTCATTATTTTTAGCGATTTCGAAAAGCTTTGCATTACCTGAGAGAGTAACGTTGATTCTATCCATAACATTAAAATCAGAATCTTTTCTCATTGTCTGAATTTTACTGATAAGCTCTTTTACGAAACCTTCTTCAATAAGCTCAGCAGTAAGCTCTGTATCAAGAGCAACTGTAACGCCTCTGTCAGAAACTGTGAACACGCCCTCTTTCTGCTTTGTTTCAAGAAGAATGTCATCGGGAGTAAGTTCAACATCACCGCTTGCGAGATTGAGAACAAGCTTTCCATCCGCATCGAGAGTTGCTTTCGCGGAAGAATCAAGCTCAGCCATTGCTGCTCTGATTTCGCCTAACTGCTTGCCGTATTTCGGTCCGAGAGTCTTAAGCTGAGGCTTAAAGATATAGGAAACGAAGCCTGAAGCATCATCAACGAAATCAACATTCTTAACATTAAGCTCTTCGCGGATAATATCAGTAAAGTAACCCTCTACCTTTTTATCGCTCTGAACATACATTGTGTTAAGAGGCTGACGGTTTTTGATGTTTGAACCATTTCTTGCAGCTCTGCCGAGAACAACAATGCTGACAACCTCATCCATATTCTTTTCAAGCTCTGCATCAATGAGATTTTCCTGAATTTCAGGGAATTCACAAAGATGAACACTTTCGGGAGCAGAGCTATCAACATTGCAAACAAGGTTTCTGTAAATTGCTTCTGCCATGAAAGGAATCATGGGAGCAGCAGTTTTAGCAGTTGTAACAAGAGCGGTATAAAGGGTCATATAAGCAGCAGTTTTATCTTCTGTAATACCCTGTACCCAGTAACGCTCTCTGCCACGGCGAACATACCAGTTACTCATTTCATCGGTAAATTCCTGAAGTGCCTTTGCTGCTTCGGGAATACGGTAATTAGCAAGGTTAGTGTCAACTGTTTTAACCATTGAATTGAGCTTTGAAAGAAGCCATTTATCCATTACGGAAAGCTTGCAATCTTCAATGTTATATTTTGTTGGGATCAATTTATCAATATTTGCATAAAGCACATAGAAGGAATAAGTATTCCAGAGAGTGCTCATAAATTTACGCTGACCCTCAACAACTGCTTTACCGTGGAAACGGTTAGGAAGCCAGGGAGCAGAGTTAGTATAGAAATACCAACGGATTGCGTCTGCACCGTAGCTTTGAAGCGCATCAAACGGGTCAACTGCATTACCCTTGGATTTACTCATTTTCTGACCGTTTTCATCCTGAACATGACCGAGAACGATAACATTTTTATAAGGTGCTTTGTTGAAAATGAGAGTAGAAATAGCGAGAAGAGAATAGAACCAACCACGAGTCTGGTCAACAGCTTCGGAAATGAAATCTGCAGGGAACTGTGCTTCGAAAAGCTCTTTATTCTCAAAGGGATAGTGATGCTGAGCAAAGGGCATTGCACCTGAGTCAAACCAGCAGTCAATAACCTCGGGAACGCGGTGCATTTCCTTACCGCAATCGGGACATTTAATAGTAACTGCATCAATGAAGGGTCTGTGAAGCTCAATATCCTCAGGGCAATTATCACTCATTGATTTAAGCTCTTCAATAGACCCGATGGAATGACGACAACCGCATTCACATTCCCAGATATTAAGAGGTGTACCCCAATATCTGTTACGGGAAATACCCCAGTCCTGAACATTCTGTAGCCAGTCGCCGAAACGACCTTTACCGATGCTTTCGGGAATCCAGTTAATTGTATTGTTATTTCTGATAAGGTCATCCTTAACCTCTGTCATCTTAATGAACCAGGACTCTCTTGCATAGTAAATAAGAGGAGTGTTACATCTCCAGCAATGAGGATACTCGTGTTCAAATTTGGGAGCATCGAAAAGAAGTCCTGCTTTTTCAAGGTCAATAAGAACTAATTTATCCGCATCTTTAACGAATGTACCTGCATAAGGTGTAGGTTCTGCCATTTCACCCTTGCCGTCAACGAGCTGAACAAAGGGAAGGTCATATCTTCTGCCAACCTTAGCGTCATCTTCACCGAATGCGGGAGCAATGTGAACGATACCTGTACCGTCTGTCATTGTTACGTAATTGTCCGCAGTAATGAAGAAGCCTTTTTTATTCTGTTTGTCGCAGATAGGTTTAACATAGTCAAAGAGAGGCTCATATTCCTTGCCTTCAAGGTCAATACCCTTGTAGCTTTCAAGAATTTCATAAGCAGGTGCGTCTTCAGTTGCAAGCTTGCCGAGAACCTTGTCAAGAAGAGCTTCAGCCATATAGTATGTGAAACCATCTGCTGCTTTAACTTTAACATAAACATCGTTAGGGTTGACGCAAAGAGCAACGTTTGAGGGAAGAGTCCAGGGAGTTGTTGTCCAAGCGAGGAAGAAAGCCTCTTCGCCAACAACCTTAAAACGAACAACAGCTGAACGCTCTTTAACTGTTTTATAACCCTGTGCCACTTCGTGAGAAGAAAGAGGAGTTCCGCAACGAGGGCAATAAGGAACAATTTTGAATCCTTTATAGAGAAGATTTTTCTCATAAATCTGCTTAAGCGCCCACCACTCTGATTCAATAAATTCATTGTGGTATGTTACATAAGGGTCATCCATATCTGCCCAGAAACCAACTGTACGTGAGAAATCCTCCCACATACCTTTGTATTTCCAAACGCTTTCTTTACAATGACCGATAAAGGGTTCAAGACCATATTCTTCAATCTGCTCTTTACCGTCAAGACCGAGCATTTTTTCAACCTCAAGCTCAACGGGAAGACCGTGAGTATCCCAACCTGCTTTTCTGGGAACCATACAGCCTTTCATTGTGCGGTAACGAGGAATCATATCTTTAATAACACGGGTAAGAACGTGACCTATATGAGGCTTTCCGTTAGCAGTAGGAGGACCATCATAGAACACATAAGGTGTTCCGTCTTTTCTGTCCTCAATGCTCTTTTCGAAGATTTTATGTTCTCTCCAGAACTCTTCAATCTTCTTTTCCTGCTCAACGAAATTCACGTTGGGGGAAATAGGATCGTACATTGACTTTACCTCCAATATAATTAATTTTCTAAATTAACTGTTTCTAAAAATGCAAAATTCAAAATTAAAAATTCAAAATTAATGGGAAGCTCCGCTTCCAAACATTATAATCGGCTTTGCCCCGAAATTTTGCATTTTGCACTTTGCATTTTGCATTAAAATAAAAATCCTTGCCCTGTAATACAGGACAAAGACATACTTTGCAACCACCTATATTAAGCGTACCGTCATACGCCGTTCCATAACGGTGAACCACCGGAGAAACTTACTGATATTTTCAGTTCTCAGCTCGGGAGTGATATTCGACATCTCTGCATCCTATCGGGCTTACACCATCCCCGACTCGCTTATTTCAGCAAAAGAGCTACTGTCTCCGTCAAAGCCTTTTCATACAGAAAGTATAGTATCATATATTTACAAATATTTCAAGTATTTTTTATAAATGCCGTGCGCAGCACCCAACATTCCGCATTCCGCACTCCGCATTCCGCATTAAAAATATAAAAAATATCGTATTTTCTATTGGCATATCATAATTTTTATATTATAATGTTTTTAATTGTATAATAAAGGAGGCGTTGTTTTGAGCGGTAAGTATTCCGTCCCTCTCAGAAAGGTTATTAAAACCCATTCTTTTGAAACAATATATATGCCCGATAAACCGGATTCAGAGCTTGTTATATGTTCTCAGGATATTAACAGACCCGGTCTTCTTTTTGCAGGGTATGAAAAATTTTTCGACCCATTGCGAGTTGAGTTTATTGGTCTTGCGGAAATGAGTTATCTTGAAGAGCTTGACGAGGAAATACAGAAAGAACGTCTTGAGCTTTTCTTCTCTTTTAAACCACCTGCTGTTATAATCACCCGAAACATTGATTACCCTGAGGTTATGCTTGAGCTTGCAAAAAAATATGAAGTTCCTCTTTTAAGAACCGCAGAAATCACCTCTCAGATTACTGCAACCCTTATTTCGTACTTAGGAACAGAGCTTGCAGAGCGTATAACCCGTCATGGTGTTATGGTTGAGGTTTATGGTGAAGGTATTCTTATTTTAGGCGATAGCGGTGTTGGTAAAAGCGAAACTGCAGTAGAGCTTATAAAGCGTGGTCACCGTCTTATTGCAGACGATGCAGTTGAAATCAAAAAAGTTTCTTCAAAAACTCTTGTTGGCTCTTCTCCCGATAACATCCGTCACTTTATGGAGCTTCGCGGTATCGGTATCGTAAACGCCCGTAATATTTTCGGTGTCGGTGCAGTTAAGCTTACAGAAAAAATTGATATGGTTATTCAACTCGAACAATGGGACAGCCAGAAAGCCTATGACCGTCTTGGTCTTGAGGACGAATACATATCAATATTGGGAATTAAAATCCCATCAACAACTGTTCCTGTTAAACCCGGACGAAACCTGGCAATTATTATTGAAATCGCCGCTATGAACAATCGCCAGAAAAAACTCGGCTACAATGCGGCAAGAGAGCTCATGCAACAGCTTGGTATGGAAGATTTTGACTCTCCCTCCAAATAAGTTGATTCTTGGAACTAAAAAATATTTTTATAATGCAAAATGCAGAATTGAGAATGCAGAATTATCGGGACCTGCGGTCAGCATTATAAAAAACAACAATTACAAGGTAACAATATGAAAGACGATAACATCATTGTAAAAAAGACAAGAGAATTTGCCAAAAGAATTGTGTATTTGGGCAAATACTTAAAAGACGAGAAAAAAGAGTATGATCTTTCGAAACAAATTGTTCGAAGCGGAACTAGTATAGGTGCAAATGTTTTTGAAGTACAAAATGGACAGACAAAAGCTGATTTCGCGAGCAAAATGAACATAGCTTTAAAAGAAGCTACAGAAACGATGTATTGGTTAATGCTTTTGGCTGATACAGAATACATAAATGATAAGGAATATGAAAGTTTGTATAACGACCTTAATGAAATCAGAAGCATTTTAACTTCAATTTGCAAAACATCATATCAAAATCTATAATCGGCTTTGCCCCTTTAATTCTGCATTTTGCATTTTGCATTCTGCATTAAACTAATAAAACAAATCAAAGGAGATATAATTATGTACAGAATCGGTGTTGACCTTGGCGGTACAAATATCGCAGTAGGTGTTATTGATGAAAATTATAAAATAATCGGCAGAGGTAAGGTTAAAACCCTTGCACCCCGTCCCGCAGAAGAAATTTTTGATTCTATCAAAGAAGCTGCAGACCTTGCTATTGCAGATGCCAGCATTTCTTATGATGCTGTTGTTTCCGTTGGTATCGGTACTCCCGGCTCCGTAAACAAGGACACAGGCGCAATCGAGTTTTCAAACAACCTTAAATTCCATAATGTTCCTGCAAAGCAGATGCTTGAAGAAAGATTCAATAAGCCCGTTTATCTTGAAAACGATGCAAACGCTGCTGCTCTCGGTGAAGCAGTTGCAGGTTGCGGTAATGGTGTTAAAAACTTTGTTGCTGTAACTCTTGGTACAGGTGTTGGCAGCGGTATTATCATTGACGGAAAAATTTATCGCGGCAGCAACTTCTGCGGTGGTGAAATGGGTCATATGGTTATTAATGTAGATGGCATCCCCTGCAACTGTGGCAGAAAAGGTTGTTGGGAAAAATATGCTTCTGCAACTGCTCTTGTTTCTCAGGCAGTTGAAGCAA
This sequence comes from Acutalibacteraceae bacterium, assembly GCA_045606545.1. Classification (GTDB taxonomy): domain Bacteria; phylum Bacillota; class Clostridia; order Oscillospirales; family Acutalibacteraceae; genus DTU089. The sequence goes on along the minus strand of JAZUSD010000005.1, from coordinate 4,819 downwards.
TGGAAGGTAATAAAGACAGCCTTCTCTGGAAAACCTGTGAAGGTGACCTTAATAAAGTAGATGGCAAATCTATTTTCGATGCTCTTGATATGGGTGATGCAATTGCAAAAGCAGTTGTTGACAGATACCTTTATTATGTTTCTATCGGTCTTGCAAATGTTATCAACGCTCTCCAGCCTGAAGCAGTTTGCATCGGCGGTGGTATCAGCGGTCAGGGCGAAAAAATTCTCAAACCCATCCGCGATATGGTAAAAGCAGAACGTTACAGCGTTTATGCAGAAAAACAGGCGGCTATTATCCCCGCTGCTTTAGGCAACGATGCAGGTATTATCGGTGCCGCATTACTTGATGATTGACGGTGATTAAAATAAACATCGAAACAATAGACCTGATTTTTAATTCGGCAATCGAAATGGGTTGCGAAGCATATAAGAATGAAAAGCTCTGCAACCATATTTCCTTTAAGGTTGGCGGACCTTGTCCCCTTTTAATTGAGCCGAAAAACGAAAAGCAATTAACAGATGTTCTCAGATTAATAAAAGAAACCGAAACACCTTACACCATTCTCGGCAACGGTACTAATGTCCTCGTTCTTGATGAAGGACTTAACAAGGTCGTTGTCAAAATCGGTGACGAAATGACCTCACTTTCCCTTGAGGGCGAAGATGTTATTTGTTGTTCTGCAGGTACAAAGGTGGTAACTCTTTGTAAATTCGCCTTGGAGAACTCTCTTTCAGGACTTGAATTTGCCTATGGTATTCCCGGTGCCTGCGGTGGCGCGGTATTTATGAACGCAGGTGCTTATGGTGGAGAGGTTAAGGATGTTATCAGCGAGATAACATACCTTACTCCCAACCTAGAACTTAAAACAATGCCTGTAGAGGAAGCAAGGCTTTCCTATCGTCATTCAGTTTTCAAAGAGAATAATTGCATTGTGGTTTCTGCAAAATTCAAAATGAAAAAGGCACCCCAAGAGGAAATCAAAACGGCAATGAACGATTATCTTTCCCGCCGTAAAGCTAAACAACCTCTTGAATACCCCAGCGCAGGTAGTACCTTCAAGCGTCCTGAGGGTTATTTTGCAGGTGCTCTTATTGAACAATGCGGTTTGAAAGGCAAATCTTTAGGCGGAGCGCAAATAAGCGATAAACACGCAGGTTTTCTTATCAACAAAAATAACGCTACCGCAAAAGATATTCTTGACCTTATAAACTTTACACAAGAAACAGTAAAAAAAGAAACCGGTGTCACATTGGAACCGGAAGTTATCATACTGAGGTAATTATGTCATTCTCTTCAGACGTTAAAACAGAATTAACCGGACTTATACCCTCCGCCTGTTGCACAAAGGCGGAGGCTTTCGGTATGCTCATTTTCGGCAGAGCATTTTCCCTTGCTGAAATTTCACTTATGACGGAAATTCAGGCAGTTGCTGAGCATTATTGCACGAGTATTCGTGACCTTACGGGTGTTACTCCCGAGCTCACCTGCTCAAAAGCAGGAAACTATAAAATAACCATCCCCACAAGAGCAGACCGCCTTAAGGTTTTAGAATATTTCGGCTATACAGGTAAAGAAATCACCTTAAGAGTTAATCTTTCAAACCTTGAACAGTCCAACGAAGACTGTTGTTCAAAGGCATTTTTGAGAGGTGCATTCCTCGTTTGCGGAAGTGTTACTGACCCCCAGAAGGATTATCACATTGAATTCAGCGTAACAAAGGCAAAGCTTTGCGAGGATTTAATGCAGATTATCGGTGACCTAGGACTTCGTTGCAAAAAGATTATACGTAACAACAGTTATGTTGTTTATGCAAAGGAAGCAGAATCTATTGAAGATTATATCGGAACAATGGGTGCAAATAATGCATTTTTAGAGGTTATGCAGACCCGTGCCATGAAAGATATAAAAAACCAGATTAACCGCCGTTCAAATTTTGAATCGGCAAATATGAGCCGTTCAATTGAGGCAGGTTTGAAGCAAGTCACACTTATTGAGGAAGTGCTTTCAAAAATCAAGCTTTCAGATATGACAAAGGATTTAGGCGAGCTTTGCTCGTTGAGACTTGAAAATCCCGATATCTCTTTGGACGAGCTCGGCAAAATGATGAGTCCTGAACTTTCACGCTCTGCAGTCAGCAGACGTTTCAAAAAGCTTGAAAAAATCGCCGCGGAGTTGAAAACAAAGTGAAAGAATTTTATATAAACAAAAATGATGCAGGGCAAAGGCTTGATAAGTATATTACAAAATCAGTGCCACTGCTACCACAATCACTTATGTATAAATACATAAGAAGCAAAAGAATTAAGGTTAATAACAAAAGGTCGGAAATTTCTTACAGACTAAAGGAAAACGACCTTGTTTCAATGTATATTAACGATGAGTTTTTTGAACAAGTAAAGCCTAAATACGATTTTCTCAATGCAGGAAAAAGTCTTAACATTGTTTATGAAGATGAAAACATCATTCTTATAGATAAACCAACAGGACTTCTCTCCCACCCTGATGAAGACAATTACACCGATACCGCCATAACAAGAGTCAAGCGATATCTTTATGAAAAAGGTGATTACAAGCCCGATGAAGAAAGCTCTTTCGCACCCGCCCTTGTTAACCGGATTGACCGTAATACTTCAGGCATTATAATCGGTGCAAAAAACTCGGAAAGTCTTCGCATTCTCAACGAAAAGCTCAAAAACCGTGAAATGCACAAATTATATTTATGTGTTGTTATTGGTAAGCTTAAAAATGAAAGCGGTCTTATTGAAGGCTATCTGGAAAAGAATGAAAAACAAAACAAAGTTTATGTCAGCGAAAAAGGCAATGATAAAACCAAGCATATTTCTACTAAATATAAGGTTTTAAGCTATAAGGACGGTCTTTCACTTTTAGAGGTTGAGCTTTTAACAGGAAGAACCCATCAGATAAGAGCACATTTTTCCTATCTGGGTCACCCCCTTTTAGGCGATGGCAAATACGGAACAAATGCACAGAACAAAAATTTCGGTGGTTATAAAAAGCAATTTTTATACTCATATAAATTAAAATTCGATTTCCAAAGCGATGCAGGAATCTTAAACTACCTTAACCAAAAAGAATTTGAGGTTCAGGATGTATGGTTCAAGAAAGCATTTTATGACGGAACAATATAAAAATTACCGACAGTGCAAAAAACACTGTCGGTAATTTTTATAGTTCTTTTTCTTCTTTTATTTCAATATCTTCCATTTTGATTTCGTTGTTGGTCCTTGGCTTGTTAACATAACCGATTTTAAAGAAGAACACAGGGAATAATGACGAAACAATCATAGCGGGAACCGCCACATACATTACACTATCAGAGAAAAGAGAATAATAAAGGTAAGATGGTGCATTTATCAACCGATATAATTCCGGAAGCGATGGTAAAAAGAAGGAAACGATACCAAGAATGCTGACTGCAACATTTATAACTAACAAGAAGCCGAGAACAAGCTTTTTACTGCCTTTACCTTTAGTAAGTCGCCCTGCAACATAATAAAAGAAAGGTCCGGCAAGAAATGCCACCATAAGCATTACCCAATATAAAATCCCCTGAAACTTCTCTTGAAAATCAAATTCAGTTGAAAAATATGTGTAATTGTAAGCAACGCACAGAAGAGCGTGAACCGCACATAAAAATACCACAACAAAAAAAGAGTGCCTTATTTTTTTCATATATAAAAACCTGACTTAATTTAAAATTAACTGCATCTTAATGCTACTAAATGATACCATAATAAAAGCCCTCTTTCAAGACTTTCGACAAAATGTAACTTTTATTTAACAAATAAAAAACAGAGACCCTTTTTCAAGAGTCTCTGAGTGGGAGTTTTTGTTTGTAGTGTACAGATTTTTTGTTTTAGATGCCCTGAAGCGTACGCAGGTACGTGAGTTTGGGCAGTAAAAAAGGTACCCTCACTAAAGAGGATACCCAAATTACAAGTATATTTTTGTGCAGAGTGCGTCAGATTTGTGATTTATTCGCCCCGAAGCGTACAAGGGTACGCGAGTTCGGGCGGAGAAATCGCAAAGGTGATGTGCTATGCGCAAAAAGATTAGTCTGCAGTGTAAGGAAGGAGGGCAATCTGTCTTGCTCTCTTGATAGCGGTAGTAAGCTCTCTCTGATGATAAGCGCAAGTACCGGTTACACGGCGGGGAAGGATTTTTGCTCTGTCAGATGTGTATCTGCTGAGCTTAGCTGTATCTTTGTAATCAATTGCTTCAACCTTCTCAACGCAGAAAGCGCAAACTTTTTTGCGGCCTCTTTTGTTGGGACGGCGATCATTTTTATCGTATGCCATTGTAAATTTACCTCCTATTAGAATCAGAATGGTAAGTCGTCATCGTCAGCCATTGCTGCGAAATCGTCTAAACCACCATTAGAGAAAGACGGTGCAGCTGTAGAAGCTGTTGCTGAGGGTGCACCGTTTGTTCCGGTCTCACTTTTTGAACCGCAGAAGCTAACATTATCAGCGCTGATTTCTACAGTATAGCGTTTAATGCCATCTTTTTCGTAGGAACCTGTCTGAATAGAACCCTGAACGGCAATCATTGAGCCCTTCTGGAAATATCTTGAAACGAATTCTGCTGTTTGTCTCCAGGCAACAACATTAATAAAGTCTGCTTTTCTTTCTTCGCCCGCTTTAACATAACCTCTGTCAACTGCAACAGTAAATCTTGTAACAGAAACACCTGAGGGAGTCTGGCGAAGTTCGGGGTCAGCTGTAAGGCGACCCATTATAACTGCACAATTAAGCATCTTTCACACCTCTTACTTTTTAATAACCAAAGAACGAAG
>JAZUSD010000004.1:0-39563 GCA_045606545.1 Acutalibacteraceae bacterium | reverse complement strand
CGTCTGCTACTACTTTGATACTTTTATTTTCTTCCATTTTTTCTTCTCCTATTAAGTTTTTTGTGCCAATACTGATATTCTTTTGCCGACATCGGTTTGCCTAAAAGTTGCAAAATGTAAAACTGCTTTCTCGGATAAGGTTTACTCTTCCCTGCAAGCCAATACCAGTATTGCATACGAGTGATTTTCAACTTCCTTGCCATTTCTGACTTGGATAAGTTTTGCTCAACTCTCTTTTGTTCTATTTCTTTAATCAGTTGTTCGGGTGTATACATATTTTGCAAATTTAACCGGGTGTCCGTAACGATTCCTGCCCTTCTCGTTTCGGCTTGTGATTTTGTATCCCTCTTGGCGCAATGAATATATAATTGCAGATAAACGCGTTGCGCCGTATAATTCTATCGCATCCCAAGACGTGATACTGCCAAAGTTTTGTAAGTGCTTTAAAATTTTTTCTTTTTGTGTGGTTTTTGCTATCATTTGCTTTTCTCCTTAATCGCCAGAGCCATCGCCATCGCCATCGCCAGAGCCAGAGCCATCGCCATCGCCATAGCCATAGCCATAGCCAGAGCCATCGCCATCGCCAGAGCCAGAGCCAGAGCCATAGCCAATATTTAAAAATTTCTTAATTTTATCATTTAAAGTTTCCATTCTGCCACCCTCGAAAGAATTTCGGTTGCTTTATCCGTGCAAGGTATAATCTGAACAGGGTCTATTACTGTCATTTCGGGAACAACAACGGTAAAATTACAGTTGTTAGGTTTCTTCACTCCATCCATAGCAATCTGTTCAACGGCACAAGCGCCATCCCAGTGCCACAGTTTACGGACTTCCGTCATAGTCACTTCATCGTGACTTGCTTCTTTGATTTTGCCGAAGAATACTCCAGCACGATTTGTTCTTACGATGTAAAATTTGTTTTCTGCGATTTTCATTTTTTGTTCTCCTTAAATTTAATTTATTTTTGTTCAATAATTTCTTTAGTCTTAATTTGTGCGGTTTCTTCTCGCACTCGTTCTTCTGCAAGCTCACAATATTCTTTTGAAATCTCAAAGCCTATGTATTTACGGTTGTTAATCAAAGCCATTTTTGCGGTTGTACCACTACCCATAAAGCAATCGAGAACGGTGTCCCCCTGATAAGAATAATACTTGACAAGGTTGTCACATAGCTTTTCGGGATATGGGGCTGGGTGCTTTGTGTTTGTTTCGGGATTGATAAGCCAAACATTACTGCGCTCATATTCTCCACGCACTAATGATTCCTCTTTCACTTGCCCTTTATAGCTCCTTACGATTTTATCAATCAGGAAGGGCGCAGGTTTTTGGAATACAAAGATATATTCATTAATGACATTCGGCTTATATGCGACAGGCTGCCGATGCTGATAAAAACCGCCGTTTCTGTTTTTTGCCGCCCCCTCAGGCTTGACCCATATAATATCCTCTAAGAATTTATAACCTAGACTTTCCATAAGGTTTACAAAATGAAACGGTAACGGTATCCGCTTGCTTTCTTCGCTTCTCTTGGCTCTCGGTTCAATAATAGTGCTAATGTTTACGCAGCACATACGCCCTTGTTTTGTCACCCTATAAACCTCTGAAAACACATCTTTTAGCCATTTCAAATAATCATTATAGGTTTCCCAATGCGAATATTCTTTTGCGTTAAAATAAGGGGGGCTTGTAACGGTTAAATCTATACTGTTGTCAGGAAGCATTTTCAACCCTTCAATGCAGTCTGTATTATGTATTTTGTTTATCATTCCTCCGCACCGCCTTTCTCGGTTGGGTGGTCGGCAATTACTGATAAATCAAATCCACTTTTAACAAGTTTCTTTGCCAATTCGTGTTTTATTCCGTTGCCAAGATATGTGTAAATATATTCCATTTGCTCAACCGTAAAATTTGTTCCACAGATGAAATTAAAAGCATCGGTGTTTTCTTGATAATATCGTTCAAGTCTTTTCTTGTATGAATATCGCAAAGCACAACAACAATCACGACTAAACCACTCGCACAATTTGACTTTGAAATCATCGTCCGTTTCCACATCGTCAAGCAGAGTGTAAACATTAAATTTAGGTATCAAGATAATTTCGTTGTTATGATTTATAAAACTTCCGTGCAAGTGCTTTAATGCCTTTTGCACACTTTCAAGCATTTTCATTTTCCCTCACACCCCCTTCAAGTGCCTTTTCCGCTTCCCCGCGATTTCGGTAAAACTTGCTTGAAAATCTGTGAAGTTGTTTGCCAACCTTTACAATTTGGTATCTCTCATGCTTTTTGTTATATACAACGCAAGGTGTAACCAACACACCATTGTCAATAAGGTATTGGGCAAGCTGCTTGTGACCTTCTTCAACAGTAAGTGGAATTCCTTTGGTTTCCACAAACTTAAACGTGGAAATAATTTTTGTTAATCTATTAAGCATTTTTCGTTTCTTCCCTCTTATTTAAAATCATTTGAACGTGCTTCAAAGCAATGCCATGTGTGGTAGTGGCCCAGCTATATGACAAGCCATATTTAGTGGCAACATCTTGAAGTGTGAAGTCTTGAACATAAACCTTGTGAAGAAAATCATATTCGGTGGCATTAAGCTGTTCAATAACGGATATGACATCATTCTTGGCCTTTATGTATCTATCAAAGTCCTTTTGTGCTTCGGCTTCCAAATCAAGATATTTGCAAATTGCATCTTCGGTTTTTCGTGGGTTGGGGGTGGATTCAACCTTGTCCCCGGATATGTTTGACGTGGCACTACATGCTATGTCTTTCCATTGTTGGATTTCCACCAATTTATTTTCAATGAGCTTGTCAAGCTTCTTTAATTGAAGCAAAAATTCTTTTGCGTTCATGGTTGCCCATCCCCCTTGTTTGATTGTTTTTTATTTCCCGCCTGCTTTAAGCGCTCTGACTTGCAAACACAAGACCAAGAACACACCATTTTAAGGCTTATTTTATCCCTATTAGCATGAAAGGGTGCGGGGATGAATACCTTGCCACAAACAGGGCATTTTTTTTGAATAATGTATTTTCTTTCTTTAGGCTCTATTCTCATTTGTTTCATCCCCCCTTTACCCTAAACGTTTTTGAAGCTCTTCGGCTCTTTTGCGGATGCTTTCATCCTCTGCAGCCGTTTTGGTGTTTTCACTTTTGTGCATTTCAGGGCCGTAGCTTCTTTTCAAAGCCCTTTGGAATGTTTCGTCAACGTCAAAATTTCCATACCTTGTTTTTCCGGGTTTGTTAGGGCTAGAAGCTTCCTTCCTTGCCCAATTTCTAATGGTGGCAAGGTGGTTTTTATAACTTTTCCCGGTGCTTGCTATGTAAGATGACAGGCTTTCAATTCTTGCGGTATAATCAGAAGGAAATTCATTTTTTAATTTTTCATAATCGGAATCGGAAAGAAGCACATTAGAGTATTCGCCATATTTGTGGCGAATCTCTTTTTCTTTCTTTTTCTCTACTAGACTATCCTCTACTATACTATCCTTACCTATACTATCCTGTGTTGCCATTTGGTTGTCACTTGGTTGCCAAGTGGTTGCCAATAGGTCAACGGACTGCTTTTCGGTGTATGAATTATTTTCATTCAACATAAGGGTTTCTTTTTCCCTAATGTATTGTGTGGGATTATATCTGTCCTTTCGCAAAAGGTTATGCATTCGCCAATGCTTAATAACAACAATTCCACTTTCAAACCCCAAAATAAATCGTTTTGCAAGCAATATTTTCAAGTCATCTTCTGAAGCGCCTATTGTCCTTTGAATTCTTTTTGGATTATTAACAAAGCCATCATCATCAGCCCTCATATTAAGGTGAAAATATAGGCACTGTGTTGACATTGGCATTTCAAGAAAAGCATCACTGTCCACTATTTTCATTGTGAACATTCTTCTTTCTGCCATCTTCATCTTTCCTTTCGTTTGATAATTCGCAATTAGGGCAAACTTGCCTTCCTTCAGGGATTTCAACACCACACACTATGCAATGTTCGCTCATTGTTCCGTTACCTCGATTAAACAAATTCTTTTTTCAAAGCCCCCACGCATTGAACCTTTAATTTCTCGCATTGCAGACAAATCAAATAGTTTATAGCCGTAGGCCTTGCATAATTCAATGACAACATCTATAATGTCGGCTAGCTCTTCAATATTGTTGCTCTCATGGAATTCTGCCACTTCTTCATCAAGCTTCTTTTCCAAATACTTTTTGAATTCAGCTTCATCAATAAGTGTTCTTATGGTTGCTTTTTGGCCCTTGCTTTCAATGATTTCCGGGATTTTATCACGCACTAATTTGTTGTAAATCACACACTAACCCTCTTTTCGCCTTTGTAAAGATAGACTGCATATATTGGTTTATGTCCATAACGGTTCTTTTTCTCACTCTGAACCATTACACTTTCAATATTGTGGTTTACTCTCAAATCATAGATAATTGCCGAAAGTCTGCTTGCTCTAAATAAATCCCAAGCCTGTGCTTGTGTGATGCTTCCTTTTTCTTTCAAATGCTCTAAAACTGCATTTTTTTGTGATAGCATGATTTTCAAATCTCCTTAATTTTGATTTTATGAACATATAACATTAGCTTTCGTTTGATTATGTAATCCTTTGTTTTAACGCCTTTTGTGTCTTCCACAACGGATTCACCCTTCTTGGTGGTGTAGGTGAAATCCGCTATATATTTGATTGATTGCTCCACACAAACACGTTTCATTTTTGGCATTCCTTTTTTCTCACCCCTTTTGTAGAATTGCCCCGTTGGAATTTCTTCATATTGGGCCGGGATAAGTTCAAATTCAACTTGCCTTTTAAGGTCTGTGACCTCGCCTGCCTTTTCAAGCAAGCGAAGTTCACAAAATCTTCTGTATTCTTTGAGTGAATCGTGGGTTATACCATCACGGGTGATTTTTTTGCTATGGTATTTAGTTCTTTGCCGCTTTTTTTTCATTCAATGCAGCCCCTAACTTTATAATTGATTCAAACGGATTAAAAGTGGGTGGATTTTCGTCAAGAATCATGGCGCTTTTGCTAGTTGACAATGACACGTTGCAAGGCTGAATTACAAGAACAACATAACCTTCTTTGCAATATTCCGGGTCATCAAGCACATAGGTGACACGAAACAAAGCGCTTCTTCCTGTTTCAAGGTGTTCACCCTTATCATTGCATTCATGGGGTGTAAGCTCATTTAGTGCCAAATAGTCACCAACCTTGAAATTTCGGTCATTCTTTCTAACCTCAAAGGGCTTTTTGCCTGATATGACATCCTCAAAATAGATGGATGCTTGTTTTAACTGATGTATCATTTTTTTATCCTTTCTCGCAAACTATGTAATATTTGATTTTGTTGGGTGTGATTTTTTCCTTTGCCATGCGTATTGCATAGCCACACTTGAAAAGCATTTTTGCCATTTCATTTCTTTCTTCCTTGCCAAGCTCTGTGACATCGATTTTTATTTGCATAATGTCACCCCCTTAAAATGGCAAGCCTTCATCATCTGAAGGTATTTCCTCAAAATTGGTGTTTTGGGTTGCTTCATAACCCGTGGGGGTGTAAGAACCATTGCTTGTAGGCTCATTTTTTTGCCCTGTGGGGCTTTCATTGTTTCCTGCGAATGCAACCTCATCCGCAACCACTTCTGTTGCATAGCGCTTGTTTCCTTGGTTGTCAGTCCATGTTCTTGTTTGAAGCTGTCCGCAAATAAGAATGGCTTTGCCTTTTTTGAAATAACGGCTTACAAACTCGGCTTGTTGACGCCAAGCAACAATGTTGATGAAGTCAACGTTTTGTTCACCTTCCTTGGCAAATCTACGGTTGATTGCTATTGAGAAGGAACACACGGAAACACCGCTTGCGGTTTGCTTTAATTCCGGGTCTGCGGTCATGTTTCCTATAAGGATGACCTTGTTGAATGATGCCATTATTTTCTGCCCCCCTTTCCATATTTGCCAACCATAAAAATTGCAAATATAGTGGTGCAAATGATTAATGTAATAAGAACGGATGGTGTCATTATTTTTTACTCCTTTTTAATATTTTCTTATCATTTCTATGTATTGTTTACGGCGCTCTTTAAGCCATGGGCAAGTGTAGTAGTGTTGTTGATAACCCCAAAAGGGTGCGCCCGCACATCGTTTGTCACCCTTCTTGTAAAGCAAGCATTTTTCAATTGCTTTCTTTTCAAAAACAATGCTCAATTTTCCTTCAGGATGCATTGTAAATAATACGGGTTCATCATCACACGGAAGCCATTCTTCACCGTCATAAATCCATTTGAGTGGCTTTTCACAATGTGGGCAGGCATTAAAGTTTTCCCGATGTTTGTGCCGCTTCCATATAAGTGGCAAAGATATCATCGTATTCTTCCTCTCTTTCTGCCATAAAGCCCGGCTTGATGTGGTAGTATGGTACAACTCCATTAAGTTTTTTGGTACGTCTGCACCACTCACAATGGCCACATCTTCGGGGCTTCATCCTTCCGCTTTTGACCGTTAAAATTCGTTGCATGTGTTCTTCAATCTTTTGAAGCTCATAATCGTATCTTTGGCGGTGGTTAAGTAGGTATGCGCCCTTGTCTGGTGGGTCTTGTTTCGTAACCGCAAGAATTATGAAAGGTGCATCTTCGGTTTTGCCCGTGTTTTGTTTCTCAATCTCTGAATAGACTGCAGCTCGCATTAAATAACCGTATGATTCAAGGAAACATTCTCTTTCGGTGGTGTCGGGGTTGTATTCCGTCTTGGTAAGGTCTGCACTTGTCTTGTAGTCAATAATCATCCTATCTGGTGTGTATTTATCAAGACGAATTTTCCACTTAACCCCAAAGAGCTTGCCCGTCATTATCTTTTCATTTTCACCTTCCATAAGAATGAATTTTTTTAACGTTTCATCGGTCAGGAATATTTGTATAAGTTCATCAGCTTTGGCATAGGGTGCATATTTCCCCGTGATTGTTGTTTCACCCGTCTTTTTGTCGGTCTTTAATTTATAAACAACGTCTAGGTGATTATCAATCCATTCTTGGTGTGCTTCATCGGATTCCAAAGCGGTGTGGACATAGTTTCCAACAAGCAAAGCTTCAGTTTCTTTTGGGATATAAAGACCGTGCATTTTTGCCATCGTTGCGGCTTCACAATCAAGGAAATCTTGATATTGTGAGCATGACATATATTCTCGGTCTGCTTCGGGTGAATAATAGTTATCCTTGGTCAGTTCCATCGTTCACAACTCCAAGCATTTTATTTACATCGGCAAGGGTGTCAACCGCCTTTTCGTCAACAATATCCGGGCTTGTCCTGTTGAATGCAACATCAATCTTGACAAAGCCATCATTTATGGCATTGTAAAGGCTTCTTAACTTAACAATGTCCTTTGCATTAAGTGAATCAAAGGGCTTGCCAATCACTTCTTCAATGTGTTCCTTTGTCACCCAATCAGCTTTCTTTTGGAAGGCTGTAAGCATGTTGTTTCTTGTTGTTTCGATGCCATCTTTCAAGGTTGTTTCTTCAAGGGTCTTTTCGCAAAGCTCTATTGCTTCATCTATGATAAATTTGGGAATGACCGCTTGAATGCAAGCTCTTTTTCTTCTTGCCGCCATGTTGGCCATAACCTCATATTTGTCACGTTCACTTGTTACGGGAACAACACCCCCGGCTTTTGTTTCTCTGACATAGGGAACATCAAAAACCTTTTCATCCGCAAAGTTGGTTTCCAAGTCCCAACAATAGGCCCTTACGGTTGCCTTTTTGCCATCGGATGCAACTTCCTTAATTCCTGAAACGATATTGCCCCAATACCTTGAAACACATTCCACAAGGCGAATGGATGCACCCTTAACAACGGAATTGCCCCTTTTATATTCATAGGTTGACATCTGTGCCAATTCGGGTGTTCTACATTCAATGGCAATGTTTTCACGGCATCTTTGAACATCTCTTGGGAAATTCCTAGCCAAAATCATCTTTGCCTGTATCTCGGCAATGCTCTGCGATTCTTCAACGGCGCTCATTCCTGTGGCGCTTCCTCTTGTCATAAGTTCATTCATTGTTTTTTTACTCCTTTTTATTTATCTTGCTTTGAAATTTGGGGTTTCTGGCTTCACCCTTGATTCAAGGGCTTTAATACGTTCACACAATGCTTTGTTTTTATCTCTGAGTACTTCAATTTCCCAATCCTTGGTTTTGATTGTTTCTTTCAGTGACTTGATTTCCTTTCCACATGTGTCAAACACTTCAAGTAGATTTTTTTCTTCCATTTTGTTTTTACTCCTTTTGTTTTAATATTTTGAATTTTAAGTGTATCTAATGCCTATTATTCATTGAATTGGCTCTTAACTTGGATTTAGAGTTAGCAAGCATTATTTGGCACAACCTCATTTTTCTTGGTCAAATAGAAGCATGAAACATCTCCAAGCTTGCGCCCATCCTTCTTGTGTGCATATGTAATCGGCAGGCACGTTCAAGTGTGTGCCATCGGTAAATTTAAAGACTGCTCTTGTCATTTCTTTTTTCCTTTTTTAGTTTGTAATCAAAGACACCCTTTTCAATAAGCCTTGTGACAACTCTTTTCATCATGATGGGTGGAACACTCATTCCAACTATGTAAGAAGGCTTTTGACCATTCCAATCATAATCTTGGGGAAACGTGCCACAATTCCGATAGTCTTCATCAGTGAATTTTGTTTTGTCATTTCCACGATAGAAACCATGTGTGTGAACCGTGGGGGAAATGGTGTCATCCCAAACAATCATTTCATTGAACCTTGAATTTCTTCCTTCTTCCCTTATGAGAATATCGGCAAGGCATTTGTCACCGGGCTTGGCCTTACAAAGCAATTCATAACAAGCTGCAGGCTCGCCAATGCCTTCTTTTGCTTCTTTGAACAATATAGGCTCATAATTGAAAGACATGTCCAAATATTCAAGCTCAAAATCAATGTCAATGTCATTTCTTACGGCAACAAAGAACACCCTATGTCTTGCTTGGGGAATCCCCATGTGTTCACCTTTGAGCAACCAATGCTTCACTTTATAGCCCAAATCAATCAATTGCTTGTATATCTTTTGAACATAGGCCCATGCTTCACCTTTGATAAGGCCTTCAACGTTTTCCATTATGACAACTTTGGGCCTTAACTTTGCCACCGTTTCATTGAAGATGAAAGATAAATCATCAAGGGTTTGTTCCGCTTGCCCTTCTCTGAATTTCTTTTTCTTGCCCCATGAATCTTCACGGTCACCCGCCATTGAAAAGGTTGTGCAAGGTGGTGAACCATCAAGGATGTCAAGGTCAAACAATTCCGGGGGCAATTCCTCATTGGGAATGTTGTTAAAATCCCTTATGTCCATAAGGTAGTTATATTTGGGGTTGTGGTTCTTCCTGTAAACCTCATTCATCCTTGGGTCAATCTCAACACATCCAAGGACTTCACACCCAGCTAATTTGTAGCCCATTGTTGAGCCGCCACCACATGCAAAGCACGAAAAGACTTTCAAGCCATTCTTCTCTTTGGGGTAGTCATTAGCCTTTGACCACTTCCAATCATTTGATTTTATGGGCTTATATTTTGCCGCTTCTTCTTCAGGCATAAAATCAAAGATGCTGAACATTTCCATATTTTTTCCTTCCTTTATTCTATGTAATCATCAACAGGCTTTTTGAAATTGTCATTCAAGCACCTTTCACAGATGATGTCACCATTGAAGTCAAAAAGGAAATCATCCGTTATAGGTTTATTGCAATAGTCACACTTGGGAAGCTTTTTTTCGGCTTCACATTGCTCTGCATCATGCCTTGCAAAGTCTGCTAGTGGGTCATCTGTTCTATAAAACATTTCTTTTTCACCACCTTTGATGGTCTTGGGTCAAGTGTGCGCACCGGGTAAATCGATTGTGGTAAAGTTGGTGGATTTGGGCGCACTTCCTTCATAAGCAGTACGTAAAGCCACGCATCTTGTGAATTGTCAAATATGATATTTCTATCACCGTCAACAATGAACCATTTGCCACACTGTGTTCTCATCTTCATTTTTTTCTTTTCCTTCCAATTCATATTTGATTTTTACGCCTTCTTGGTCTGCTAGAAGGTTTATTAGTGTTGCAAGAAGGTCTGTTCCTTTGGGTTCGTTCTTTTTCATGATTCACTCCTTTTTAGTTATAATTAGCTTAAAGCTAATTGATAGACAAAAAAATAATTAGCTTTGATTAGCCAATAAAATCAATGGCATCATAAGAAAGCCCATAAAGATTGCAAAGCTTTTCAATCATAGGCTGTTTGGGGAAAGTCTTGTAATTTTCCCAATTGCAAAGAGTTTTGTTGGATATACCAAGCTCTTTGGCAGCTTCCTTTTGAGAAAATCCCGCATTATGTCTTGCGGCTTTCAACTTAATTTTTAGCATTTTGGCCTCTCCTTTCATGTTTTTCAATTAGCTTTTGGCTAATTTACAAAAATAGGATACAACAAATCAATCAAAAAGTCAATAGGAAATTGTAAATTTTTTTGCATTTCAATTTACTTTTAGCTAAATTTGGTGTATAATAAGGTAAAAACAGGCAAAAGGCGGTTGATTCTATGGCTACATGGTCAAAAGAAGTTTTCGCAAAGAATTTAAGAGCGTACATGGAAATGAAGGGGAAAACACAAAAAGAACTTGCAGAAATAGTTGGTGTGTCTGCCCCGACTATGAATGATTGGATAAAAGCAAAAAAATATCCTCGCATAGATAAAATTGAAATATTAGCTGACTATTTTGGCATTTTGAAATCTGATTTAATAGAGGAAAAAACAAAAGAACATCGGGAAATGCAAAAAAAGAATGACGTCCTTTCGGACATCATTTTAAAGATGAATGAGGATATAGAGCTTCTTTCTATGGTGGAAACACTTTCTAAACTCGATTTAGAAAAACGTGAAGCGGTTAAATCTGTTCTGAATGCTTTTTCAACAACTGAAAAATAAGGTCAAGCAGGGATGCATCATCACATTTTTGTAACAATTCAATGATTTCTTTTATGTAGGTGTCAATCATGCTCACAATGATTCTCCTTTCATCCGGGGCAAACATTTGTTCTGTTTCAATGTTCAAATTTATTGTACTATCTGACAATTCTGGCATCAAGATGAAAATGTTTCCATACAGATAATAGCATTTTGTCTGTCCGTTAAATTGGACAAAAGATATTTTATAATTTTTAAGAATACCATAGAAAACCTATAAATGTTTATCATCCGCTTTTGCGGAACAAAAATATATTATACAAGGAGAGGGTTTATGATTAACGTAAACACAAAAATTAAGGAAAGAATCACAAAGGGGTTGAGAAAGTTTCAACCGATTTTACGGAAAGCACAAGCCGCCGATGTTAACGAAAGTGACACCGTGACAATCATCACCGACATGTTGTGTGAAATTTTCGGATATGATAAATATGAAAATATCACATCCGAATTCGCCATCAAGAAGACCTATTGTGATGTTGCCATTAAATTGCAAGACAAAGTGCCATTTTTAATTGAATGTAAGGCCATTGCACTTGAATTAAAAGAAGACTACATCAGACAAGCGGCAAATTATGCTGCCAATTCCGGCATCAATTGGGTTGTCCTTACAAATGGCATGGTGTGGAAAATTTATCACATGACATTTGGCAAATCCATTGAACAAGAATTGATATATGAATTTAACATCTGTGAATTAAGTGCAAAAAAAGACAGTGACATTGAACCCCTTTATTATCTTTGCATCGAAGCCTTCGCTAAAAATAGCAAAGCAACATTGGATGATTTAAGAGCGCAAAAGCAAATATTTAACCGCTTTATCATCGGACGAATTATAATGTCGGATATGGGTATTGATAGCATTAAAAAATGCATCCGTAAATTGTACCCTGATTTGAAAGTCACAAATGATGAAATTCAAACTATTATTTGTACGGAAATATTCAAACGTGAAATAACAGATAGCGAATCAGCAACGGAAGCAAAAAAAGCGGTTGCAAAACAGGAACGAAAAATAAACAATGCAAAAGTAAAAAAAGATGTAGCTGTCTAAAATCTATACATATAACATGAAAGGTGGTGATGCCCCCAAAATGCCCGGTACACCAAGAATATACAAAAGGAAGTGAAACGAATGGGGAAAAAAGAAAAGGAAGAAAAAATTGAAAAAGTCACGGGCCAATATATGCAAAATCCCGTGACTATGAAAATTGAAAGGGTTGCAGCCTATGTTCGTGTATCATCACAAGAACAAAAGCTGCATGGGCTTTCATTGGATGCCCAAAAGATGAAGCTTACCGAATATGCCGAAAAGAACCACATGAAAATTGTTGAATGGTATATGGATGAAGGTGTGTCCGGCCGTAAGCTCATAAGAAACCGCCCGGAATTGCAAAGGATGATTCAGGATGCCGAAAAAGGCAAGTTTGATAGAATCATCTTCATCAAGCTTGACCGTTTCTTTAGGTCTGTTGCTGAATACCACGAATGCATGAAGAGAATTAGCCCTGTTATTTGGTCAACCACCGAAGAACAATATGACTTAACAACGGCTAATGGAAGGATGCTTGTCAATATGAAGCTTACCATTGCGGAAATGGAAGCCGACCAAACAGGCGAAAGGATTGACATTGTAAATGAATATAAGGTGTCAACCGGGCAACCACTTTCAGGAAGCATGCCTTTTGGCTTCATGATTGAAACCAACAAGGAAACGGGCCGAAAAAAGATTGTCAGAAATCCCGAATGTGAAGACATTGTGGAAGATTTGATTGACTATCTATTCACACACCAAAGCATCCGCAAGGCTTTAGTTTATCTTCATGCAAAGCACAATGTGGGCATGCCATATAATTCACTATATAGATTGCTTTCAAATCCGTTGCTATGTGGTGAATACCGGGGCAATCCAAATTATTGTGAAGCTTACATGACCAAGGAAAGCTTCTTGAAACTGCAAAGCATAGTGAAAAGCAACATCAAAGCTAACACAAATGATAGAAGTTATCTTTTCAGTGGCTTAATAAAATGCCCACATTGCGGAAATAAGCTTGCAGGCGGTTTACACCAATGTAAAAATCAACAAGGCAAAAAGTATCAATATAAAAAATACCGTTGCCAAAATCACAATATAAATGCACGATGTGATTTTAAAAAAGTTATTGGTGAAAACGTTCTTGAAAGAATGATGCTTGCCAACATTGAAAAATACCTTGCAGAAGCCAAAATTCGTGCCGTGGAAGGCATAACGGACAATCAAAGTGTAAAGATGCCAAAGCACAATATTGATGATTTACATGCACAAATTGACCGCTTGAATTATTCATGGCAAACGGGCAAAATTAGAAAAGTTGAACAATATGAAAAAGACTATGCAGCTTTGATGGAAAAGCTTGAAGAAGCTGAAGCGGAACAAGGTGAAGTCATTGTCAAAGACTTTTCCAAGATTGATGCCATTCTTCAAGAAGGTTGGAAAGGTATTTATAACAACCTTGACGATGCCCACAAAAGAGCCTTTTGGCGCTCTTTCATTCGGTCTATTGAAATCAATTGGACTACCGACAAAAAAGAAATAACCAAGGTTAATTTTTTTTAGTCTTGGTTATGGTGTTAACTCACCTTGTCCATTTGGCAAGGTGTAGTTAGTACAATAATAAACGCAAAGGGTGTGAAGCACCATGACATTGCTTGGAAGGCTTGAAGTGATGCTATTGACAGGGGAAATCACCGAAGAGGAATACAAGGTTAAAAAAGCGGTCTATGTTGAAACCTTGCTTGAATTGTATGTTAAAGATTTAATTACAAAGGAAGAATTATATGAAAAACTCAATCAATGAAGAAATCATCAAAGCACTTGAAATTTTGGGCTTTAAGGGGGAAATATCCCTTCGCCCACCCATTGACCCCTTGCGGATTGTGGTCATCGTAGATGGTGAATATTTCGGCATCTGGGATGTGTTAAGAAAAACATTTGTGGATTGATTAAAGGAAGCACCATCGGAATTCATTTTTCGGTGGTGTTTTTTATGTTTATTTATGTACTCAATGGGTATATAAATAATGAAAGGGAAATGCAAAAAAATCAATTGGGAAGGTGAACATCATGAGAACGGCAGACGAATTAAAACAAGCGGTTGATGGTTACATGGAAGCCCACGGAATGCAGATGAAGAAAAACTATTTCAACCCATTTGAAAAGACTTACCAAGTCACCACAATGGACTACACTGAAATTGATGCCAAAATCGTTCAATGTAAAAATGGCAAAACAAAGATTGTCTTCAAGGTTGATGGAAAGGTAGTCAGCATCAAAAAATAGGGTGTATAATATAAGAAAACTAAATGGGGGGCATCGGTCATGAATGCAAAACTAATAAATTGTGGAAACTATTTCAATGAAAAATCATTCAAGGTAGTTTGTGAAGCATTGGAAAATGGTGAAGTTGTAAATGTCTATATTGATTGCATCGGTCACACACTTAATAATTATGAGCAAGAAAATTATAAAAAAGCACTTGTTGATAAGTATGGGGATAAATTGATTATTGATGAAAACAAGGGCGCTTTTAGTTTTTCTTACAACTATAAATTATCATAATACAAGAAAGACGAAAGCCATCGGATGTCACATTCGGTGGCTCTTTTTGTACTCATTGAGCATATTGCACAATAAATTTTCAAAAAGTTTGGTGATTTTGCGAATTGAATTCATATACTCATTGGGTGTATAATAGAAGTACCAAAGGGCAACTAGCCCACGATAGAAAGGATAAGAAAAATGAACAAAATCACAGTATTTGTAGAACACTAAAAACCGATTATTTATGCAGATTGGATTAACACACTTGAAAGAACGTGGAAAAGGGGTCAAATCAATACACGGTTGGAAATGGTAAATTGGTGTATTGAAAAATATGGTTATGTTAATTCACTTTTAATGGGCCTCATAGAAAAATTATATGGTGATGGCTTTATAAAGGCATAACAGAAAGGAAAAAAGAAATGAAAGAATTAGAAATTAAGATTGAAGCAATTTGTGAAAAGTATGACTTACCCATCTTCCCTAACATTCGTGATAGTGTCATGAACATCTTGGTATCTGCCGAACCATCAGATGAAGACAAGCTTGAAGCTTTTGACCTCTATGATGAATGGCTCTATTTATCTTGTATGGATGAAGTAAAGCAAACACTAAATGATTTATCTTATGGCGCAAGCGGTTCATATTTAGAAGCATTAGAGGATTGCAAAGTCCGTCTAAATATGGAAGAAGGTGACGAACAATGACATTCAAAGAGCTACGCAAACAATCAGGAATGAACCAAACACAATTTGGCTTATATTTTGGCATCCCAAGAAGGACAATTCAAAATTGGGATTTGGGTGAAAGGAAATGCCCCGAATACCTCTTGCACCTTATGGAATATAAGCTGAAGAAGGAAAAGCACGCAAAGTGGGTAAAAGGTGAGGATTTGACAGAACAAAAGGGGATTATATATGGCCATGACACCTTGTATTGCTCTTGTTGCTTGTGTGAAGCATATTGGGATTCCGATTATGACCAACAAGAATTTGATTATTGCCACAACTGCGGTGCAAAGATGGACAAATAAAAAGAGGACGGGCAAAAATCCCGTCCTTTTCTATGCCCTCAAATTTCGCTTCTGTGGGCTTTTCTTTTTTACCCTTCCATTTACCCTTAAAATTATTTTGCGTAAAATGTGGCATAAGCCCTCTTGCGTGGACAAGACTTTAATGCTCTTTTAGCCTTTCCATCTTGCTTTTGTGCTTCGGACATCCACATGGACAAAGGAATTATAAATGCCAATGCCCCCACTTTTAGGCATAATCGTTTCCACATAGGATGCAACCTTCTTTGGACTTACCCCTTTAACCTTGATGTCTGCTGCTCGGCCATAAAGGTGTTGCGAATACGTTTGACCGCCCACGGCCTTATTTCTTCCCGGTGTTCGATAAGCAGAAGTGATTGTCACCGCTTTGCCAAAATGGGTTCTAACCTTCTGCAAAACGTTCACCAAATTGGAATCAATGAAGATAGGGTCACTTCCGTCAGTACATGCAAATTCTTTTACCTTGAAATTGTTTGAAAGCTTCTTGTTTCCGTCCTTTGCTTTTGAATATGCCTTGATTGTCATTTGTCATCTGTCCCTTCAAAAATTAATTATTTTAGTCAAACATTCTCACTATACTGATAATCTTTTGTATCAAAGATTTCAATTTCTGCATAAAAAGAAAAAAGGCAGTCACCCCATTGATGACTGCCTTCTTAATTTAATTTTAATTTGATTATTCTTGTGTGCTTTCCGGGTCTGTCACTTCGGGCAACCCTGCTATGCTTGTAAGCAAAGATAACACACCCGCCAATATAGCGGCAGATGCTACCATGCCCCAATTAACATCACCCATAACCATTGCGCCACCACCGATAGTTCCAAGGGCGGTTTGTGCAACAGTTTTAATTGCTCTTATTCCGGCTGCTTTTATCCAACCTTTGAAATTCTTTTTCATGATGTATCACCTTTCTTAAAGTCCGATTTGGGCCAACAGAAAGCCAACAAGGGCGGCGGCAAGGGCCATGACTACCTTTTCAATTAGGCTTTCCCACCGTTTACCCGGCTTGGCGTTTATCTCTTTGACCTCGTTTTTAATTTCTTTGACATCGGATTCAACAACTTCTTGACGGCTTGCAAGAACCTTTACTGTGCCAATAAGCTCTTCAAGGTTGTCTTGCCTTTCCTCTATCTTCTCAATCCGACGTGTATTTGATTTCGCCCTGTCCTCACATTTGGTCAGGCGCTCTTCATGTGGTAAGTCCATGATATTTCTTCCCTTTCTATTACTTTAACTGCACCATGACATTAAGGGGTGGCTTCGGGCCAATGGTTACACCCGTTGAAATACTGCCGCCACCTTCAAGGGCATCAACTCTTCCTAAAGCTTCAGTCAATTTATTGTTGACAGCGTCTAATTTATCCCAAGTTAGGTCAATAGCGTCCTTTTTATTGTTGGCATCTTCAAATAACATACCGACATTGCCCTTGATTAGTGTGCCATCTTCAGAAAGTTGCACACACATGGCGTGTTCACCAAATTTTTTGCTGATTGGCTCACCAGCTATATCGAATTTAAATTCTATTACACCGTTTTCATCGGTTGTTGCTGAAGTTATCTTGACATTTGAATCAAGTTTTTGCGATAGGTTAGCAACCATTTCAATGGTTTTTTGTCTATCCTTCAACTCGTTTTGTTGCTTCGCTTGCAAGGCCGTTAAAGTTGTTGCTTTCTTTCCCACAAAAATATTTGTATTTTGTGGGTTCAACAAGTCAATGTCAAGGGATGTCAAATCAAAATTTTCATTGATGCCGTGCGATTCAACATATACAGGAATTTTCTTGTATATACGCAAGGCCCTTATTTCTGCATCAGTACAATGCAAATCAACGGCCTTTGCTTCAATGGTGTTGGGGATGCTCGTTATATTCCCAATTAAGCATTCAATACCTTTTGTTAGAAGGTTTCCGGGTTTTGTTACGTCATCCCATTTGGTGTTAGCTCTTGGCGCATATCTCCAACCATAAGCATCAACCGCACTTTTGGAATAAAGGGTGTCACCTTTTATACAAATGTCGGATACAATCTCACCCCCGGGAAGTTCTTCACCATTGATGGTTAATCCGTCCTTACCCAATGGAATAATGGCCGAATATGTTTCATTGCCATCTTCCTTTTGTGAAAGGTCACGCAAGTTTTTGCCGTATTGAATCCCCTGTTTGTTTATCTCTGTAAATTCCGCAAGATAGTCAATATAGTTGCCATCATCTTCATAGCGGATGCAAAGATAACCACCAAGTGAAGAATCAAAAAGCTTGCTTGATAACTCTTGCCATGTGCTTGGGTAGTCAGATGAAGCCCTCTCGATAAAATTATTTTTATCATAAACTGTGACATTTCCAAGCTTGAATTGTTGGAATGGTTCAACTTGCTCATTGTGGCGGTCTATATACCACTTCAAAAGGAAGCCAACAACACCCCCATTAAAGTCTTCTTGCTCTGGCGTTTTGGCCACTGCAGCTTTATATTCTGCATCTTCCAAGAAGTCATCAGGGAAGGTGTAGGGCCTTACAACCGAATCATTGAAATAAGACATTGCGCCTTCAAGGTCAACAGCCTTTCCATTGTGAATGTCTTTTGTGTGTTCTGTCATGCGCCCACGAAAAACAGCACCATGCTCGTCTGAAACCTCAAAGACCGATTTTAATATTTTAAGTGCATTATAGTGGGGGTGGTTTTGATATATCTTGAAAGAGCCTTCCCCCACTGTGTTCACTTCAAGCTTTATTTTCGGTGATGTCAATTTCAAGGAATCATCACGGGCATCAAGAAGGGGAAGCCCATCACATGTCATTCTATACATTTATAGTTCCCCCTCTCGATAAGTGAACGTTATTGTTCCGTTTCCCGACACCGTCAATATATTTGCACCTTCTTTAAGTTGAAGGTTCAAAAGCTCGCTATGTGTTGTTGCCGTGTATGTTCCGGCAGTTTTCAAGGTGTATTCCGACTCTTTGAAGGTGACTTTCACATTGTTTGCCGTGGTTGTTATAACCGGGTGGACGGATTTTCTTTTGTTCATCAAAATAATGGCCTGTCCCGCCCCGGTCAATTCAACTTGCACAACTGTTTCATGGTGCATCATCTTGTAGGGTGCTACCGTTGCAATTACAACGATTTGGCAAAGCCTTTTGTCACAAAGATATTCATTCACCACACAACGCCCGGTGAAATAATAGTCCGGGTCTTTGTCAAGTGTTATCTTACACCGCTTCCCATTAATAGCATTGGACACAATTGACTGTCTTTCCTCGAAAGTCAAGTCATCCTGCGGGAAAACTGAAAATGTAAATGTCAATTCCCTATCATAATATTTGACCTCGCCATTTGCTTCGGTAAGGTCAAGTGAGCCATCCATGCCTTCAATATCAAGCAAGCTGATTTTGGGCTTTGTTGGCTTTAATACGAAAGGGCCAAGGACAAGGTTCAAATCCCTAAAAGAATGAAATTCTTCACCAGAATCAATGACGTGAAACAAAGCACCTGATTCAATATATGTTTTCCGTTTCATTTATCGGCCCTTTTCCTTTCTTGATTGGATTTTACCCATTTCCACATCAAATTTGGGTGCATAATAACCAACAATTGTTCCATCATCGGTGACAATATCATGGCCCGCCGCTTCAAGAATTTGCGGGAAAAATGTCGCAAGAATCTCAATAAGACGTTGAAGGTAAACAACAATGATATTGTTTTGTGAAGCAACTGCATTTGAAATCATGCCCATGATGGTGTTTGTGCCACCTATCATTTCGCCACCCGGCACTTCACCACCGCCTTGCAGCTTGCCTGTTTCGGCATTGTAGCCAAAGATTGTGGGCTTTGTCATCACCATAGGATTGTTCATGGCTTTTGCATACCATTCAATGCCTAGCTTGGGAATTGAGCCTTTCATCAAGTCACCGATTTTCCAACCGGAAGGTGAAACCTTGAAATGTGGCATTTTGATTTTCGGGAATGAAAGCTTCATGCCCGTGAAGAAACCTTTGATTTTGTCAACAATGCCCTTGATTTTATCCCTTGCGGATTCAATAGGCTTTGTTATCTTGGATTTGATGTCATTCCATGCTTTTGAAGCGGTTGTTTTAATGCCGTTGAACACATTGGATGTTGCGGATTTAATTCCATTCCAAACGGATGTGACAACGGTTTTAACACCATTGACCGCACTTGAAACAACTGATTTAATGCCATTCCAAATGCTTGAAATGGTGTTCTTGATGCCATTCATCACCGAAGAAATAACATTCTTGATAGCATTAAAAACCGTGCTAATGTGTTTCTTTATAGCATTGATGATGTTAGAAATCGCATTCTTGACACCCTGCCAATCACCCTTCAAAACACTAGATATTATCTTCATCACGTTCTGAACAATTGTTTTGATGGTATTCCAAACGGATGAAATTACAGTTTTGATGGAATTTACAACGGTAGAAACCACATTTTTGATTGAATTCCACACGGTTGTCACCACATTTTTAATGGCATTGATGACCGTGCCAATCACATTTTTGATTGCTCCCCATACTTTTTCAATCATTGTTTTTAATTGTGCAAGTCCGGGAACATTACCAAGCTTCGCCCACATGTTGCTGAACCACTCACCAACACCGCCAAAGACATTTTTGATTGCTTCCAAAATGCCCTTGAATATATTTGGAATAGCTTGCATCAATGATGCAAATATTTGTGGCAAGGCTTGAACGATGCCAAACACTAATTGAATTAGGCCTTGAATAAGTTGTGGCAAACAATTTAAAAGTGCCGTGATTATCATTGACACAATTTGTGGCAAGGCATCAATCAATGTTTGAATGATTTGCGGTATAGCATTCACAATGCCCAATACCAAGGAAATCACACCTTGAATCAAGGTTGGAAGATTCTGAAGCAAGGCATTTACAATGCTAATTATTATTGCCGGAAGATAGTCGATAATAGGCTGAATTATTGACGAAAATTGCGAACATAATGTTACTATGATGGCCACTACTCCATCAATAAGCGCCGGAAGAAGCGCCGGAAGGGCCGACACTATTGATTGCACCAAGGATGGCAATGCTTCAATCAAAGTGTTTATGACTTGTGACACACCCGCTATTAAGGCGGGGGCGGCGGCAAGTAGGGCATCCATTATGGCGGGTAATGCCGCCACAAGCCCATTTATTAGGCCCGTTGCACCCTCGATAAGTCCCGGCAATACTTTTTGAAGCAATGGGGGAATCATCGGGACAAGCTTTTCAACAATCTGTGTGAAGCCCGTCATCAATTTGGGGAACATTTCATCAATATTCTTGACAACAACATCAGCCAAATTTGAGAATGATGAAACAACGTCATCAACACTGCCTGCACCTGACAAGAAGTTTGAAAATGCCGCTTTTGCCGTACCAAGTGAGCCTGCAAGGGTTTCATTTTCCTTTGCATAGTTGCCTGCGGCATAGGCGGTCTTTTCCATGAACATTTCCATGGCCAAGCCAATCTTTTCTTGGTTGGTCATTTCCGTTGTGGACTTATTTATGCCCTTTTCAAGCGCATAGGCTTGAAGGGTGGTGTCATTCATTGCAACACCTAAATTGTCCATCATGGTGAAGTTGCCTTTTGCCGCACCCGCCACGGCTTCCATAGCTGAAGCGGTATCAATACCCATGATTGAAGCAACATCGGCCGCCCTTTGCATTGCATCTTGCGACAATGTCATTGCTTTTTCTGTTTCAAAGCCAGCACCCTTGAAGAGCGCACCCATTTTGTTTGCGGTGGCAAGGTAGTCCGATGTGGACAAGCCCATGTTTGAAAAGGCTTCTTTTGCTTTGTTCTGTATCTTGTCGGCATATTGGCCAAACACGGCTTCAGAACCGCCCATGTTTTGCTCAAGCTCGCCTGCGGCACTTAATGCCTTGACCGTAACACCGCCAATTGCGGTGGCGGCAGCTCCGATTCCCGCAACAGTCCACTTGGCCATTGTGGCAGCGCCCCTGCCGAATGCAGAAAAGAATTTGCCAAGCTTACCACTGCTTTTATGACCTTCATTACCAAGGTCATCTAGGTCTTCACTTGTGTCCTTCGCCTTGTCACTTAAATCGTCAAGATTTTCTTTTGCTTCTTGCGTGTCTACCTCAACAGTAGCTTTAATTTTAAATTGGTCTATTTTCCTCACCCCTTTCCGGGTTGAAGTTATTAAGAATATTTATGGAATCATTTATGGCTGTTTCAATTGCTTTTTCGGACATTTCTTTATGTGTTTTTTCGTTTTTCATGCCTTCACGGAATTCCACAAAAGTGCCTTCCATAACTTTGTGAAGATAAAATTCCCAGCTTGTTTGCTCTTCTCTTTCATCCCTCACAATTTGGACGAATTCATCAACGAAATCAACAAAGCGCCCGGTTAAAATCATTCCATCTATAAAAGGAAATGGATTGGCATATCTTTTGAATAGCCAATCCATAAAATGAAGGTCATTTATTAGAACAATTTTGAAACAGCCTTGAAAAAATCCTTGAATTCCTCTTTCTTAACGAAGTCAACAATCATCATAAAGAATGTTGCAAAATCAAGCTTTCTGATTGCGTTTTCTTTAAGATTGGAAGTGCGGGCAAGGAAGGCGAAAATCTCATTTTCACATTTCGGAAGGTTGCCACATATAATGTCAACAACGTCCATTGCAACGGAAAGGCCCGTTTCAAGGATTGCATCATTGCCATTCTCGGCATCCTCGACATTCTTCCTAAAATTGCCATTCTCGGCATCCTCGACATTCTTCCTAAATGAAAGTGAAATCAACTTTTTCAAGTCATCACCTTCACCCATAATTGTCTTGAATTCCTTGATGCCGATTTTCTTTATGATGGCAAACATCGGGAAAATGTCTTCTGCCTGAAGCCTTCTAAATTCATAGGGCTTTTCAACCTTGGTTTCCTCGGTTCTTTCAATTTCATTTATCATTTCTTTTGTTTCAGTCATTGTTCAATAAACTCCTTTTCTATTTGTTTAGTTAATTAAGCTGCAGTGGGGTAGTAAATCTTGACGGGAAGTGTGTCAAGGTCACCCTGATTTGTTGCATAGGCATCAAGCTTTGCTTTAAGCACTGCATTTTCCTTGCCCTTGGGTTCAAGTTCAAGGCCTTCCGTACAAAGCGCATTTTCAAAAATGGCAATGATGTCCTTGCCTTTTGCGGTTTTACCTACAAAAGCAAAGTTTTCAACATAGTCACCGTCTTCAAGGTTTGCCTTATCAACATAAAGGTCATATCCTGCAACATCACTTGTTTCAGCCTTCTTGAAGTTGGTGGTCATTATGAGATTGTCAGGTGACAATTCTGCCATGTTGATTTCCATGGAAGCTGCACCGCCCTGTTTGATGGTTAGACCCTTAACAGGAACAAGTGCGCCATCAAGTTCAATGGCTATATATTCACCCTTAAGTGAAAGTTTACCACCACCTGATGTTGCACCTACACAAGCGCCTTCCCATTTCTGTGCTTCGGAATTCCACTTAAAGTTCTTGAAGTAAGTTCCCGCACCAAAGAGAATGTTTTCAGGTGTGGTGGTTGTTATTCCGTGCTTTCCTATTACCATAGTTTAAGCCCCTTTCCATTCTTTGATTTTTAGATTGATTTGTATTTTTTGAAGACTTAATTCACCCGATGGAATATAAAAAGCGCCATCATAGAAAACTATGATTGCGCCCTTTTCTGTTTTTCCCATCAAGCCACATATTGGGTCAAAATGTTCCTTGATTTTATTCTTGTCTTTTTCAAGGTCAATTCGTTCACCCCGGTGAAATCCCGTCACAATCATTGTGGATTCTTGAAGCCCGTCTTCTGTTGTGATGGGGTCTTCGGTTATTTCACCCACATAATAAGGATATTTGATAGAAGATGACCATTCCCCGAATTGATAGGGAATGCCGATTTTCGCCATCTGCTCATTGATAAATTTTAGCTTTTCCATACCGTCACAGTCCCTCTAATTTGTCGGCAACAATCCGAATCAATGCGGCTTTTTTAGTGGTCACGGCATTATGAAGCGCCCGGTTTGGCTTTTTACCATAGGTGTGATGCCATACCCCTTCTTCATCTCGATATGACCAACCATCTTTGCGGCCATCACCTTTTAGGGCATATTCGCCCGTGCCAAATTCTTCATAAATGGCATTTTCTAAAGGTGAACCAACTGTGGCAACGTGTTGCCCGGCCATCATTGAACCCGTCACTTTGTGTTGCCAACTGTTTTTTGTTTGGCCCGTGTCAACCCTTGTATTCCGCTTGACTTGTGATTCAAGCTCGCCTGCGGCAGCTTCAAGCCCGGCCATGATTCTTTCACTCATGGCTTCTTGAAGCTTGATTGTGTTATCTTCAAAAATGACTTTAGCCATTCCACGCACCCACTTTACGAAGGTATATTTCAAGCTGTTCATTCATTTCATCCGGGTTGTCTATAAGAAGAACGTCATACACCATGCACTTGATTATCATTCGACAATTGGGAATTGTCTTTGTTTTTTCGCCTGGGATAGTCAAGGCATATACATCGGCATCATAGTCACAAAGAAAGACATGTGTGGATTCTTCAAGCTTTGCATTGAAATTGGTGTATTTGCTATCACCCGATTGCAACCCTAGCCAACCGCACAAAGTGAATTTATCGGCCCAAGCATTTACGCCTTCACCGATTTCATTCTTTTCCGTGGTGTTGGTTTGGATGATGCCGTTGATGTTTCCACCTATCTTTGCCATGGGTTAGAACCTCGCTTTCTTGTATAGTTTCAAACCATTCAAGATGCCAACGGGGAAGCCCATAAACAAAGTCGCACTGTCTTCATAGGTCACAGAATGCCGGGAAAGGGTTTCGGACTTTATGCCGACTTTTCCCCCATAGTTCTTTGACCATTCAAGAAGACTTACACAACAGTCAATCACATCGGCGGGATATACTATCTTTGTAACAAGAACGGCATCTTCATCTTTTAAATCTTCACTAACCGTGAAAGCTGTGCTTCTTGTTGCCAAGATGGTGAATAATCCATTATTAAGCCTTGATTCACTGATTTGAACGGTATCACCGATAGAAAAAGGAATCGGTGTTTCGGACACCAATTCACCATTTGCGATTGATGCCCGAACCCGATAGCCACGCACCTGAAAATTATTGTTTGTGTAAGCCCTGATGGTTTGCTCAACCGCCTTTAGCTTCATTTCAATCTTTTCATCTTTCCAATCAGCCAAATCAATCAAGGCCTTTGCCTGTTCGACAGATATAATCATCAGGGGTCACCGCCTTCTTTAGTCTGTCGATGAAGCAACCGCAACATTTGCGGGTTTTTCCGTCACCTTATAGCCATGCTCAATAAACCAATTAAGCACCCAACCTTCACGGACTTCAGCCTTGCCATAAGCAAACTGAACACCCGCCGCACCTACACCGCAAAAGCCCTTCACGGGGGTTTCAACGATATAAACCTTTTCCGAAGTAGTTGTTTTCTTTGCCATTTTTACTTCATCCTTTCAAAATTAAAGAATCTTAACGTTACGAAGGACGCCTGCAGCCTTAACGTTCTTAAGAGCTACGCAAGCAACCATTTCAACCTCACCCTTCTTAACTGCGCCGGGCTGTTTGAAGTCGGGAAGGTAGTGGGAAATTGCATTTGAACCCGTAAGGGTTACACCGTGGAAGCCATCTTCAACACCAAATTTAACCGCATAAATGTCAGTAAGTCCTGTGTTGGAAGCACCGCCAACTTCTCTTGACTTTGTGCCGATGATAGGTGTTTCGATTGCAACAGCTTCATCACCCTCGCCAGAAGTGGTCACAACGTTGCCAAGGTCAATGATTCTTACCTTGTCAATGGTGGTGATAGTTCTGCCGAATGCTTCTTCACTCTCGGTCTTGTAGCCAAGAACACGTGCAACGGTCTGAATCTTGGTCTTCATAGAACCGTTTACCATGATAGCCTGTGCGCCCGTGTCATTGATAAGTTTAAGAAGTGCTTCATAGAACACATCCGCATTCTCTTTGAGCTTTGCCATGGTGGAAAGGTCAAGGACTGCATCTGTGCCATACTCGGTGGACTGACCTACAAGGAATTTGTCAAGGCCGTCAAAGGAATTTGCATCAACGGAAGAGTCACCGTTAATCATTGCATTGTGGAATGTACCAACGGCAGACTTGATTTTTTCGTCAAGCTGATAAGCCATGTTATTGAACATGCCCTCTGCCTGCTTAATAACACGGTCAATCTCAAAAGCACCGCCGAACACTTTAAGTTCAACGGACTTCTTTTCAACGGATGCTTGGCTTGCTGCATACTCGGAATTGATTGCACGGAATGCAGTAGCTGAAGGAAGCTTCTTCTGCGTGTAGCCATAAATAAGGGTGCTTCCACCACCATTGGGTGCTACACTGTTATCAAAGGGAAGAAGTTCAAGAATTTCGGATTTGCGTATGAAGGTATCAACAACCTTCTGTGCGATTTTGTCGGTCATGCCGACTCTCATTTCATTTAACGTGATAGGCATAATAATTCAACCTTTCTTTTAAAATTTTTATTTGTTTTCGTATTCCATACGAATTGCATCCGCAAGTGTTTGCGGTTCTGCTTTGCCGGGGTCACCTTCGGGTAGTGGATTGGGGTAAATTTCACTTCCTGATGCTGATTCAAAATGCTTGGGGCATTGTGTTTTCAGCCCGGTAAGAAGGTCATCCCAACCTTTGATGTTTTCGTTTTCGTCAAGTTCAAGGGTTCTGCCCTCTTCCTTAAGCTTTTCATTGACCTTGTATGTCAAATAGTCAATGTCAAGAGCCTTTGCGGCAAGAAGCGCCACTTTCAAAGCACCCTTGGCTTTGGTTTCGGCAAGTTGCTTTTGAAGTCCAGGAACAATCACCGATTCATAATTGTTGATTTTGCCCTGCAGCTCTTCATCGCCCTTTGTGCCGTTCTTCAACTCTGCAATAAGGTCATTTGCCTTTTCAAGCTCGGTTTTCTGTCCGTCAAATAAAGCCTGTAATGCGTCATGCTTTCCTTTTCCGACATACTCACCCAATGCAAGGTTAGCAATCTTGATTTGCTTTTCCTTGTTGGCTTCGTTTCCGTTGTGGGCATTGATAGCCTGCACCAATTCATCATAGGTTAAAGGCTTACCCCCAAATAATTCTTTCAGAAAATCCATAGATATTTCCCCCTCGGCTTTGTTTTTATATGTGGTGTCACCACTGCCGAAAGCCTTTTAATTGTCATGCTTGGGACAAAATTTTTGCACTGCCTTTTTATAAACGCCCTGCAGCTTGGGCATATAAAAACGCACACCCCTATGTGAGATGTGCGTTATTATTTAATTTATGCTTCAAGCTTGTTTATTTCGGCTCTCCACTCGGCTCTTTTTGCCTTTATGGGTGCGTATTCTTCCGCACTTATTTCACCCTCTGCATATTTGATAGCTTGATAGTCCGTATCAGCAAGGCGCTTTTTGTAATAGGCTATTTTCTCGGCAGGGTTAGTGACTTGCGACATAACCGCTTCAAGTTCTTCGTTTGTTACTTTTCTAAATTTTACTTTCATTTTTTAACCCCCCATAGATAAATAGTATTCTTGTGTTAGCGTGGGATATATATGGTATGTGGCCTCATATATTTGTATATTTGCATTTTCATTTCCCGTTACCGTTTCAGTACCACCTTTGTATGCAGTGTATGAACCGTCAACATCAATATCTGTTATTTCAGGCTCACTCATCTCGTAGTAGCACATAAATGGATATAAACCATACTGATTTAATTGCTCCATAAACCCATCCACTGTCATAGCTTCCTCATCTACGCCACTCCATCCACCATCCCAAGTAAGATAGATATAATCACCTTTTACTATTTTTTCAGGTGTGAATTGATAAAACTGTTCGTCGACATTACTTTGGCAAGGTGACGATATTGCATCATCAGTGCCATTTCTATAAGGTAATTTCGCTCTAAATTCTCCATATGGATAATCAAATCCATCTGGTTTCCACACTCTAACTTTTTCCCAAGTTAAGTCAGGAAGAATTACACTATCAATTCGCTTGATAAATTGCTTTTTCTCAAAATTGATTTCGTCAACGATAGGATTAGCACCTTCAATTTTACGAAGGGTGTATTTTTCGCCAAGTACCACTTCACTTGAGTTAGCTCCGTCAGCACTTACACTTGATAATCCTGTTATAGTAGGACTCCAAAGGCTTTCAAACATTGGAACTACATCACCGTCAATTTTGGTTATTCTTGCCTTGTGTCCGTCAAGGATAGGTAAACCGCCTGCGGTCTCACGGCTATCATATGCTTCTTCTGTTTCTGCACCGTGTAATGTGAAAGTAAGGGCTTTAAGGCTTTCTACCTCAAGATTAAGGGCATTTACTTGGGTTTCAAGGTTATTTACTTCACCTTTTACCTCGTTTGCGATAGAGTTAATAATTTCGGCTTTCCACGCCTCAAGGACGTCAGAATACTCAGCTATAACCGCTTCACCATTGTCCATACCCTCACTTACTGTAATGCTCTTGTAAATCTCGGTGTGCCAAGCATAGTCAATTGTTTCACCCGTCAAGCACTTAAAGCTTATAAGGAAGTTGAGTGTTCCTGCAAATCGTGTAGCATTACCTGAAATAAGCCAAGAGAAGATAACAACGCTATCATCGTCAGGACTAATCTGAACATCATCAACAGGGTAAACACCTTCGCTCTTGTCAGCTTTATTTGTGCCAACATTGATATAATGCACTTCTATCTTGTCGCATAGCGACATATCGTGTCCAGCAATATATCGGGGAAGCTCAAAGGTAAACTTCTCTGAATTGTGGTCATGCTGAATAAGGGCCTTTTTTATGTTGGTTAGGTTTATAATTTTCCTTTGTATCGGGTCAATCTCAAAATGTGAATCTGTGTCATAAATACTGTGTAAATGTGGCATATGTGTTTACCTCTCATTTAAAAATTCCAAGTTCGCAACAACGTTTATAAATAAGGTTGCCAATTACCGTCTTTGTTGCATTTGTGTAATGAACACTATCAACCAAGAGTTGCTGGGGAACAGTGCCAACCGCCATGGCCATGTTGTCGGCGGTTGTAGGTGTCAATCCTGCATCCGCAAGGCCATATGTTGAAAGATATTCACGCAAGCTTATGAAATATCTACCAAAAGCTTTCTTCATTGCATTTTCATAGTTTGCACGGCTTGAAGCACTTCCCGAAGATAAACCAAGAATGATGGTGTGCTTTGCATTTGCATGATTTATCATAAGTTGGTGCATACGGACAAGCTCATCATTGTTTGCATCATAACCGCCATTCTGCCCCATAAAAATTATCATTAAATGTGGGCTGTTCTTTTCACGGTCAAATGCCGTTGTCATGGCCGTTGGTCTGTTTATTGTGACTGCCGCGCCCGTTTGTGAACGGGTGAATGTCCATGTTCCATTTGTGTCATTATATGAATTGCCTGTCCATGTCAAAGTGCCTTCTATATCACCAATCTTGACGGGGTTGACATGTAGGCCACCCCCTTGAAGAAGCGGTGTTGCATTATAGCCAAATGCCGTTGTGAGTGGCGAAGCATACGTTGCTATTGTCACAGGCACTCTGTTTGCGGGAATTGTGATATTATTTACAATAATCGGGTCAGCACCTTGCCTTGCCATTATCGTTCTTGCATTCTCGCCACCCGTGCCTGCATTGTGAACGGGAAGCTTTGAAAGACTTGCAAGTCTTTCAGTCCATCCACCACCTGCGGTTAAGGAATCACCCCAACAAACCACATAATTGTTTTCGTCCTTTCTTACATAGTCTTCGGGGTCAAATTTTCCAAGACGTGCAAGGGGTGACAAGGATTCCGATGCACCCACTATTTCCATAATATTCACACTTTCGTTATACTCACGATTGTATGTTGATGTGTTTGCGACTTCTATGCCAATAATCAAGTAATAATCACCATTATTTGCGGCAAGTGTCACATTTTCGGCAATGAATTCATCAAGGTCAATTTCGTGGATTTCATGGTCTGTGCTAAAGTTCTTTGCCGCCCATTGTGAAGCCGAAACACCTATTCCGAAGCTTTTCATGTTGTTTGTGTTTCTTCTTACCAAAAGCTTTTTGCCTGCAATATCTTTTCCAAGATTGATTGAAACGATGGCAAAGCGCCATTCAGCTTCTGTGGTGGTCTTTTCGGGAATGTTGATTTTTAAAAGTGAATCACTATATGTCACATTGCATTCAAGGTTTTTTGCATAAGCTTCCGGGTCTTTGTCTAAATCAACATAGAACAAATCATGCCGCAAGTCATCCACCTTGTTGGCGAAATAGTCAACAAGCATTGAATCAGTGACAATGTATGCATCAAATTGTGTTGCATTTGCAAGTGCGGTTGTTTGAAGTGATACGTATTTGAATGATGCATGCCCGTTGTTTGTGGCATTTGTAACATTTAGCGGAATTATATTTATGCCTTTGCTTAAATTAGTGTATAAGCCCGTCACAGTTTCACTTCCCGACCAACTCAAACCACTTGAAAATCTAATGGCCACAGACGCCGCAACATCCGATTTTACAACAAGCAAATGCCCGCTAAAATCAGTTGAAACAGGCAACGGTGAATTCAATTCCCCTACAACGGCATATGGGCTTCCATCCTTTGTGCCATAAGTTGCAAGGGCAGCTTGATATGCTTCCAAATCGACAAGCTTTGAACGCATCAAGCAACTGTCAACGGCATTTGTGTCAATGGATGTTGAACCAAGGTAATAATAAGCCTGTCTTATTTTCAAGCATTCGACAAGGCTTTTTTCGGTCATTGCCTTCATGAAGGTATCACCCATATAGCGCATTGCATCCCCGATTGTCGCATGCACTTCATCATAAAGCCCTTTGTGGGCATCAATAAGTTCCGTGTTGCCATCAGTATCATTGTTGTGGGCTATAATGTTGCTTATTCTTGATTCATTTTCCACCCAAGCTTCCAAAAGCTTCTGATAAACACTAGGCGAAGGGTCAGAAACCACCAAGGAAGGCGTTCCGGGCAAAATCTTATAGGAAATAGGGGTTGTTGACTTCAACTGCCCTGTGCTTGAATTTATACCCTGTATGGTGATGAATAAACGGCCCGCTTCCGCAAGCACTTCATGGGGAATTGTGCATTCACCGCTTGAAAGCACTTCGGGATATACAGTAGGGTCTTTGTCCGTGTAGAACAAGGCGCTTTTTGCATATTCAGCCCATTTTGCATCAAAATCAACGTGCAGCTTGACTGATTTGCGGTTGTTGCAAGCCAATTTCGGCAATATTGTGGCCGTTAGCACTTGGTCTTGCGCTCTTGCATATATTGTTGTCATATATGTTTACCTCTCTATGTTTATTTTTGGCATAGAAAAAGGACTGATTTGCGGTCAGCCCTTTAAAATTTGCATGAAAAAAGCACCCTGCATTGTGCAAAGTGCTTATTATATTATGGTTATAGTTTCAATATCTTTTTCGGAGAATTCAACAAGACCACCATCATTTGTTTTGATGACGATGCTTTCTTCACCATTTTCATTGTCTTCCGGGAAGAAATAATCATCCACAAGACCATTAAACGTTTTTCCATCTATGTCTATGATGGTGACTTTCTTTCCATAATAGTGTTTCAATTCCATCAATCGTCATCCTTTCCCGGCACTATGTGGCTTCCTGTTGCCGAATAATGTATTGTAAGCCGTTTTGTTCTTGTTTCGTTGCCATTCAAGTCAACGTGTATG
The DNA here is from genome assembly GCA_045606545.1 of Acutalibacteraceae bacterium. Lineage (GTDB taxonomy): Bacteria > Bacillota > Clostridia > Oscillospirales > Acutalibacteraceae > DTU089. The sequence goes on along the minus strand of JAZUSD010000004.1, from coordinate 8,171 downwards.
CCAACATATTTTGAACACACGACCCTTTCTTTGCGAACCCATGCACCATTACGGTCAAATATTGGTTCTCCGGTTCCCCTTAATTCATTCACAAGCCTTTGTGCTTCATCAATGCCAACAGTCAAACGGCTTCTTCCTTCTATGAATCCACCGCTACCTATAATGTGTCTGTTTTGTTTTTGTGGATTTATCTTCAAAGAAACCGTATTGGATTTTACTGCATCACGCACTACACCCAATCTTATTATATCACTTTTGGAAGAAATTTCAAGACCTTTTTTGTTGAAAATTGGATTTTTTGTTGTTAGTAAAGAATAATCATCATATTCTTTGTCAGTCATTTTCCCAAGAAGTGAATCCCAATTCTTGGTTTTATACTTGGTTTCCATCTCTTCAACATAATTCATGAATTCCTTGTTTTCTTTAGAAAAGAAGGAATCCTTAAATTCTGAATACTCTTTTGGGGTTTTAAAGGTTTCAAGTTGCTTCGTGAAGTTGTTCATCTTGGTGAATTCTTCATTTTCAAGCGCCTTTCTTGCCCTTTGAAGCAAAGCACAACGGCAGTTAATAACTTCGGCTGCACCGCCTGATGGGTCACCGGGGAACATTAAGCCATTAGAAAACTTTTCATCAAGCTCCCTTATTTCACCATCCACTTGTTGATGGCTTTCACGGGTTCTTGCATCAAGGGTTGAATCCCATTGCTTCACAACGTCTGCGCCTATATCCTTTGCCTTGTAGCATGCATCCATAGCCGATTGGCATTGTATGCGGTGGCCCTCGGTTCGTGCTATTGTTAAAGCTCTATAATAAGCGCCACCCGGTTGTTTATCATAATTGCCAACCATTTTGCCCTTGATTTGCCCCGCTATTTGCTTGAAGGTCATGCCCGTTGAAATGCCCCTTGAAACATCAGAAGCAATAATTCTCTTTAGCCGGGCCACATCCTCACCCAAATGGGAATACAAGCCTTTGCTTATCTTTGAATCAAGCTGCACTGCCCTAACCATTGCTTCTTGGTCAATGGGGAATGCAAGGGGTAAGCCTTGACCCTGTAAATCATACAAAGTGCCAACAAAGGCTTCTTCATAGCATTTATTAAGGTATTCAGAAACCGTCTTGAATTCCTCGGTGTGCATCTTGTCAAGGATTTCGTCAACTTGCTTTTTAAGGGCTTCTTGGTATTGCTTTTGATATACCTTTGACCGAAGCCTTGACAATAGCACTTCTTTTTCTTCATCACTGATTGGCAGCTTTGAAAGCTTTTCAAGGTTCTCAATGTCCTCTTTTAGCTTTTCGGCCTTCTTCTCAATGTCCGAAAGGGATTCACCATAAATCTGTTCAAGGCGCTTCAAAACCTCTTCTTCATTGTCAAGAAAGGCTTGTTGCACTAGCTTTTGACGTTTATTCATAGGGTATCACCCCTTTATTCTTCCGGCTCTTCTTCGATTGGTTCTTCAGGCTCCGGGCTTTCATCATCGGGAACAATGCCATTCAAGGTGGTTTGTGCGCCCTCTATGCCCTCTGCTTTCTTCTTTTCAACAAGTCTTTGCAATTCATCAAAATCCCAATCCATAACTTCACAAAGCGCCCGAAGTGTCTGTTCATCGGGAATGTTTTCAGCAATATTAAGGATTGTATTGACCTTGATTTGTTGTGTTTCGGCCTTCACCTTCTCATTTGCTATGTTCTCGGTTTCATTGGTGATGATGTCATGCGGGAATTTAATAGGCTTGATGTCAGAAAGGGTGAAATCCTTGTCATTGTTTTGGTTTATCTCTGCAAGCACAACCTTGATTATTGCCTTTAAGAGCTTACGCAAGCGCCTTTCAATCTTTTCTGCCTTTAGTTCAAGCAATGTATATCTTGAACGAATAACAACGTTTGTGACGTTGCCATCACCCACTTGCGAAGAATTGAAGCCCATGCCAAATCTATATATATTCTTTTCGTCAATTTCAAGCTTGGTTTTTCGTGCTTCATAGGGTATATCAACGGTTCTAACCTCAACACCGCCACCTTCATCAACACCGACAATTTTCTTTGTCTTCAAGTTGGTCTGCAATTCGTTAAGGTTGTCACCTTGGAAGCCTGTAACCACATGAAGCGGTGTGTCAAAATCCTTCAAGTTATTTGACAAAGAGCATGCATGAAGGTCATAGTCATCTATGATGCGCTTAATGGGCTTTAAACCGCTAAATCTCTTCTTGCAGTTATCCAAACGAAAGAAAGGAATATAACCTAGTCCATAGCCCATCTTTTTCTTCGTTGCCGGGTCTGTATAAACAACGTGTGGCCTTGGGTTCACAGGTGCATCCTTGTCCTTTATGATTGCCCCGTCACCTTCTTGCACATAATAGGTGGTTTTGTCTTTGTCCCATACCTGAATGCGCTTGATTTCTTTTTGGCCCTTTTCGATTCTGTCAATATACCAATATATGATGCACTCACAATTGGCATCCGTGTCCTTGTCCCTTACCTCTGCAATGCCCAAAGAATCGGCATATTGGAATGAAAGGCGGTTTTCCGTGTTCTTGGTCACATAGATATAATCCCACCCCTTGACATAAGCGCCTGTTATTAGGTCTGCTATCTCGGCCCAGAATTCATCATCAAAATATTCGTCAAGATAGTCTTGAAGCCCTTCTGTCTTTTCCTTTGCTTGAATGGGGTTTTCATCAAACGAAAGAATGAATGGTGCAAGCTGGTCTGCAAGCTCCATGAAGAATGGGTGGCTTATTTTGATATTGGCCCTTGTATGGTCTTCAACAAGCTTTCCATCATCGTTGAAATAGAAAAGGCGGCATTTCAATATGTCATGTTCACCTTCATAATATCTTTGGCCTTCTCTTGCCTTGATTTTTCTTTCCGATGAATAGTCATCATCTATAATTCGCTTTATGTCGGTGACTGTCAATTCTTTCTTCTCAATCTTCAACACCTCATGTTCACCATTCCTTTCTGTGTTTCTCACAACTATGTAAAAAGCCCCGGAAATGTCCAAGGGCTATTGATTATTTGATTGTATTTTGTATTAAAAAAAGCATCGATGCCAGTGCCTTTCTGGACAACACTGCATTGCCACCGGGTAAAGGAGAACACCCAACACAATTGCCACCGAAAAAAACTCAAAAAATGGGTTGTGCAGGCTCTGTGCATGATGCCCGACACATGCACCTTTCTGGCCAAAGGCTGCATGTTATTAGTTATATAAGCCACTTGCCAAGCGGTTTTGGATTTTCATATACACCCGTCAAAGCATCCGGCCCGTCATCGTGTGCATTCTTACCCTCTTTTTGATATTTTCTTATGGCTTCTGCAAAATCGGGCCAAAGGTCTTCCCAATTCACCGGGAAATATACGTTGTTCATAACTGATGTGCTATTTGAAAGAATTCTTGCAACCTTGTTTTTGCCTTGATGAAACCATTTAATAACTGTGTGATTGTTTTTAAGTGCTTTGCACTCTTTTTCAACAGCCCTTGCGAATCCTCTACCACCATTATTTGATTCGATGATGGCGCACCCTACATTGTGCTTTGTAAGCATTCTTGCGGTTTCGGGTTCGGTTGTTTCCATTGCATCTTTCGTGTAGTAAACATCAAGAATATAATAGGCATCTTCATACATGCCATAACAAATTGAACACAAAAAGTCATCACCTTCATCGGCGGTGTCGGTGTAGTTCAATATATACTTGAATAATGAATTTCCTTCTTCATCTTTTGGGGTGCTTGTATATGTCTTGATTTTAGTATATAGACGGCCTTTCACATCCATTGGTTCTTGTTGGTAGTTTGCAGCAACAATGTCCTTGTTCATTTTCTTTGTCTTTAATTCATAGTCTTTTCTTGACAGAATTTCAGGGCAAAGCATTGAACCATCCGCTTGAACCGCTTTGTAATTGATGTGAATGACATTTTCGTAATTCTCTAAAATATAGCCCGCTAAATCACCATTGCACCATCTTGTCATAATGATGATAAGCTTGAAGCCATTTTCAGTCCTTGAAAGCATTGTGTTGTTAAACCAATCAATCAATGCCTTCAATGTGTTTTCGTTGTATGCTTCGGCTGAATTCTTTATCAAGTCATCTATAATCATGACATTACAACCAAAGCCCGTGGCCGTGCCTGAAGGGGAAGTTGCAAGATAGTTTGCCTGTTGGCTTCCTTCTAAAGCCCACTTTGCCATTGCAGCTTCACCATATTTAATTTTGGTGTTTGGAAAAATGTCATTGTAAACCGTCACACCCAATGTTGGCTTCTCTGCAATGCAATCACGCACTTGCTTGGCGAATGTTCCTGACAAGGTTTCATTATATGACCCCGTCATCACCTTTATTTTCTTGCCATGCTTACCAAAAAGCCATTGGACAAACTTTGTGGCCGTTCTTGACTTTCCGTGTCTTGGCGGCATATTGACAACCATGATGCGTTCTTCCGCCACTTCAATGAACCACTGAAGCTTTTCCGAAAGGTCTTTCAAAAATGGTCTGTCTTCTTTGTAGAAATCCGGGGAAGTAAACTTGCAATATTGCCAAAATTCCCTTCTGGAAAGCTCCATTTTTGCTTGTTGGCGAAGAAGCTCTTTATTCATCATCAATCAGCTTCTTTAATTCCTCGGTTGTCATTCCGGCAAAGGGATTATTGACTTGGCCATTGAATTCAACCTTGTCAATATATGAACCTTCCATTTTGTTGAGAATATCACAAGCCTTTAGTTTTTCTTTGGTTTCTTCCTCGGCATTCATCATTATCCGTGTAAGCCATTTTTTTCGCTCTGTAACGTTCATAATGGTTTCATCGGTTGCAATATCGGCCAATTCTCTTAACCTTTCCAAAACCTTTTCATTCTTCGCAAGAACGGAAGCTTTTGAATCAACGGTTTCATCTTTCCAATTTTCCGACCTTGGGAATGCTTCACGATAGGCTTTTCGTTGTGACATTCCGCTTGCAATACATTGTGCAAATTTTTCATGCCTTACATTTTTTAATTCAGCCATCATGCAACACCCCCATTTCTTTTACAATTACAATAGTTTAGCTTATATATTCCCCTTACCATATACAACCCATATATTATAGTGGAATAATATTAAATTGTTATTTCTTCAGGAAACGGTGGGTTGTGCCGTTCCAATTCAGCATATAAGACATTGACGGTTAAGAAGTTGAAAGCTTCGGAAAGCTCACCCGGCACGTCAATGATTTTTCTGTTTTTAAGTTCCCAACCTTCAGACAAATGCCGATTGACAATAATATCAAACCGTGTGGCACTGCTTAAGGGTTGTATTATAGTCTTTATTTGTTTCATAGGGTATTTACACCCCCTATATACTTAAATCCTTGTATTGCACGAAAATGACCACCGTAACCGCTTGATGCAATATTACCCTCTAACGTGCTTTTTTCCCACAGTTTCTTAAGTGACTTTCTCGATTTTGCTTTATTATCACCGTACAATTTAGCCGACACTTGCACCCATTTTGGTGAACGGCGCAAAGCTGCACACAGTTGAGGATGTGAAGTGTGAAAGTATGTAGGAAGCTTTTTGTTTTTTCTGCCGTTCCCTTCAAGGTGATATTGTGCAATAGCATCTAGGAAACGTGTTCCCACGCCTGCGCCTTGCCACTCCGGCATTGTTACAAGCCTTGTTGCCCGGTAGCCTTTAAGATGAAACCACGGACTAACAGCAAGGTGACAAGCAAGCTCACCGTTTACTGTACCGACAAAATATTCAGCCGCAATAGGCATTGGCAAATCTAAATAGTAATGCGGTTTATAATACCGCCAATAACTTCCGTTGACCTTCCTAATTTCCAGCTCGATTTTTGGCCTTTGCCGGGGGCAACCTCTTTCAAAGGTTTTCTTGTTTGTATCAATCACCCAATCAGGTTGCAACCAATCTACAACATCAAAATGTGGGGTTAAAAGTACAACCTTTCCTGTGGGGTTTTCTCTTCGCCAAGCCTTTTGAAATGCCTGCGCCCCTATTTTTGCAATCTGTCTATCAATAACTGAAGTGAATTCATCAATAACAACTTCGGAAGGTGTTTCACAAAGCAAGCGGGCAAGCCCCGCCCGGAATTGCTCACCATTTGACAGAACACGAAAAGGGCGAAGCCACGAAGGAACATCACCCAAACCAACAGAAGCAAGATGCCCCGTTACAATATTAAAATCTCTATTTGGTGCTATATCATCAATGATAGGCTTATCACCATTCCAACCTTCAGCAAGGTTGACTATTTTATTTTCGCCAAAAATTTGTTTTCCGATTGATGTCTTTCCCGAACCTGAAGCACCGACAACAACGCCAATATTCCAATTCCCGGATAAATCCACCCCATCAATTATTAAGTCAAAATTACAACCGCTTTCCGCATTAAAAAGGCTTTTCACTCTGGCAGCACGGTATGAATCAAAATCACTTACCCTGTTATGTACTTCAATTCTTTTCGTCATACCGCAACCACCTTCAACTTGAACCCCTCATCTTTCAGGCGGTTGTAAATAGATTCTTGCTCTTTTTCATCCTTGCAAATCACCACAACGGCAAATTGCTCTTTGTAGGAAAATCCACTCATTTTTTATCACTCTTTCTGTGTCGGATTTCCCCTTTTGTTCGCATGAAAAAACCACCGAAGCATTATTGCCCGGTGGTTTATACTTTTCGACATTATAAGTATATCAAACTAAATTAGTCATTTGTTATACAAAAAAGTCAAAACATATACAAAAAAGTCAAGAATTTAGATTTTTTTCATTTTTCACCACCTTCCTTTTCTTTTGCTCTTTGCTCTAGTTCCCGAATGATATCACCGCCATAATCATTCTTTGTGTATTCGATAAACTCTTGGACTGTGTACGTTCCTTTTTCAAGGTCTATTCCGTGATTTTTAACGAAAGCATTTCTACCAAACACACAGGAACCTGTTAATTTGTGATGCCATTCATAGAAGGATTTGGCGGGGTATTTGACACCTAATTTAAACTCTTTGAAAAACAAATCAATCTTTGTTTCGGTGTCCATATCCTCAAATAGTTTATCTTGAAGTGCATTTTGAGCTTCTGCGAAAGTGCTACCGTGAGCGAATTTATCTTCGCCTTTTGCGATAAAACATTCTTGCGTTGTCAAGTCTTGTCGGATTATAAATCCTTTGGCAAGATTACCGTGAACATTAGTTATAACTGTCGGCAAGCCATCAATATAGTGAACAGGTGAGCCGGCAAAGGATTTTAAGCCATCGCCATCGCCATAGCCATCGCCATCGCCATCGCCATAGCCATAGCCATAGCCAGAGCCATAGCCAGAGCCATCGCCAGAGCCAGAGCCATAGCCATAGCCATCGCCATCGCCATAGCCAGAGCCATAGCCATCGCCATCGCCATAGCCAGAGCCATAGCCATAGCCATAGCTAACCTGAAGGAACTGTCTGATTTTTACATCTTCCATTCTCGCACCGCCTTAATATTGGCTTCAGCCGCAGCAGTCGTGGGAATGATCTCGATAGCATCCAGAATAGCGATTTCGTCAACGGTCACGGTAAACTTGCAGGAAGATGCATTGGAAACGCCATCTTTTGCAATCTGGGAGATGGAAGCGGCACCATTCCAGTACCACAGTCTCCGACACTCAGACAGAACCACCTTCTGTCCATTCTCGCTCACCAGCCGACCGGCGAACACACCGCTCCGGTCACCACGAACAATAACATACTTGCCAATCATTTTTTATATCCTCCTTAAATTTTTAAGCCCCTTGTTGGGGATTGCTTTCCAAAATTGCCTGAACACTTTTCAATGCCCTTCCGTGGCAGGTAGTAGCCCAGGTATAATCACTTCCTAAATTGTTTGCGATTGTTTTCAGCTCCAAATGCTGAATGTACCTCATGTGCAGCAGCTTGTACTCAGTCGGATTGTCGAGCTTTTCCAGAATCCCGGTGACCTCTTTCTTTCTGGCAACCAGATTATCCACCGCTTCGGCAATCTCGTCTTCCATGGCAAGGCACCTCGCCACAGCATCACCCATTTTGTCCTTTGAGCCGGAGGACTGTACCCTCTCACCGCCCATCTGCTGCGTAATGCTCACCGCCAGGTCATGCCATTGCCGTTTCTCAGCCAGTTTGCATTCTATCTGTACATCCAGCTTTTCGACCTGTTCCAGGTA
>JAZUSD010000003.1:0-15160 GCA_045606545.1 Acutalibacteraceae bacterium | reverse complement strand
ATACTCTCTTGACCGAAGTCTTGATTATATGCTCTCCGTTCGACTTGCATGTGTTAGGCACGCCGCCAGCGTTCGTCCTGAGCCAGGATCAAACTCTCTAAAAAATTGTATCTATACATCTTTCGATGTCTAAACCTTTTTCAGAGCTTTCTCGCTCATTCTCGATACTCTAGCGTATCGCTTTCTCAAACTTCTTTCGAAGCCCGAATTTTACTGTCGCAAAATCTCTTTTACGCTCAAAAAAATCTCAAGGGTTTCTTTCTTTTCTCGTTGTTTAATTTTCAAGGTTCGTTACTCTCTTTTCAAGGTTTCCTGCGGACCACTTTTGCGGATCGTTTTCGCCCCTCTCGAAGAGTGCCTTGATATAATATCACCACAAGTGCCATTTGTCAAGCACTTTTTTCAAATTTTTTTAAAATTTTTTCAACTTTTTTACCAATCACAATATATTGTGGTTGTGCATATTGAACAACCACAATTTTTATACTTAAAACCTTATAAAATGAATGAATATTCTGTTTTTAAATGAAAAAACTACTAAAAAACTATATGAGGTGCTATATGAAAAATCAAAAAACAGAATTTTGTTTTCAAAAATTTTTACATTCAAAATACGGTAGTTTTATCGCCGTCGCCCTGAGCCTTTCTATCATTTATGGTATAGGCTTTATTTATACCAACAGAACAGAACAAATTGAAACACAAGAGGTTCTCTCCAAGGTAGGTTCTCGTGGTGATGAGGTAAGACGAATTCAGAACAAATTAAAATCTCTCGGATTCTTCAACGGAACAGTTGATGGTATATATGGAACAAAAACTCAAAGTGCAGTTAAGAGGTATCAAAAATCCGTTGGTATCACCGCCGATGGTATTGCCGGACCTAAAACACTTTTATATCTTGGTCTTGGTTCTTCGTCAGGCGGTTCCACCAGTGGTTACAGTTCTTCTGATGTTTATCTTCTTGCAAAAGTTATTGCTGCAGAAGCTCGTGGTGAAAGCTATACGGGTCAGGTAGCTGTCGGTGCGGTAGTGTTAAACCGGGTTGATTCATCATCTTTCCCTGATACAGTTTCGGGTGTTGTTTATCAGGCAGGCGCATTTTCTGCAGTAAGGGACAGCAACTGGTCTGTTGCACCCGATGCTACATCCCGAAAAGCCGCACAGGATGCATTAAACGGATGGGACCCCAGCGGGGGCGCATTATATTATTATAATCCTGCAAAAACCTCTAATAAATGGATTCGCACCCGACCTGTTATTACTACCATCGGCAGACACGTATTTTGCCGTTAGACTGCTATATATATAATAGTATATAAAAAAATCCTAAAATCTCTGCTTCTTGTGTTTTTACAATTGCAGAGGTTTTCTTTTTGCATACTAAAACAATATAATGGTAAAATATTAAGGATTTTTAGTTTTATTTTGACAAAATCGTAACAATGTACTTGATAATTTTCTCTATTTAGTGTATGCTAATGTGGGGAAAATTGGTAGGGAATATTTTCCGTTTCTTGCCTTAATATAAAAACTTCCTTATACAATATATTAAATGAAGGAGAAATCGCAAATGCAAAAGGTTCAATTTACCGAAACCGTGTTGCGTGACGCTAACCAGTCACTTATCGCAACTCGTATGAAGTTCAATGAGTTCGAGCCTATTCTCTCAAAACTCGACAAAGCAGGTTACTACTCTCTCGAGTGTTGGGGCGGCGCAACATTTGACTCTTGTCTTCGTTACCTTAAAGAAGATCCATGGGAAAGACTCAGAAAAATTAAAAAAGCTTGTCCCAATACAAAACTCCAGATGCTTTTAAGAGGACAGAACCTTCTCGGCTATCATCACTATCCCGATGACGTTGTTAGAATGTTCGTTAAAAAGAGCGTTGAAAACGGAATTGATATTATCAGAATTTTTGATGCTCTCAATGACGTTAAGAATATTGAAGTTGCAGTTGATGAAGCAGTTAAAAACGGTGCTATTGCTTCCGGTGCTATCTGCTACACAATCAGCCCCATCCACACTCTTGATTCTTATGTTGAGCTTGCAAAGAATATGGTAAGCATCGGTTGCCAGACAATTGCTATTAAAGATATGGCAGGTATTCTCAGCCCTGCAGAAGCACACAAGCTCGTTTCTTCACTTAAAGAAGCTGTTGACGTACCTCTTGTTCTTCACACTCACAGCACAACCGGTCTTGGCTTTATGACTTGCCTCAAAGCAGTTGAAGCAGGTGTTGATGTTATCGACACTGCTATCTCAACAATGTCAGGCGGTACTTCACAGCCCGCAACAGAAACTCTTAACTATACTCTCGCAGAGCTTGGTTATGAAACAGGTCTTGATAACGAAACTCTCAGAGATATTGCTGATTTCTTCAAGCCCATCAGAGCAAAAGCTCTTGAAAGCGGTCTTCTTAACCCCACAGTTCTTGCAACTGACGCAAAAGCACTTGACTATCAGGTTCCCGGTGGCATGCTTTCAAACCTTGTTGCTCAGCTTACTGCGCAGGGCAAAATGGATAAATTTGACGAGGTTCTTCTTGAAACTCCCAGAGTTCGTGAAGATTTAGGTTATCCACCCCTCGTTACTCCTATGAGCCAGATGGTTGGCGTTCAGGCTACTGCAAACGTTCTTGCAGGCGAACGTTATAAAAACGTTTCCAAAGAAGTTAAATCTTACCTTATGGGTGAATACGGTAAAGCTCCCGGTAAGGTTAACGAGGATGTTAAAAAGCAAATTCTCGGTGACGAAAAAGAAATCGAAGGTAGATATGCAGATACACTTGAACCTGCATTCGAAGCTGCAAAAGCTGAAATCGGCAAAAAAGCAAAGAGTGACGAAGATGTTCTTTCTTACATCGCATTCCCCACTCAGGCAGAAAACTTCTTCGATTATCGCGATGAAATGGCTTCTAAAACATACAGCTATGAAATCAAGGCTATTGACTAAGGAGGGTTCAAAATGACTTTTCTTCCTTTGTTCAGCATCTCCGATGCTCTCGGAACATCAGGACTTGGCTTTCTCCTTGTTCTTATAGTTCTTGCTGTTATTATGTTATTTGTAAGACTTCTTTCCAAAGCAATTAATGGCGCTTCCAAAAAGGAAAAGAAAGAAGAAACTGTTGCAGAAGTTCAGAGCCCTGCCCCCATGCAGACTGCACAGCCTGAAAAAGTTGTTGCAGAAGAACCTGCAACAACAGAAGTTCCTCTCCCTTATACTCCAGGGTATGTAACCCTTGATGGCGTTAAGGAGCAGGATGCAGCAGTTATTATGGCTATCACTTCTCACGAGTCAGGTATTCCTCTTGAAAGACTTTGTTTTAAATCTATCAGACGTCTTAACCAGGAACCTGAACTTATCAACATCGAAGAACAGGATGCCGCAGTTGTTATGGCAATCATTTCAGACAGAACAGGCATTTCTCTTGATAATCTTATATTTAACTCAATCAAATTAGTGGAGGAATAATAATATGAAATACAATGTTACTTTAAACGGTAAAATTTACGAAGTTGATGTTACAGAATCTGATGCAGTTGTAACAGGCGTTACTCAGGTACCCGTTGCAGTTGCTGCTCCTGCAGTTGCTCCTGTTGCAGTTGCTCCCGTTGCAGCTCCCGAAGCTCCTGCTGAAGCTCCCGTTGCTGCTCCTGCAGTTGTTCCTGTTTCCGCAGATGGTACACAAGTTAAAGCTCCCATGCCCGGCACAATTCTCGCAGTTAAGAAAAATGTTGGCGAAGCAGTTAAAGCAGGCGATGTTATCGTTGTTCTTGAAGCAATGAAAATGGAAAATGATATTGTTGCTCCTTGCGATGGTACAGTTAAATCTATCAACGCTCCCAAGGGCTCAACAGTTAATACAGACGATGTGATCGCTGTTATCTGATTTATTGTTATCTATTACTTAAAACTTGAAAGGTTTTATCTATGGACATTTCTTCAATTTTAACTAATCTGTGGGAGCAGTCCGGTTTTGCTCTTTTAGAATGGCAAAACCTTGTTATGTTAGGCGTTGCGTTCTTCTTTTTGTTCCTTGCAATTAAAAAGAACTATGAACCTCTTTTACTTGTTCCCATCGCATTTGGTATTATTCTTGCAAACCTTCCCGGTGCAAATATGATGCTTGATACTACAGGCGGTCAGTTAGGCAGTATCGGACAAGCTGTTGTTGAAGGCACTCATTGGTACGATTCAGGTGTTCTTCGTATTCTTTATGTGGGTGTTAAATCCGGTATCTTCCCTTGCCTTATCTTTATGGGCGTTGGCGCTATGACTGACTTTGGTCCTCTTCTTTCAAACCCTATAAGTCTTCTTTTAGGTGCAGCAGCTCAGCTTGGTGTTTATTGCGCATTCCTTCTTGCAATTGCATTTGGATTTGAACCCGCAGAAGCAGCATCAATCGCTATCATCGGCGGTGCAGATGGTCCTACAGCTATTTTCCTTACATCGAAATTGGCTTCGCACTTATTAGCACCAATAGCATTGGCCGCATATTCTTATATGGCGCTCATCCCTGTTATTCAGCCACCTATTATGAAAATACTTACCACAGAAAAAGAACGCAAGGTAGAAATGAAGCAATTAAGAAAGGTATCAAAAACAGAGAAAATCATTTTCCCTGTTGCCGTTCTTGTTCTCTGCGCTTTCCTTCTCCCCTCTGTTGCTCCCCTTCTCGGTATGCTTATGCTGGGTAACCTTTTCAAAGAATGTGGCGTTACTGAAAGACTTTCTGAAACCGCTCAGAATGCACTTATGAATATTGTTACTATTATGCTTGGTGTAACCGTTGGTGCTACTGCTAACGGACAAGACTTCTTACAGTTAAAAACTGTTCTTATTATCGGTCTTGGTCTTCTGGCATTCTGCTTCTCAACAACAGGCGGTGTGCTTTTCGGCAAGCTTCTTTATGTTGTTACAGGCGGTAAAATCAATCCCCTTATCGGTGCTGCAGGCGTTTCGGCGGTTCCTATGGCGGCACGAGTTGCACAGAATGAGGGCAGAAAATACAATCCTACAAACTTCCTTTTAATGCACGCTATGGGCCCCAATGTAGCCGGCGTTATCGGTTCGGCAGTTGCCGCAGGCTTCTTACTTGCAGTATTCGGACAGAATTAATTATGAAAACCTCGATCACCGAATGGTAGTCGAGGTTTTGTTTTAATTTAATGCTACTCTTGTGAAAAGGCGTTTCATTTCTTGTGCCAAGAGATGCCTTTCTTCTCTTGAAATTGAAACTTCATTATCCACAAGCTCTTTTGCGGTTTTTTGTGCTTCATAAAGAATTCTCGTATCTGTCATAAGATTTGCAATACGCATATCGGGAAGACCATGCTGACGAGAACCGAAGAAATCACCGGGACCTCGCATTTCCAAATCCTTTTTAGCGATTTCAAAGCCGTCTGTAGTACGGCACATTGTTTCAAAGCGGTCAACCGCCTCTTCATTCTGTGCATCAGAAAGAAGAATGCAGGTACTTTCTTTACTGCCACGACCGATTCGACCACGTAACTGATGAAGCTGAGAAAGACCGAAGCGTTCAGCATTTTCAATTGCCATAACTGTCGCATTTGGAACATCAACCCCAACCTCAATAACAACTGTTGAAATAAGGAGCTGAATCTCACCCGAATAGAATCGGGACATAACTGCATCCTTTTCTTTTGGTTTCATTTGTCCGTGAAGAAGACCTAAGGTACAATCGGCAAAATAAGTTGATTTTAAATAATCATAATATTCCGTTGCGGGAACAAGGTCGCTATCACTTTCGGAAACCAAAGGGCAAACAATATATGCTTGTTGTCCTGCGGTAATATTTTTTCTTATAAATTTATAAATTCTTTCGTGATAGCTTGTTGGCACATGGTATGTTTTAACAGGTTGTCTGCCTTTGGGTAGCTCATCAAGAACTGAAATATCAAGGTCACCGTAAATCATCATAGCGAGAGTTCTCGGAATAGGTGTTGCAGACATAACAAGCGTGTGGGGATTATTGCCTTTATTGGAAAGACTCGCCCTCTGCCCCACTCCGAAACGGTGCTGTTCATCCGTAATAACAAGACCTAAATTGTTGAACTCAACATCATTTTGAATTATTGCGTGAGTTCCCACAACAATATCACAGTCGCCATCTTTAAGTCTTTCTCTTATATCTCTTTTTTTTGCTGCAGTAACCGAACCTGTTAATAGACATATATTTATATCATCACCGAAAAAATTTGAAAGAGTTTTAAAATGCTGATTTGCAAGAACCTCTGTTGGCGCCATTAAAGCCGCTTGAAAACCGTTTTTTACTGCATTATACATAAGAGCCGCGGCAACTGCGGTTTTACCCGAACCAACATCACCTTGCAAAAGTCGATTCATTTGTTTATTGTTTTTCATATCTTCAACCGCTTCTGTTATTGCTCTTTTTTGTGCATTTGTAGGGTCAAACGGCAAGGATTCATAAAAATCTTCTGTATAATCGTTTCTAACAGGAATTGAACTTCTGTTTCCGCCCTCGGTTTTTTCGCTCATAAGCCCCATTTGCAAAAGCAAAAGCTCTTCAAAAATAAGCCTACGCTTTGCCAGAGCGAGCTGTTCTTCACTTTCCGGAAAATGAATAGCTCTGAGCGAATCTTCAAAGCTCATAAGGCGATATTTTTTAACAATATATTCAGGAATTATCTCCTGCACGTTTCCTTTAATTTCTCTTAAAGCAGTTTCAACAAGTCTTTCAGTTGTTTTTGACGGCATTGATGCAGTTGCTTTATAAATCGGTCTTATCCTTTGCTTTTCAAGAGATTTTTCAAATCTTGGTGAAAGCATAGTTTTATTATTGTATTTATCAATAGTGATTTTTCCGAAAAACAAATACTCTTGGTCTTCAACTAATTGGTCTTTTACGTATTTATTATTAAAAAATATAACGGGAATATAGTCACTACCATCTGAAATTACAGTTTTAACAAGAATTCTTCCACCGTTAATTTTAACAACCTGAGGATTCTGGGAAACAATTGCCCTAACACAGATACTTTCGTTAACCTGCGCATCTCTTAAAAGTGTAGTATTGTTCCAATCCTCATAGGCTCTCGGGTAGTTTCTTAAAAGGTCTCCGATACTGTAAATCCCCTGCTTTGAAAGAGATTTTGCTCTCGCCTCACCAACACCTTTCAGAAACTGAATTCTTGTGTCAAAATTAACCATAAAATCACCACCTGTGTAAATGCAAAATTGAAAATGCAAAATGCAGAATTTCGGGTGCTGCGCACAGCATTATAAAATTATTACAATGGAAAACTATACATAATAACAGTGACAAACAATAGCTGCTATTTGCAAAACCATAATTATTGGTAAGCCTATCATAAACCTTTTATGCTTTGTTTTATGTCGGATTTTGAGCATTGTAAGATATTCTGCCAAACTTCCGCCCAGTATCGCCAACAAAAACAATATTTTTTCAGGTACTCTGTGTTTTGTCCATTTTTTAGCTGCAAATTTATCATATATCGTAACAATGCAAGTTATTAAAGATAAAACCACAAAATAAATTAAAATTTTTTCCATTTCATTTCCGCCCTAGAACATTTGTTCTTGTATATGTTATCATACTTTTATTAACTTTGCAAGATAAAAATGAACACATTTAAAAGTTTTGAGCTTTTAAATGTGTTCATATCAATTTTATTCTGTAACTACACCTTTTTTAAGTATTACATTTGCATAGAGAGCCATTTCGCTTGTTGCAATAATCGCATAAGCTGTTTTTGCTCTGTCATAGAAAGCAAATCGTTCGATTTCGCTCATTTTTGTCTCACCGTTATGCTTATCAACAATTTCCTGATATTCTGCCCAGATAACAGGTGTTGGGTCGCCTTTAGTTGTCTTCATAAGCATAACAGGACTTTCAACATAAGTATCAAGAGGCATAAGCTTTAAAATAGCGTCAAGAAGCTCGGGAACATTATGACCATCGCAACGGATAAGTCTTTGTGCATTTGATGCAGCAGGGAAATTACCGTCACCAATTACAATTTCGTCACCGTGACCCATTTCGTCAAGAATTTTAAGAAGCTCAGGTGAAATAATATTCGGAATACCTTTTAACATAATTTTTTCCTCCGTAGTTTTATATTTATTTTTTCTTTTGTCTGATATCAGTTCCAAAGAACCGGATTATTTCAAAAGCATTAAGCCTTGATGCAACTCTTTCGCCGTATCTTTGCTCAAATGCAGTTTTATCAAGATTTGATATGAGTATCATAGGTTTACCCATTAAAACCGCATCATCAATAATTTCGTTGATTGCTGCCGTACCAAATGGAGTTTCAAACTCTGCACCCAAATCATCAATAATAACAAGATCATTCCTGCTTAATTCTTCATTTAAATCAGTATCGCCTTTGCCGAAATGCTCGTTATTAAGCTGTTTAATAACCTTTCTCGCAGAAGAATAGTAAACACTATAACCTTTTGCGGTAACTACATTAAAAATTGCAAGTGCAAGGTGAGTTTTACCTAAACCTGTTCCCCCGCTGAAGAAAAGGCTTGAACTATCAGGGCCAAAATTTTCCGCATAATTTTTAAGCATTCCGAAAACTCCGCCCATAATCTCTCGATGAGAGAAGCCTAAATCCGAATCCTTTATTGAACTATAAAACTCAAGATTAAATGTATCAAAAGTGGATTTTGCAAGAATTGGACTGCAAGAAAGATTTTCAACAGAAAGCTTCTGCAGAAGTGAAAGATGACATTCACATAGCTTACCATTAAAAATACCACTATCGTTACATTTTTTGCAGGTATAAGGAACATCGAGATAATCCGCAGGATATCCATTTTTCTCTAAAAGCTCTTTTTTTCTTTCCTGTGCTTGCAGATTGGTTTTTGCTACCTCTGCTATATTAACGACCTTTCCGCTTGAACCAACACTTTTGATTACTTCAAGAGCGGAAAATTTCATAATATTTTCAATATCTATAAGCTCCGGGAATTTCTCCGCAAACTGTCTGCGACGCATTTCAGCAAGTTCTTCAGCCCGAATTCTTCTTGCTTTAAGCTCTGCTTCTGCTTTCGAGTAAATTATCTCGGAATATTTCATTTATTCTCCTCCCCGTCTGCATATTTTTTAATCCAATCAAGAACACTGTTCTTGCCGATGTCTTCTATTTCGTAAGTTTTCTTTATCTCTTCAGGTAAAGATTTTTTTTGCTTTTGCTGAATCTGCTCAGGACTTTGTATTCCGGACTGAACATATTTTTTCAAAAGCTTATTTGTATCATTTAAAACTTTTTTGCTTTCTTCAAGAGCATATATGATAAGTTCTTCCGAACATTCCCATTCAACCGACCAAACACGCAAAAACTTTGCAATTCTGGTTGTTGGAGCATCTCCGTTAAAACCTGCAACATCTTTAAGAGCATTGTAGGTTTTTGTTATTTTTTCAAGAGCAAGTAGTTCTTCCTCCACAAGTTCAAGAGTATCTATACCTCTTTTCGCCCAATCCTCTGCTCTGCTTTTGATTGAGGATGAAGAAAGCTTGCCCTCATTCTTCTGATGTTGTAAAAGTGTTATTATAACTTCAGGAGGAAATCCGTAAAAATCATAAATCATCAAAAGGAGTGCCTGAGTATCATAACCAAAGGTACCCAAAATTTCCTGTGCCTCTTTATATATTATTTCAAGCTCGGGAGATTCTGATAATCTTACCGCGATATCACGCTGAGTTGGTTTTTTAAATGGCAGCTTTTTAATATTCAGATTAACTGATTTTTCTTTTTTGAGACTATCTGCAGTTTCAACTGTTTTGGCATTTCCAAAAGAGGTTTTCAAAGCTTCATCTGAAACCTTTTCATCTGTAATTTCAATAACACCGTTACTTTCCCAGAAATCAAGACAATCACAAACATCAGCTTCGCTGAGACCTGTGCATATTCCGATTTGTTTTGAATCCGCTGTCCCCTCGGGATTTCTCAAAATAAATAACAAAACTTTAAAACTTGCCACAGGGGCAAGTTTTAAATGTTTGTCTATAAGTTCTGTAGGTACGGCAACAGCGCCATTTAGATAATCACATTTTATTTTAATCATTATGCGGGAAATTTCACAATAACGCCAACAGTTTTATCTGTGACATACTGTGCAATGCCTTTCATATCTATATCTTTCGAAAGAGTTCTGCCTGCAACAAGATATCCTCCATCTTCAGCAATGCAAATTGCACTTGCGGTTTCACTCTTTGTTCCTCCGAAAGAACGTGCCCAAGAAAGCTCTCCAAACTTACTGAATGAAACAACAACAATATCGTTTCCTCCACGTGTTGTAACACCTTTAAGATCACGTGAAGAAGAGTTACTGGATCCTGCTGCAATAAGTGAGCCATCTTCTGCTTCTTTGATGCAGGTTAAATCATCATTATTCTGACCACGGAAAGTTCTAGCAAAACTAAGATTGAAATCTGCATTATATTTTACTATGTAAGCATCATAACCACCGCGAGAAGCTAAGTTAGAAACAAACATACTGTCTGTTGAACCTGCATCAGAAGAATTCGAACGACCTACTACGGCAACACCACCATCTTTACAGGCTGTAATTCCGCTAAAAATTTCATTGCCACTTCCTGCAATTGAACGTGCAGAAACATATTTACCATCGCTTGTGTATTTAAGCACACAGCTATCTGCCTGACCTAAATTTTCGAAATATTCACTTGAATAGAAATTACCTATACAATAAATATTTCCATCTGCACTTTCTACAACACCGGTTAAAGAGTCCTTGTTACCTCCAATGATATCTTTCCAAACAATATTCCCATCAGAACTAAACTTTACAATTGCACCTGCGGATTCGTATTCAGGTTTGCCAAAGCCTTCTGCATCTTCATCATTATTACCAACTGAGCCTACTACTACAACACCTTCGTCGCTTGTAAGGGTTGCTGCATTAAAAAGGTCAACTGTGCTTGTTCCAAAAACTTTATTCCAGATTTCTTCACCTTTTTTATTAAACTTGAAAACTGCACCATCATAATAACCCTTACCACTAACACCGCCAACATTTCTTCCGTAACCTACTGCATAAAAACCGCCATCATCAAGAGCAACAACACTTGTAATAACTGTAAGTCCTTTTTTGGTACCCAAAGCATTCTGCCAAACAATATCGCCATTCTTTGAATATTTTGTGAGTACGGTGTAAGGTGTTGAGTATTTTAAATCCTTGAATTTTGCAAAATCCCCATCAGTTGAGTTGGTTACTGTTGATGTAATATAACTGCCATCCTTAAGAGTTGCAATACTTGAAACATAGTCTGCCGCAGTACCTCCTAAAGATGCTTTCCATTCAATATCCGCTGTTTCAACAATAGCAGGGGTTGAAGTAATCTCAATAATTGATGTCAATACATTGCCCTGATTATCAACAGCTGTGTTACCCTGGCCATCAGTAACAGCAACAGCAGAGGACCCCACAACAACATTACCGGGTTTTTGTGTAGTTGGTGTAATCACAACCTGTTCAGTTACCGTTTCACCTTTTTTATCTGTAACGCTTTCGCCTTTTTTATCGGTCACGGGAACATTTACAGTAACATCTTTATAAACGATGGTAGTTTTCTTCTCGCCTTCTGCGTTTGTATATTCGTGAACTTCTGTTTCGGGCATAACGGTAACAGGTTCACCAGCTGCATCAGTAACAGGAACACCGTTATTATCTGTTACAATAACGGGACCTAAGGTTGTTTCCGTTTTACCTTTGTCTTTATCAATATTTTTCAAAACCACAGCAACCACAACAGCTACAATAGCAATTGCTATAATTATGGGGATAATGAAAAATAATTTTTTATTTTTGCTCTTCTTAACCTCTTCTGCCTTTTTAGGAACTACGGGTGGCGGTGAAGGTTTTTTCACTTCATTTGTAGAGTTTGTTGTTTTATTTTCGTCCATTATATTAACCTCCAAAGGATTAAATCATAGTTGTTTCATTGTGTGCCTATTTTACCATAAACTCTTTCATTTTTCAACGAAAAAAAGCGTTATTTAAAATATTCGTTACATATTACATAAAAACAAGCCCTATTTATTATGTAATATCAATAATCTTTGCATTTTACTCAAAAAAATCGTTGTAAACTAAAAAAATATGTGCTAAAATACCAAATATAAGTTGCCATAGTGTTTGTTAATATCTTGGTGGCATTATTTTACAATTTCAATCAGAGAGAAATCTCTGCTCGTTTTAGGAGGAATTCACTTGAAATCTTATGCTAAAGAAAACATCAGAAATGTGACCATTGCCGGTCACGGTGCAAGAGGTAAAACAACTCTTGCAGAAGCAATGCTTTACATAGCAGGTGCTTCAGAAAGACTCGGCAGAGTTGCAGACGGTAACACCGTTTTCGACTTTGATGCTGAAGAAAAGAAAAGAAAAGTTTCAATTTCTTCCGCTATGGCATGTATCGAATGGCGTGACAGAAAAGTTAATATTATTGACACTCCCGGTCTTTTCGACTTTGAAGGCGCAAGAAGTGAAGGTATCCGTGCAGCTGAAACTGCTGTTATCGTTCTTTCCTGCGGACACAATGTAGATGTAGGCGCAGAAAAAACCTTGCGTATAGCAGGCAGAAAAGGTCTTTCTAAATTCATTGCTGTTTCCAAATGTGACGGAGAAAACCGCGATTTCTATAAAACCCTCGGTGATTTACAGGATAAATACGGCACAGCTATCTGCCCCGTTGTTGTTCCCTATATGGTTGATGGTGTTGTTGATTGCTATGTTAACTTCCTTCAGAATAAGGCTTTCAAATATGATGGTATTAAGGCTACTGAAGTTGCAATCCCCCAGGATGCTCATATTGAAGAAATTTATAACGCTTTCGTTGAAGCAGTTGCTTCTGCTGATGAAGACCTTATGATGAAATTCTTTGATGGTGAAGAATTTACTCACGATGAAAAGGTTGCAGGTCTTTCTCAGGGTGTTGCAGATGGTACTGTTATTCCCGTTTATGCTTGTTCAGGTTTCACAGGCGAAGCTGTTGACCTTCTTCTTAACGGCATCACAAAACTCGCACCCTCTCCCAAGGGCGAAGGCGATATTGCTTGCGATTCTAATGGTCCTCTTGCTGCTATCTGTTTCAAAACAGTTGCTGACCCATTCGTTGGTAAAATGTCCTTCTTTAAAGTTGTTTCAGGTAAAATCACTTCTGCAACTAAAGCATATAATGCTCGTACCGAAGAAGAAGAGAAAATGGGTAAAATCGTTTTCGTTAAAGGTGCAAAACAGGAAGATGCAACTGAAATTGTTGCCGGTGATATCGGTGTTGTTACAAAGCTTTCAGGCTTTAAAACAGGGGATACAATGTGTGATGCTAAAAATCCTGTTGAGCTTGCTCCCGTTGACTTCCCGGCTCCCTGCTATTCAATGGCGGTTAACGTTGTTAAGAAAGGTGAAGAAGATAAGGTTGCTTCCGGTCTTAACAAGCTCCAGGAAGAAGACGGCTCAATGAAGTTCTACACTAATAAAGAAACAAAGGAACAGATTGTTTCAGGTCTTGGCGAACAGCATCTCGAAAGCATCGTTTCCAAGCTTAAAAATAAATACGGCGTTGAGGTTACACTTACCGCTCCCAGAGTAGCTTACAGAGAAACAATCCGTAAAACCGTTGATAAACAAGGACGTCATAAAAAACAATCCGGTGGTCATGGCCAGTTCGGTGATGTTTGGATTCGTTTTGAACCCTATATGGGAGAAGAAGAATTCGTATTTAACTCCGACGAAGTTGTTGGTGGCGCAGTTCCCAAGAACTTCTTCCCTGCAGTTGAAAAAGGCTTACGTGAATGCGTGGCATCCGGTCTTATTGCAGGTTATCCAATGGTTGGCATCAAAGCTTGCCTTCACGATGGTTCTTACCATCCTGTTGACTCTTCTGAAATGGCATTTAAAATGGCTGCAAGAATTGCTTTCAAAGCTGCAGTTCCCGAAGCAGCTCCCACAATTCTTGAACCTATCGGAACTCTTAAGGCTTATATTCCCGATAAGGATTTAGGCGATATTATGGGTGACGTTAATAAACGTCGCGGTAGAGTTTTAGGTATGGGTCCTGCAGAAGAAACCGGAACCCAGGAGCTTATCGCTGAAGTTCCCATGGCTGAAATGAGTGACTTTGCTATTACTCTTCGTTCCGTAACAGCAGGCAGAGGTTCATTCACACTTGAATTTGCTCGTTATGAAGATGCTCCCAACAATATCGCAGAAAAAGTTATTGCAGAAGCAAAACTTGCTGACGACGATGAATAAGATACAAAAAAGCCTTCTATTGCGGAAGGCTTTTTTAGTTGCCAGTTACTAGATGCCAGATGCTAGTTTTAAAATCTACACATTAAATGTCCTTATCCCCTGATTTTTTATATTTATAAATTGTGTAAGGCAAAATCAATATACGCCATAACAAGTATAAAAATTTATATCCAAAAATAAATGGAAATAAAATATACCTGTATTTACGTAAATAGTAACATCTTCGTTCAACTATAATTGTGCGTTTCATTTCTTTACAGCTTTCGCAAAAATTCAAATTTTTTGACAAAATATACTTTTTTTCTGAATAATTTGTTTCATTTAACTTATTCCAACACTCCAAACAAATTTCTGCCACAGTTATCACCTCTTTTATATTATAGGTCTATATCACCCTAATTTCAATAGGGAAAATCGCCATAATATTAATGGTGATTATAATGAGTAGATTGAAAGAACTACGAAAAGAACGTGGTTATACACAAATAAAAATTCAAATATTGACCGGAATAGACCAAAGTGATTATTCAAAAATCGAAAGTGGAAAACGACATCTCTCATTTGAACAATGTCGCAAACTAGCAATTGCTCTTAACACCAGTATGGATTATTTAGCCGGTTTAACCGATGAAAAAGAACCTTACAAAAGAAATAACTTATAAAATGTTTGTAAGTGAAGCTTTACTTAAACTTTTAACTTTTAACTAAAAAATATAGCCCCCCTCAATTTGAACAAGTCCAGTAAAAACGGACAATAGAAAAAAGAAGCCTCCTATGGTAGAATTAAACTATCATAGGAGGAGTTTTTATGCCCAGAAGCTACAGAAACATACAGCAATACGAAGAAGAAATATTGAGAATGCGTGAAGC
>JAZUSD010000002.1:0-19762 GCA_045606545.1 Acutalibacteraceae bacterium | reverse complement strand
GACTACTGTTGGTGAGGTTGAAGCAGGTGTAACAAGCTTTGTTGATACATCCGCATTAATTGAAAATGGCTATGTATATAGTGTTCGTTCCGAAGCATCTAAAAACAGAGGTAGCTATAACAAAACAGGTATTGAATATGTCTATGTTGTACCGCATAATTACAAGGTATCTGCTGTAGAAGCTACTTGCACAGAAGAAGGATACCTGTTATATGAGTGCAGTATATGCGGACATTCTTATAAAGATAATATTACTGCAAAGAAAGGGCATATTTGGAGCGAATGGGAAACTGTAATTCCGGCTACTGAGTTATCGTCAGGAAAAGAAAAACGAACTTGCTCTGTTTGTAAGGAAAATGAAGAAAGAACAATTGATAAAATTAAATTAGATGCCCGGATTGTTGCGTATTATAAAGTGGTTAACGGCAAAGTTGTTAATTTGGTCAATGGCAAAGAAATGGAAAATGCTATTGTAGATAATTACGGTTATTTCAGAGGAGGAAAGGTCGAACTTCCTTCTTCCTATGAAAAGGCAAGTATTGAAGCAGTTATGGTTTATAATAGGTTATCCACAGATTTACCTGTTGGAAACGGCTTGAGCTATTACGGCGGAACCTTCTTATTCCAGGAAGTTGTCAATCCAAATAATTGGGGTATGATTAAAACACCTTTCGGAGGTGGCTGGATTGGCACTAATTTCACATTAAGACCTTCTTTAAATTATAACAAGAGAGTTATGAACGGCGGAGAATCTTATTGGTGTCTGGCTTTTAATAAGAATGAATCTACTCATGCGATGCAAATTAATGATGATTACGTTGAAAAATCACATTGGTCTAATTACATTAATAGTACGTTCAATCTATCCGCTGAACATCAATTCAAAGAATTTATCGTATATTCTGAAAAGCTTTCGAAAGCAGAAATGGCAGATCATTTTGCTGACAGCGGAATCTGTTTGAATGCAGATACTAATACGATTGTTGGTCGTGTTAATAATGGTATTACCGGATTGGGAAGCGCTTTTGCATATACTAAAACCGGACAATATGGAATTCCTGAATGGTGTGATACCAATACCAAGGCGGGCAATTATTCTGTTGACGACGGGAATGGAATGACCTTAAATTACACTATTTCCGATTATATGGAGCCGGATCTTGGAATTGACCATAGTAAATACGAAAGTGTTCATATTATAAAAAAGCCTGAAGCTTTACCTATGGGATATAAGTATGCATTATCTGCAGTTCCTTATCCCTTTAATGTAAATCACGATGGTGCTTCTGACCAATACGATGTTTCATGGGAATCTTCGGATGAAACGGTAGCTTTAGTAATCGATGGACTGGTCATTCCTCAAAAAAACGGTACTGTTACTATTACAGCAACATTAAGAGGTACCGAAATTTCTGATAGTTGCACAATCGAAATTGTTAATAAGAAAACAGCAGATGATATTGCAATCAGAATTCCGGCTGACTATATCAGCAAAAATGGGAATTCATTTTCTGAAAGCGACTATGTGATGACAACTAAAGCTATCTATGATGCTATCACCCAAGCATACAAAGCTGGTTACAATCACATTATTTTCCCTGAAATTGACTTTTATGCCGCTCCTACTGAAACTGAATATTATATTCCAAGCGGAATGACGGTTGAATTTCCTGAGGGCTCTGCTTTCCATATGATGCCTAGTGAATTAGCTAAAACTAAGGGATATTCTTATTTCAGAATGGGATGGGGCTGGTGGAGCTGTGATATTCCCACTGAAAAAGCTTCTGTAGAAAAGGATGAAAACGGAAACATTCTTGCTTATTATTGCAGAGATGCACATTTAATTATTGATAAATATTACGGCGAATTCTACAAGGAAGGCGCTACAATGAGCGAACTTTATGAAGGCGCTAATCAATATCAATGGGGTTGCACACTGTTGAGTGTTGGAAAACGTGCAGAGTTTTGCTCTGTTGAAATACGACAAGCAAACTGCCCGGCAGGTGTCTTTATCACAATGGGGGGGAAAGGCAACTCTGAATTGGTTAATGGTGCGGGGGGCAGTATCGCCGCAAATGAATTTGTATCCGGATGGTTAAATGATAGTGGCGAATTGGTAGAAAGCTCTGATTGGATAAGTACAGAAGACTTCTATTTAGTGTCCAAGGCTGCTAATGGTATGGATACCTTGCACGAATACTATATTGGCGATTGGGAGCACAATGTTATTGCCGCAACCCAGCATTTGTATGATATTTTGTGGTATGATAAAGATTACAACCTGATCGGTGCTAATCGATGGCAATATATTGACGAGGGATACTCTAATAGACCTGAGAACGCAGTTTACTTTAAATTATCTATTCAACAAACCGAACTTCCTGTCGGCACGGATGAATATGTAAGAATTGGTCCTGATGAATCGTCTAAATTCTGCGAAATAAAAAACAGTAATTTTATAAACGGTGCTGACGGATTGGCATCTGTTATTGGAGCCACTGAGGCTTGTTGGATTCATGACAATTACGTATCCGGAGATGGGTTACTCAATGGTTCATGTTGGTCTCTTAACTTGGAGAATGGCTGGGCAGGAATGAGAGGCACAATTATTGAAAGAAATATTTTCAGAAAATATGGTTACTCCGGTAGCGGTGAATATCGTGGTCCTGACTCCGGGGTTCTGACTCTTGCTTCAGGATATAATACATTTGTTATTTCTAATTACCTCGGAGCTATTCAGCAAAGTAACTATAATGTAGCCAATACCCATATTATCAATAATGTAGTGCATTCAATGTACAGTTCTTTCAGTAACGGAAAACCTAACGATATCAGAACCAAGATTAATGCACATACTTATTACAATGTTTTAGGACAAATCAGTAATGAAACATCTTCAAATGGTATAAATTATTACCGGCAGAATACAATAATTCCAAGCGTCAATCTTTGGTAAAACATAAAATCGTAGGTTACAACCCTTGAGGAAATTAATCAGAAGTAGCAAATTCGGATGTTATAGAACTTGTAACGTTGCTCTTGATGGAAATTTCAATAATCCAAGTAACCCAAAAAATATCGCTCCTTGAAAACTGAGGAGCGATATTTTTTATATGTGAATTGACTATTTGAAAAAGTTGTGGTAAAATTAAAATGCTCTAATTTGATAGAAATCTATCGTGTCGAAAGGAGTATTGTTATGAAAATAATAAAGCAAATATTGGCGGTTGCAATGATAGCGGTAATGTTGATATCTGCTGTAAGCATAACGTCTTATGCGGCAGATATAATATTTACTGACAGTAGTTTGGGTGGAGCTATTTTATTTCCGACTAACAGTAAATATAAAAAGAAACTTAGCACTGTGTATTTGTATGGTGATTATGATTATCTTTATTTTAAAGGCAAGTCAAGTGCAAGCGATGTATATTTATTTTATGAGATTTGCAGTGATAAAGAAGGTACAAAACTTATCGATACCGGCTATGTTCATGTCTCTAACGGAGACACTAAAGCTCCTTGTAAAATTAAGTTAAAAGGCAAATACAAATCTAAAACATATTATATGTTTACTTATGCTGCAAAGTTTGATTCCAAAGGAAATGCAACAGTAAGTGTAAGCTCTTTGCGTGAATTCAAGGTTAAGGTTGACAGAAAACCTGATTTTGATGATAGTGTTGTTGTTCTCAAATCAACAAGTAATACATGTGATGGTCCGAAGATTTCATGGTATAAGGTAAATGGTACAAGTAAATACTATATTTACCGTAAGTCACAATCAGGTTCAAAGTGGAAAAAAGTAGGAACCGCAAGTGGTTCAAAAACAAGCTATACAGATACATCGCTTAAGAAAAAGAATGGTAACTATATCTATACCGTAAAAGCAGTAAACAAAAAAGGTGTTGTTTCAAGATATAGTAACTCAGGTATTTGGAGCAATTTTGCAAAAGCACCTGTTATGGAATCTGTTAAGGTTACATATGATAACGCAATTGAAATCGAATGGGGTAAAACTTCAAAAAAGGCGAAATATACCATTATGCGCAAAGAAGGTGACGGTAAATGGAAAACCCTCAAGAAGAATTACAGTGGCACATCGTATAAAGATACAACTGCAAAGAATGGTAAAAAATATGCCTATACAGTAAAAGCTGTTATATCTACAAATTACGGCAAAGCTACAAGTGATTATTATTCAAATAAGAAGAAAGCCGTAACATATCTTAAAGCACCCACACTTAATAGTGTTGAGGCTGTTGAAAATGGTATCAATATAACATGGAATGCAGTAAAGAGTGCTAAAGGCTACACAGTTTTGAGAAAAAATATCGGTGCAAAAAAATGGACTACTGTTGGTGAAGTCGAGGCAGGCGTAAAAAGCTTCGTTGATACATCTGCATTAATTGAAAACGGCTATGTATATAGCGTTCGTTCCGAAGCTTCAAAGAACAAGGGTAGCTACAACAGTAAAGGTATTAAATATATCTATGTTGCTCCCGAAACAACCTCGCCTGAGGAAACAATACCTGATGTTACAACTCCCGAGGTTACAGAGCCTACAACCGAGCCTGTAACAGAAATTGAAACAACTCATATAGCAGAATAAAGCTCACACCCCCGCAGTAAAAACTGCGGGGATGTGAGCTTTATTAATCAAACACCTGAATATGCGGAGAAACCGCCGTCAACAGGGATTATAACACCTGTAACGAATTTAGAATAGGTTTCGTCACTTAAGAAGAGAAGAGTACCTGTAAGGTCTTCGGGAACACCAAATCTGCCAAGAGGGGTGTGACCGAGGATTTTTTCACTTCTGGGAGTGAGAGATCCGTCTTCGTTGTAAAGAAGAGCTTTGTTCTGGTTTGTTGAGAAGAAGCCGGGAGCAATTGCATTAACGCGAAGACCAACTTCGGAGAAATGAACTGCCATAAACTGAGTAAAGTTTGAAATAGCCGCTTTTGCTGCTGAATATGCAGGGATTTTTGTAAGAGGCTTGTAGGAATTCATTGAAGAGATGTTAATAATAGTTGCGTTTTCTTTACCAACCATATCTTTTGCAAAAACCTGTGTTGTAAGAAGAGTGCCGAGGAAGTTAAGGTTGAAAACAAATTCAATACCTTTAGGGTCAAGGTCAAAGAATGTTTTAACATCTTCTGCCTTATCTGTTAAATCGCAAAGCTCAAACTTTTCTTTTGTTGTGTTGCCGTTAGGGTGGTTACCGCCTGCACCGTTGATGAGGAGATCGCAAGTACCGATTTTTTCATTAACAATATTTCTTGCATTTTCAAGGCTTTCTTTATCAAGAACATTACAAGCTACACCGATTGCTTCGTAACCTTCTGCTTTGATTTCATCAGCAACTGCATTTGCAGATTCTTCTCTTAAATCAAGAACTGCAACCTTAACACCCTGACGAGCAAGGTCCTTTGCAAAGCCACCGCAGAGAACACCGCCGCCACCTGTAACAACTGCAACTCTGCCTTTTAAATTTTCGTGATTAAACATATTTAATACTCCTTAATATTTTCTGATTGTAATATTGTTTAAGTTTGCTTTTTCAAGGCAAACATCAAGTGCATCTGCCGCCGCATCAAATGCTGCGCGGTTGGTGGGGTAGGTATAGTCATCTTTAAGCTGGTCAGCAGTTCCACCCTCACCCTCTAAATCTTTAAGACCGTCAAATACTTTAAGATGGGGTTCAAGTGTAAGGAAATGTGCGCCTTCCTTTTCTTTTGAAAATCTTGTGAGAAGCTCAATAATGTTGCCGTCACCAAGACCTGCAGGGCGAACCTTACCACCATCATAAAGACAATCTTTAATGTGGAAATAATCAATGTAATCTTTCAAAAGCTCATAAGCGGGAAGGATATCAACACCGCATTGAATAAAGTTTGAAGGGTCAAAAATACCTTTGATTTTTCCTTCAAAGGTTTTATATATTTCAAGGCAACGGGTTTCAATATCACCATAAATATCCTTTTCGTTTTCGTGACAGCACCAGATACCATTTTGAAGAGAATAGGTGCACATTTTATCAAGTCTTTCGAAAACCTCATCGTGATATTCTTCAAGGCTCTGTCCTTTAGTAAAAAAGAAACTGAACATTCTTATTCTTTCGGTGCCGAGAATATTTGCAACCTCAACGCAGTTTTTGAAATCCTCAAAATGAGGTGCGAAATCGTCAGTGATTTCGATTTTTCCATAATGAGAACCAATGGCGGAAACACCGATACCATTGTCATCAAGGATTTTCTTAAGCTCTTTAGCCTGTTCAACTGTATAGAGAGAAATGTTTCCCTCATCAAGTCCGCGGGGCTCAATATGTGTCATACCGTGTGCCTTTAAAGCGGCAATCTGTTCTTTAATTCCGCCGCCTGCTTCATCAGCAAAGGCAGAAAGATAAAATGTTATAGCCATTTTTCTATCTCCTTTTAATTATGTGCTTTTATGATAAAAATATTTCTTTATTTTTCAAAATGAATTTAGCTGAAAGCCTTAAAAGTTCATCAGAATTGTAAATGGAAGAAAATTCTTCATCAACCTTGCCGATAACAGAATAATCAATTGAAACCTCACTATCAGGGTCATACATTGGTAAAAGTGTAGCATAGTTATCAATATATTTCCCTGCACCGATAGCATTCAACGCATCGGGCACAATTGAAATGAGCGGTTCACCATTGTTTTTGAAGAATAAAGATAAGCTTTTCTTTGAATCCTCGTCGAAGTATTCTAAAGCGTATATGAATTTCTTTTCTTCGGGAAGTGCATTGAAGCCTTCGGTCATATCAGTAGCCTTTTCAAGCTTTGCCTGAATGTTCATAGCAACTCCGTGAAGAAGTTCTGTTTCTTCTGTGGAATTAAGCTTTTCTTCCGTGAGAATAGTGAATTTTTCTCTTAATTCATAATCTCTTTTCCAGATAGCTGCTTCTTTTTTCAGTCTTTCTCTGCGAGCTTTTCCGGCTTTGAGAGCCTTGCTCCAAGCAAAAATTGCAATAATTATTGCAACTAAAAGTATTACCCAGTAATACCATTGAACACCAAAAAGCATTTAATCACCCATTCTGTAAAGATTTGTAAATGTCACTCTTTTTAAGACCTGTTTCCTTGGCAATTTCCTTTGCGGCTTCGTTTTTTGAAAGTCCGTTTTCAACAAGCTTTTTCGCCATTTCTACAGCAACATCAACAGTGATTTCCTTTTCCTCTTCCTCGGGCTTGCCCTCAACAATGAGAACATATTCACCCTTAGCGCTACCGTCTTTATATTTCTCTGACGCATCAAAGAGGGTGGTGCGTTCAACATTTTCGTGGATTTTGGTGATTTCCTTAACGAGAGCAATATTTCTGTTGCCCCAGTATTTTGCCATATCAGCAAGTGTTGCCGCCAGCTTATGAGGCGCTTCATAGAAAATCATTGTACGTTTTTCGCCAACAAGCTCTTCAAGATGCTTTTTTCTGTTTTGTTTTGAAACAGTCAAAAATCCCTCAAAGGTGAATCTGCCTGAGGGCATACCTGAAATAGCAAGAGCAGTAACAAAAGCGCAAGGACCGGGAACTGCAAGAACCTGAATTCCGTTTTCGTGGCAAAGCTTTGTTAAATCTTCACCCGGGTCGGAAATTATTGGCATACCTGCATCGGAAACAAGGGCACAGTTTTCACCATTTAAAAGGCGTTCGATTATAACTCCGCCACGTTGGGCGCGGTTGTGCTCATAGTAGCTGACCATTGGCTTTTTAATACCGAAATGGTTAAGAAGCTTGATTGTTACCCTTGTATCTTCTGCGGCAATAAAATCACATTCGGAAAGCACCTGAACAGCACGGGGAGAGAAATCTCCAAGATTTCCGATAGGTGTTCCTACAACATAAAGTATTCCTGCCATTATAAAACATTACCTTCTGCATCAAATAAAGGAAGTTTTTCAAGATAAATAATATCTTTTCTGTCTGCAGCTTCACCCTCTGCAAGAACTGCAAGAGCGCCAACATAGTCAACCTCAGCCATTTCAATAAGCTTTTCAACTGCTTTGAGAGATTCGCCTGTTGAAATAACATCATCAACAATTATAACCTTTTTGCCCTTCATCTGTTCAGCTTCTGCAGTGTCAAGGTAAAGATGCTGTTCACCCTCGGTTGTGATGGAGTTAACAACAACATCAAAAACGCCTGTCATATAGAGCTTGGGTTTCTTTCTTGCAACAAAATATTTTTTACCGCTCTGGCGTGACATTTCGTGAGCAAGTGGAATGCCCTTTGCTTCTGCGGTGATTATGTAATCAAATTCAGGTGCTTTTTTGAGAAGTGCATCTGCACAAGCAACTGTAAGCTCTGCGTCACCAAACATAACAAAAGCACCAATCTGAAGCTTTTCGTTAAGAGGGCAGAGAGGAAGATTTCTGTCAAGTCCTGCAATTTTCATTGAATGAAACATATCTATTCTCCTTTATGGCATATAAAAACACACCATTATTCTACATTTTAATTATATAAAATAGGCGGAAAAAGTCAATAAGAAACAATGTTGAAAATAGTTCTATATTATTGTATAATAGTTCTATATTTATATGGAGTGAGTAGATTTTATGCATATACCAACCTGCGAAACAAATGAACTGAATATTATCCCGTTTGAAGAAGCGCTTTTAAAAGAAGCAGACGGCTCTTTTGAATATGACAGAGAAAAATGGCTTTATGTTCCCAATGCCTATACAGAATATCGTTATATTTTAGGCACAAGGGGAGAAAATCCTTTAATCTGCATCGGTATTAACCCATCAACCGCAAAACCTGATGACCTTGATAATACCTTGAAATCTGTTGAGCGCACCGCTAAATTCAATGGGTTCGATAGCTTTATAATGTTCAATGTTTATGCCCAGAGAGCAACAAATCCTAAAGATATGGACGGAGAGTTCAATACCTTTTTACATAATGAAAATATGAACGCCTTCCGATATATTCTTTCTTCATATGGGGAGGGCAAAACACCTGCCGTATGGGCGGCTTGGGGCACTATTATCGAAAAAAGACCATATCTTATCCCTTGTGTCAAAGATATGATTAAAATCGGAAATGAATTTGGTGCAAAATGGTTTACGGTGGGAAAACGCTCCGTAAAGGGACATCCTCACCATCCTTTGTATCTTAAAAACAACAGTTCTGTTGATGATTTTGATATTGAAAGCTATATTTTAACATTGGAAAATATATAAATACTCTGTTGACATTTTGCGACAGGTTTGGTATAATTCCAAAGTATATTTTTTAAAAACTGTGAAGAGAACAAGTAGCATTTTTCAGCGTAAAAAAGAGAGTTGCCGTTTGGTGAGAGGCGCATGAGCGAATTGTGTGAATACATCTCGGAGTTTCGCACCGAAATTTTCAGTAGGCTGCGGCGCTGCGCCCGTTAAAGCGTTTGAGTTTTATTACTCTTTAAGGCAGGTTGCGTGAGCAATTTGCGAAAAAAGGTGGTAACACGGTCAGTTTATACTGCTCGTCCTTTAGCTTCGGTTAGAGGACGATTTTATTTTTACAATATTTTATAAAGGAATGAACGAATTTGCCTATTACAGATTTTCTTGTGATTAACGCAAATACTTACAAAAACGAGGTTGCTCTTGTTGAGATTAACCCTGAAATGCAAGGGAAAAGTCGCCAGACCTGGCGTGAATATTCTCTTATTGAAACAAATCCATTTAACGTAGGCAGAACAGAGCTTACATGGGGTGAGTTCGATAAAAGAGCGAACCGCTTTGCAAACCTTCTTCTTTCAAGAGGTATCAAAAAAGGGGACAGAGTTGCAATTCTTCTTATGAACGGAATTGAATGGCTTCCCATTTATTTCGGTATTCTAAAAACAGGTGCTCTTGCAGTTCCGCTTAACTACCGCTACACTGCGGATGAAATCAAATATTGCCTTAAGCTTTCTGATAGCGATGTTCTTGTTTTCGGCCCTGAATTTACAGGTCGTGTTGAGGAAATTGCTCATCGAATTCCTGATGTTAAATATACTTTCTATGTTGGTGAGGATTGTCCCACCTTTGCAGAAAGCTATGACAGATTAGTTACATATTGCTCATCTCACGCACCCGGAATTGAAATTTCCGACGAGGATGAAGCAGCAGTTTACTTTTCTTCAGGAACAACAGGCTTCCCAAAAGCAATTCTTCACGCTCACAAGAGCCTTGTTCACGCTGCTTTAACAGAACAAAACCACCATTCACAGAGCAGAGACGATGTTTTTCTTTGTATTCCGCCCCTTTATCACACAGGCGCAAAAATGCATTGGTTTGGTTCTCTCGTAGCAGGTAGCAAGGCAGTTCTTCTCAAGGGTACAAAACCCGAACTTATTCTTAAAACCGCAAGTGAAGAACAATGCACAATTGTATGGCTTCTTGTTCCGTGGGCGCAGGATATTCTTGATGCTATTGACAGCGGAGAAGTTGATTTAAGCGAATATGCACTTTCTCAATGGCGATTGATGCACATTGGTGCTCAGCCTGTTCCACCAAGTCTTATCAAGCGTTGGCTTACAATATTCCCTCACCATCAGTATGACACTAACTATGGTTTAAGCGAATCCATTGGTCCCGGTTGTGTGCATCTCGGTGTTAAAAATATTCATAAGGTTGGCGCAATCGGTAAAGCAGGTTATGGTTGGGAAGTTAAAATCGTTGATGAAAACAAAAACGAGGTTGCAAAAGGTGAAGTGGGTGAGCTTGCGGTTAAAGGTCCCGGTGTAATGCTTTGTTATTATAAGGATGAAAAAGCAACCAATGAAGTTCTCCGTGACGGTTGGCTTTATACAGGCGATATGGCGCAAGAGGATGAAGATGGATTTATCTTCCTTGTTGACCGTAAGAAAGACGTTATCATTTCAGGCGGTGAAAACCTATATCCCGTACAGATTGAAGATTTCCTTCGTAAGCACGATAAAATCAAGGACGTTGCTGTTATCGGTCTTCCCGATGCACGTCTTGGTGAAATTGCCGCAGCTATTATCGAAGCAAAAGATGGCGAAACCTTAACAGAAGAAGATGTCAACGATTTCTGCTATGATTTGCCAAGATATAAACGTCCCAGAAAGCTCATCTTCGCAAAGGTTCCCCGTAACCCCACAGGTAAAATCGAGAAACCAAAGCTTCGCGAAATGTATTGCGGTGAAAGCCTTGTTGCTTCACAGAACGAAATTAAGAAATAATTAACCAAAGAGGTACAGATAAATGAAAAAATTACTTTTAGGTAATGAAGCGGTTGCACGCGGTCTTTATGAGGGCGGTTGCAGAGTTGCTTCAAGCTACCCCGGAACACCCAGTACAGAGGTTACGGAGTGCATTTCTACATATGATGAAATAACAAGTGAATGGGCACCAAATGAAAAGGTTGCTATGGAAGTTGCTTTTGGTGCGGCAGTTGCAGGCGCACGTTCATTCTGCGCTATGAAGCATGTTGGTCT
Organism: Acutalibacteraceae bacterium; assembly: GCA_045606545.1. Taxonomy (GTDB): domain Bacteria; phylum Bacillota; class Clostridia; order Oscillospirales; family Acutalibacteraceae; genus DTU089. The sequence continues at coordinate 8,307 of JAZUSD010000002.1, read as the reverse complement.
TAATGTTGCCGCAGACCCTCTTTTCACATCTTCCTATACAGGTGTTAATGCAGGTCTTGTTGTGGTTGTTGCAGATGACCCAGGTATGCATTCTTCTCAGAATGAGCAGGATAGCCGTCACTATGCGAAAGCTTCTAAGATTATGATGCTTGAACCCTCTGATTCCGATGAATGCCTTAAATATTCAAAAATGGCATTTGAGCTTTCAGAAAAATTTGATACACCTGTTATTCTTCGTCTTACAACAAGAGTTTCTCATTCAAGAAGCCTTGCAGAAGTTTCCGACAGAGTAGATAACGGTCTTAAGCCCTATGAAAAGAATGCTCCAAAATATGTTATGGTTCCTGCAAATGCAAAGGTTAAGCACGTTGAGGTTGAGAAGAGAATTCTTAATCAGATTGCATATTGCGAAACAGAAGCAGTTGAAAACGGACTTAACAGTATTGAATATAACGATAAGAAAATCGGTGTTATCAGTGCAGGTATCTGTTATGAATATGCAAAGGAAGCACTTGGTGATAAAGCATCTTACCTTAAATTAGGTTGCGTTTATCCGCTTCCCGAAAAGCTTATCAAGGATTTCTGCAACGAATGTGAAACAGTTTATGTTCTTGAAGAGCTTGATGATTATATTGAAACTCATTGCCGTAAAATCGGTGTTGATGTTAAAGGTAAAGCAGAATTTACTCTTTTAGGCGAATATTCACAGGGTCTTATCAGAAAAGTGATTTTAGGTGAAGAAAGCAAATCTCTTAAAGCAGATGTGGAAATTCCTGCAAGACCTCCCGTTCTTTGTGCAGGTTGTCCCCATAGAGGACTTTTCTACTCTCTCAAAAAACTTAACGTAACCGTTAGCGGTGATATCGGTTGCTATACTCTCGGTGCATCAAAGCCTCTCGGTATGATTGATACAGTTCTTTGTATGGGCGGTAGCGTATCAGGTCTTCACGGCAGAAACCTTGCAGACCCTGAGCGCGCAAACAAATCTGTTGCAGTTATCGGTGACTCCACCTTTATTCACTCAGGTGTTACAGGTCTTATTGATATTGCTTATAACAACAGTAATTCCGTTACAATTATTCTTGATAACAGCATCACAGGTATGACAGGTCATCAGCAGAACCCTACAACAGGCTTTAATATCAAGGGCGAGCCTGCAGCAGCAGTAAGCCTTGAAAAGCTTTGCGAAGCAGTTGGTATCAATAATGTTTTCGTTGTTGACCCCTATAACCTTGATGAGTGTTATACAACAATCAAAAATGCACTTGACCTTAATGCTCCCGCAGTTGTTATTTCAAGAAGACCTTGCGCTCTTCTTAAAACAGTTAAGCATAATCCGCCTCTTAAGGTTAATAAAGATAAATGTAAGTCCTGCAAAATGTGTATGAAAATCGGTTGCCCTGCTATCAGTATGAAGGACGGAAAAGCAGAAATCGACTTTACACAATGCCTCGGTTGCAATGTTTGTTCTCAGCTTTGCAAATTCGGTGCTATTGAATAAGAAAGGGGAGAGCTAAAAATGAATAAAGCTATAATGATAGTTGGCGTTGGCGGTCAGGGTACTCTGCTTGCAAGCCGTATTTTAGGTAGTGCTCTTCTTTCACAAGGGTACGATGTTAAGGTTTCCGAGGTTCACGGAATGAGCCAGCGTGGAGGATCTGTTGTTACTTATGTTAAATATGGCGAAAAGGTTTATTCTCCCGTTGTTGGTGAGGGTGAAGCTGACCTTATTCTCGCATTCGAACAGCTTGAAGCTGCAAGATGGCTTTCCTGCCTCAAACCTGACGGTAAGGTTATTGTTAACACACAGAAAATTGACCCTATGTCAGTTGTTATCGGTTACAGCGTTTATCCCGATGGTGTACTTGATGCAGTAAGAGCTGCAGGTGCAGCAGTTGTTGAGCTTGATGCTCTCCCTCTTGCAGTAGAAGCAGGCTCACCTAAAGCTACAAACGTTGTCCTTATCGGTGCAATGGCAAAGAATACAGATATTCCAAAGGAAATCTGGCTGGATGCAGTAAAATCCTGCGTTCCTGCAAAATTCCTCGAAATGAACCTTAAAGCGTTTGAGTTGGGTTATAATAAATAATAAAACAAGGATTCAGGACAGTAAAAAGCCCTGAATCCTTTAACTTTTATTGTTTTTGTCGATATACAAGCGAGCTTGTTCGATATATTTTGTTTTACAAAATTCGATATATTTAGCATTGCTAAATTCGATATGATATAAATCCTTTTTACTCGTGCCGTCAGGCACATATCGAACGGGAGGTATATCGAGTGCAAAGCACATATCGAAAATCCGTCAGGATTTATATCGATGTGGCTTCGCCACATTAAACATCCTTAAAATCTACTTCTATATACCCATCCCCATCAATATCTTCGGGTAACTGAGGTTTATTCTTATTAAAAACAATTTCAGAAACTATTTTAACAATTCCGAAAATGAGAAGACCGAAGCCAACCATTGATGTAATTGAGGTTGCGCCCTTAAAGGGATTAAGAACAAGAGAAACACCGTATATTGCAATTAAACCTGCGAAGATTTTTGAAAAGATACCGCCTTTTCCCGAAAAGAAAGTTGAAACTCCATATACCACAACGGAAATACCGATAATAAATGGGAGAACGGACATTAAAAATTTCGGATGTAAAAGGAGCATAAAAGCAACCGCTAAAAGCACAATTCCCGATATTATATCAATAATATTGGGTGTGCTTTCTTTTTTATCCTTAACATAGCGGACTGTTCTTATAATCCCCCCAATAAGACAAGCTGTTCCTAAAACATAGCAAACAGTTATTAAGGATGTATCAGGGAAAAGCAGAACAAAAAGCCCAACTATTGCAAAAACACCGCCGATAATTACATTAAAAATATTATCAGGCAATTTCTTTCTTAATTTTTTCATTTTTATATTCACCTTGTAATTATTGTTTTCTTTTATTATAGCATTAAAAACTACCAAATATTTACAAAACTTTGAATAATGATTGAATAATTAAAAATTACGCATTACGAATTACGAATTGAGTTCTGCGTGTTTCTGATTAATTTTCTCCGTAATTTCTTCCATATATTTACCGTGGAGTTTGAATTTCCATGTGTAAATTATAAGTGAAAGTGTAATGAGAATAACGGGTGCAACAAGCATCATAAAGCTGATTGCGGATTTAACCTCTTCACTGTTCTGTGCGTGAAGATTTTCATTGTATTTAGAAATTTCAAGACCTGAGAAGAGAATAATTGTCTGAATGGTGTATGCCATTTTCTGCAAAAAGCCTTTCATTGAGAAGGTGATGGATTCTGAGCGGAAGCCCATCTTGATTTCACCGTAGTCAACAATGTCTGCAAGGAAAACAGTCTGGGAAACGAACATAGATGCAATACCGATTGAAGCTATAAGATAGCAGAAATTCATCGCCATATATGAGCCAAAGGAATTGACACAGATGCCCATTGTCAGAAAGCCGACAATAGCTAGACCGAGAGAAACCTGATAACATCTTCTTCTGGACATAAACTTTGTTAGCACTGGCACAACACCAAGACCGAGAACAGAACCCACCGCACCGATAATGTTAAAGGTGGATTGCTTTGCAGGGTCACCTGCAACAACATCGAAGAAATAAACGCCAACGCCTGAAATCATATACCAGCCTGCATTTGAAAGCATCGCAAAAAGCATAAAAATAAGAAGCTGGTCATTGTTCTTTGCAATCCGGAACATTTTCTTGAAAGTGAATTTTTCTGCAGGTGTTGTTATATGCCTTTCCTTTGTGTTTAAAACAGAAAGAGAAGAGAAACCAACAAGAGCACAAGCGCAGATAATTGCCCAGAGTGAGTAACCTCTTGCATCTGCAATTTTTTCACCATTATATGTAGCCTCGCTCAATAAAGGGAGCATAACAGGGGTGAGAATTGAAATGATTCCTTGACCTAAGCCTGAGAATGTTCTGGCAACTGTTGCGATAAGGCTTCTTTCTTTAGGATCACTTGTGAAAGAGGGCACCATTGACCAATAGGGGATATCAGCCATTGTATTTGTCATACCCCAACCAACATAAAGCACCGCAACATAAATATAAAGAGGAATACCACCTAATTCAAAACCGGGGTTTGAGAATAAAAGGGAGAGAACTACCGCATTGCAAGATGAGCCAATAAGAATCCAAGGGCGGTATTTACCCATTTTTGTTTTTGTGTTATCAACAATTGTTCCCATCATAGGGTCATTGATACCGTCCCATATACGAGCAACAGGTGTTAAAAACAAAAGGAATTTTTTATTGAGATGCAGAATATCAGTTAAATATTTTGCAAGATATGAGTAAAAAAGTCCGTAGCTTAAATCAAGACCAACCGCACCAACACCATAGGAAAGCATATCTTTCAATTTACCTTTTTTCATTTCCTTTCCCTCCGAAAAAAAGAATAGTACATTTGAATTATACCAATTAAAATCTGTAATAGCAATATTAATTTTCTTGATAAAGAAGAACAAAGTGATACCAACTAGTATCAGTTAGTATCACTTTGAGTAACTTACATTTCAACAGGCTTGATATTAAAGCAGAAGCTTAAAGTTTTTTCGTCAAAGAGTCTGTTGTTTTCATCATTGTTAAGAGAGCTGTCCTCACTTAAAGCATTGAAACGAGCATCAATGTTGAAAATTGTGTAAGGCTCTTTTTCTAATTCGAAATCGTGTTTCTTTTCTGTTAACTGCTCTGCAGAATAGTGAGAAGCATTGAATGAGAATTCTTCTGCACCCATTGAGCCTGTAACATAGAGACCGTTACCGCCATTCTTCCCAACAGCAACTCTTCTTGTTTTGAAGTGAGAAGAGTTTTCCTGAGGACGAATGTAGTGGACGAAGTTATCTGTTACTGTCAATTCATATTCACCGAAGCGACCTGCCTTGTATCTGTCGGGATATGTTTCTGTTTCGCCGAGACCGAAATACTTAATATTTTCAAATTCTTCATTCATAAGAATTTCAAGACCAAGGCGGGGAAGGAGCGGCGCGTTTTCGCGGATATCACCTGAAAGTGCAATATCAACAGAGCCGTCACCATTGAATGTATGAGTAAGCTTGCCTTTTAAAATTGGGGGATTTGCAGGTCCGCCGAGAGCAATTTCAGAAACAATTATAACCTTGTTGTTGTCCTCTTCAACTTCAGTTGAGTAAGTTTTTTGAGCAATATGGTGAAGGTGGTTTGCAATCCATTCGTCAACAGAGCCTCTGTTGTAAGCAGGTGCGTGCCACATTTTGAATTTAACAGGAGCTTCAAGGAATTCCTTGCCGTCTTTCTTAATGGAAGAAAGTCTGCCGTAGGGCTTGTCGAAAGTGTATTCAATATCACCGCAGGCGATAACAGCATATCTTTCAGCGTCAGCAAGAGCAACCTTGTTGCCGTCTTTTTCTGCAACAGCCTTTTCGGTTGCGATTTCAAACTGCAAGAAACCGATTTCATAACCTTTTTCTGCCCATGGAGTATCATTTTTCTGTTGAATGGTTGCAGTTACGAAGCAGTCACCTGAAAGGTCAAATGCACTTTCGTCAAAGAGCTTGTATGTAACAGAACTCTGAGGTGCGATTTCAAGAGCTTCAATTTCACCCTCTGCAATAACCTTTTCGTTGCAGGTTAATTTCCATTTTAATGTAAGGTCTGAAAGGTCTGTGAAATAGCGGACACTCTTAACAGTCATTTCACCGTTTTTATAATTTGCTCTGAAAGGCTCATAAACCTTTTTCATATCAAAATAACCGGGGCGGGGTGTTCTGTCGGGGAAAACAAGACCATCAATACAGCAGATACCATCGTTGGGGAAATCACCGAAATCACCGCCGTAGTAGTAATGAGGATTGCCGTTTTCATCGGGAATATTTATAGCGTGGTCGGTAAGCTCCCAGATACAGCCACCGCAGAAATTATCATATTTATCAACAAGTTCCCAGTAATCATATACATCACCTGTGGACATTGAGCAAACATATTCGCACATATAGAAGGGCTTTTCATATTCTTCATTGTTGCAGTAGTCGTCAATATAGCGAACACCTGCATACATTCTGCTTTCTACATCGGAAATATCCTTGAAGCTTTCGCCTTCGGGAACTGCCTTGAATTCAAGGTGGGAGTTCTCGTAGTGAACAAGTGCATTTTCGTTACGGGATTTTATGTATTTTCTCATAGCTCTGTGGTTTTTACCGCAACCGCTTTCGTTACCAAGTGACCACATAACAACACAACCGTGGTTTTTATCTCTTTCAAAAAGTCTCGCAGCACGGTCAACATAAGCTGCTTCCCATTCATCAATTGTTGAAAGCATTGACCAGCGCATCCAATCCCAATCTGAATCTGTATTGAAGCCCATACCATGCGTTTCAATGTCTGCCTCGTCAACAATATAGAAGCCGAGAGCTTCACAAAGGTCCAAAAATCTCGGGTCGTTGGGGTAGTGAGAGGTTCTGATGCAGTTAACGTTTGCACGTTTTAAAAGAAGCAAATCTTCAACCATCTGCTCTTTTGTAACAACATAGCCCTGAAGGGTTGAATCGTGGCGGTTGATACCGCGGAGCTTAACACCCCTGCCGTTAACAAGGAAAACCTTGTTTTCAATTTTAACCTCGGAAAGACCAAGCTGGAAAGGAACAATCTCATCCTCAACTGTAAGGAAAAGAGTATAAACATAAGGTGTTTCGTCATTCCACATCAAAGGATTCTGAATTTCAATTGTGAAAGTGGGATTTGCGCTTTCACTTGTGGCAATAACATCCCCCTTGGGAGAAGCAAGTCCGTAAAGAACAGGTGCGTTGCCAACCAAATCACATTCAACAGTAAGAGTTGCAAGAGAATAATCCTCGTTGAAGCTTTGTCTTATATAAACATCTTTCAAGCGGTTTTTGCTTCGGGAAAGAATATATACTTCACGGAAAATACCTGAAAGGCGGAAATAGTCCTGGTCTTCAAGATATGAGCCATCGCACCATTTCACCACAACAACAGTAATTCTGTTTTTGCCCTCAACAAGATGTTTCGAAATATCAAATTCGCTGGTGCAGTGAGAAACCTGACTGTAGCCAACAAATTCGCCGTTGATTAAAAGATAAAAGCAGGAGGAAACACCCTCAAAGGTAATGATGTTATCTCTTTCGAGCATCTCTGAGCTCACATCAAATTCCTTGATGAAAACAGAGCAGGGGTTATCCTCAGGAACATGGGGCGGGTCTGTGGGGAAAGGATATTTAAGGTTGGAGTAAAGAGGAGAATCATGGTAAATATTCTCATAAAGCTGAATGTTACCGGGCACCTTTACCAAGGGTAAATTCTTTTTATCAAAATCTGCAGTAAGATAATTTTCATCTAAATCTTCGAAGCTGTCGAAGAATTTAAAGCTCCAGTCATCACCGGAAAGGTTTGTTAAATAGTAGGATTTGTTTCTGTCGCCTGAAAGAGCATCCTCAAGATTGTCATAAGGGATGAAATATGCACGAGGACTTTCGCAACCAATATGCAAATCTTCAAGGCTCTTGTGATATGGTTTGAATTTCATAAAAACGCTCCTTTTGGAAAAGTAGCGCAAATCTTATCATCCCTGTTCCATCTTTGATGGAATAGGGAGGGGGACCGCGCGTAAGCGTGGTGGTGGGTTGCCCCGTTGCCTCTTCACATCGTAAAAGTAACGGAAATAACATTCACCAAGCATATACAAATAATACCATAAAATAGCAAACTATACAACTGAAAACAAAAATAAAAAAATATCAATAACCTCTTGATTTTTTCGAATCAATTATGTATAATAGCAAGGCGCTTTGAGAGAGTGCAGAATTTAATAACAAAATTCTTTGAACAGATGGAGAGTTGTCCGAGCTGGTCGAAGGAGCACGATTGGAAATCGTGTAAACGGCCAAAACCGTTTCGAGGGTTCGAATCCCTTGCTCTCCGCCAAAAACAAAAACCACCCAAGAGGGTGGTTTTTGTTTTGAACTCGAAATTATTTTTGTGTATAGGGTGGCAGGGTTGTATGGATATTGAAAAATTTAAACACTTTATTTCTCTTGGTGGTAATTGCTATGTTGCGGAAGATTTGATTCGTTTGGGTTTAAGAGATTGTGCTTATCCTTTTGATTGGTGTTTTTCTTCAGACTTTTCCGGAGTTGTATCTGCAGTTCAAAATGATTTTGTTGATTTTGTTGAAGAACGTTATTTGCTTCAACATAAGGATAAAAGAACAAGGTATTATAATGAAAAATACAGACTTTCGTTTTTTCATGATTTTGATAAATATCTGCCTTT
>JAZUSD010000001.1:0-3934 GCA_045606545.1 Acutalibacteraceae bacterium | reverse complement strand
CAAGAATTGTTGAATGGCGTAAGATTGAAAAGGAAAACAAACCACAAAAAGAAAAAGCAAAGAAACTTACTCCTGCAAGAATTGTCATCGGTAGCATATTTGCATTGCTTTTCGCGTTAATGTATCTGCCGTTTAAGACAGATATAAACATATTAAATATCAATGTAAAAAGCTTTGCAGGACTCGGTGTTTATCAGATAGCTATGATAATGGCATTGTTTGCCTCTGGCCTCTGTTTCTTTCCTCAAAGGGATATTGGAATTGAAGTAATACAAGTTCCTAAGTCAGACAGGAAACTGACAAAAAGAACTCTTATGGCAACATTCCTAATACTGCTCTTAATACCGCTTACCATTTATATCGGTGTTTTCTTCTTGGGCGACAGAAAGTATTATTTTATAAGTTTACTTATCATTTTGGAAACGATGATACCGTTTCTAATGGTGTTTGAATCAAGAAAGCCCAAGGCAAGAGAACTTATTGTAATAAGCGTACTTTGTGCTATTGCAGTAGCAGGCAGAGCGGCATTCTTTATGCTTCCGCAGTTCAAACCCGTTGTAGCGCTTGTAATAATAGCAGGTGTTTGCTTTGGCGGCGAAACGGGATTCTTGGTAGGTGCAATTACCGGGTTTGTTTCAAACTTTTTCTTTGGACAAGGACCGTGGACACCATGGCAAATGTTTGCCTTTGGTATTATAGGTTTTATTGCAGGAATACTTTTCAAAAAGGGATTTCTTCGTAAGACAAAAGCATCTCTTTGCATCTTTGGCTTTATTGCAACGCTTGTGATATACGGAGGAATTATGAATCCTGCATCCGTAATAATGTATCAGGCTAATCCTACAAAAGCAATGATAATCTATGCATACATTATGGGAATACCGTTTGACCTAGTCCATGCACTCGGAACAGCGTTCTTCCTTTGGTTCATATCAGAACCTATGATTGATAAGCTCGAAAGAATTAAAATTAAATATGGATTGGTGGAAAGATGACCTATACCAAAATATGACACGCTGGAACCAAAGAAAAGCGGAATCGAGAAATCGGAAGAAATCTCGGTTCCGCTTGTTTCATTTTACGGCAAAAATTCCGGCATAATCTTATATCTATTAACGCCGTGATTTGTTGAACGAATTAAAATATCTTCGGGGATTGTTGCAAGGAGCTTCTTTGTAAATGTGCCGTAGCCAAGATAACCGTCAAGATTTATGTGCGAGATAACAACCCAATCTGTGTCAGGTTGTCTGTTTGCAATATAATACTTGATTAAGACACTAACTCCCTCAATACAGTTCTCGGGAAGAATCTCGTAGAGCTTATGCAGAATTGTATCGGAAATCTCTATTTTCTCTTCACGAAGCGGACCAAGCTCAAGAGCATCGGATATAATTCCGTCAAATCGTATTATCCAACCGTTTATGGTATTAACATCATAAATGGATGTATGAAATTGCTCAACCTTTCTTCGCCAAGCCTTTTCAAAATCCTTTAAATAATCATTCGTTTTCTTGATTGCAGCTTGGCTTACCTTGTCAGGATTCTTTTTTACATAAGATACAATGTTCGCTATATGCCTGCAAAGCCACCCTTTGCCGTTTTTATCAACAAGCTCGGGGAATTCATCATGCAACGCACGAAAATCGGTTATATATTGCCAATCCTCTAAAGGCTTGGCATTTTTCTTATCCGGCACACTGCACCAAGCTCGGATTGCCCTTTCTGCACGTGCAATATCCGCATTTTCTTCTTCGTCAAACATATATCCTCTTGCAAGAATAGTAAGGACTCTGTTAAATCCGGTTAAATCCTCAAACATTTCCAAGGTAAATCTGCCGAGATAACCATAATCCTGCTTGCTCTTGGAACTGTATTCAGGGAAATTTATATAACTCAAAAATTCTTCTCTTTCGTTAATCATAAATCATCCCTCCTGACCTTCAATGCATTTTTGGATACACAATCAATGAGCACATCCCACATAAAACCTCGTTTGCCAAGTGCAACGACATATTTAACTGCATCCGCAGGCTTAATAATTTTCTCCAAAATCTCACGGCATTTTTTTGCCACTGCTTCACGATAACTGTCAGAGGTAAGCTTATTTACATAAGCATCTGTCATAACAACCATATTCTCGGTGTCTCCGTCACGATATAACCTCAGAATGCGATTTTACGTGCGAATAACCCTAAGATTTTAAGAAAAATTTGAGGTTAAGTTTCGTGGGTAATATAGTTTGACCTCTGCGTAAAAACAGATGCCGATCGCATAGAAAATTTAAGGGGTTTTGCAGCGTGTTTGAAGAAAGAAAGTCTGCGGTAAGGGGTTTACACTACCCAAGGCATAAAAACCTCTTGTACAAGGGGTTTTGCAACGCTTGTAAAGCACAGAATCGAATCTAATAGCTGATGGCAACGATGCACCGGTAGATTTGAAGGTAAAACTTATCTCAGTAAGGTAGTTTAACCTCCGAGAAAATATATATCCTAAAGAAACAGTAAAATGATGAGCCTCAAGCAAGGTTGATTATATATGCAAAATTACAAATAAACGCAGCATGAAAAAACAGGTTTTGGGGCGCCCCTTTCCGAACGAAAAATGAACGGAATAAATTGAAACAGGATAAAGCTTGGTGCGCTATTCGCCCCAAGCAGGCTTACATCGCCGTGCAAAGCCCGGCGGAGAGTTTACAAAAGTGCATCTGCTGGTGATGGTTTGGTGCTGAAATGCGGATTTTCCGCACGGTTGAGCCTTGAAATTGGTGCATATTCAGGTATTAATGGTATTTAACGATATTTTGAGAAAGGTGAGTGTTAAAATGAGTAAAGTTGTATTTAAATCGCCGTATGTTTCCTGCGGTAAAGCTGTCGGCGGAGGTTATATAAACTATATGGCAAAGCGCGAGAAAGTTGACAAGAGCATCAACACGAAAAGGGTTGAAATTAATCTGAATTATATTGCGACCAGGCCTCGTGTTGAAAAGGTCGGAGAGCATGGTCTCTTTGGTAGCAAGGACGATGTTAATCTGAACAAAGCAAGGAGTGACATACTAAGTCATAACGGAATTGTGTGGTTGCCTATCGTATCTTTGAGACGAGAAGATGCAGACAGGCTTGGATATAACAATGCAGATGCATGGAGAAATTTGATTCGGTCAAAGCAGTTTGAAATTGCAGAAGCCTATAATATTCCTGCAAAGGATTTGGTTTGGTACGGAGCATATCACGATGAAAGTCACCACCCTCATATACATATGATTGTCTATAACAAGAACACAGGCAGCGAATATCTCTCACAAAAAAGTTGTAACGACCTGCGTGCGATGTTTACAAAAACTATTTTCAAGGACGAACTCAAACAGCTCTACGATGAAAAACAAACGCTCCGAGATAAAATTATTGACGAAGTCAAAGAGAAAGTCAGTGAGTTTAAATCTGACATTGGCGGAGCAAGTGATGAGTTCGTATACGCCTTCAATGAGTTGAAATTCTCTCTTGATGGGTACTCAGGCAAGAGGAATTATAAATTCATTTCACATGAGCAAAAAGAAAAGGTCGATGCAGTTGTAAAAGTTGTCTGCAAGGATGATAACCTGCAAGAGTTGTATCGTCAGTGGTGTCAGCTGCAGCTTGCCAATCAAAGATACTATCGCAAGCATCCTGAGAAAAGCTTTGATGCCCTTGAGAAGAACAAAAACTTCGAAAAGCGTCTGCAAAATGCAGTGCTGAAATCTGCATTAAAAGATAACAGACAAGGAAATATTTATACAAATAAAATTGACGCTTCTCCTGTCTTTGGTGACATTCTATTCAGTCTCTGTAAAATGTTTGAGCAGTCAATACAGAAAGACATTGGGGAAGGCTTCACGAAATCAATTGTCGATTCCAAGGAAAGAGCAAAAGAATACAGACGTGATCATGGCATGGGAATG